>PNLU01000129.1 GCA_013823245.1 Alcanivorax sp.
GCAACACCCCCAGCAACTGCCCCCCTTCCGTCACCACCTTCACCTGCCAGCGCCCTGCCGGTTGCGCCGCGAGCGTACCCGGGTAGCGCTCCGCCCGGCATGTGGGGGGCTTTAACAATAATCTCCAGGCAAACCTACTTTTGAACCTGCTTCAGTGCCCCGGCCAGCCGCGCCACAGCGCCGTCCACGTCCTGAAGTTTATCCAGCCCGAACAGCCCCACCCGGAAGGTCTTGAAGCCCGGCGGTTCTTCGCACATCAGCGGCACGCCTGCGGCAGTTTGCAGCCCCTGGGCGATAAACGCCTTGCCGGTGTGAATGGCGTCGTCGTCGGTGTAACACACCACTACTCCGGGTGCCTCAAAGCCGGGGGCAGCGACGCTGCGGAAGCCGTGTTCGGCGAACAGGGCGCGCACTTTGCGGCCCAGTTCCCGCTGGGCGCTATCCAGCGTCTCCAGGCCCAGCTCGCGGGTTTCCAGCATGGTATCGCGGAAGCGCTTCAGCGCATCGGTGGGCATGGTGGCGTGATAGGCATGGCCGCCATTTTCGTAGGTCTGCATGATCTGGTGCCACTTCTTCAGGTCGCAGGCGAAGCTGCTGCTGGTGGTGTCTTCCAGTCTCGCCAGGGCGCGTTCGCTCAGCATTACCAGGGCGCTGCATGGGGAACTGCTCCAGCCTTTTTGCGGCGCGCTGATCAGAACGTCCACGCCGGTCGCCTGCATGTCCACCCACAGGGTGCCGGAGGCCACGCAGTCGAGCACCATCAAGCCGCCATGGTCATGCACGGCGTCGGCCAGGGCACGAATATAGTCGTCCGGCAGCAGCATGCCGCTGGCGGTCTCCACATGGGGGGCGAACACGACATCCGGCTGGGCGGCGCGGATGCTGGCGACCACCTCTTCAATCGGTGCGGGCGCCCAGGGGGCCTGGGGCTCAGGGGTGACGGGGCGTGCCCGGTGCACGATTTCTTCGGCGGGGATATCGCCCATGTCGAAGATCTGGCTCCAGCGATAACTGAACCAGCCATTGCGCACCACCAGACAGGTGGCGTCGTTGGCGAATTGCCGTGCAACCGCTTCCATGCCGTAGGTGCCACCACCGGGCACCACCACCACGCCCGCAGCGTGGTAGACCTCACGCAACGTGGTCGCGATATCGCGCATCACCTGCTGGAAGGTCTGCGACATATGGTTCAGGGCGCGGTCGTTGAAGACCACGGAATATTCGAGCAGCCCGTCCGGGTCCACCCCGGGAAACTGGCGCGACATGTCTGGCTCCTGTGTTCGTGCGACGCGGGTTTCGATAATGCCGGTTTTGCCGGGCCGGGGCCAATGCTGGCGCCGTGCCAGCGCGCCCCCGACCTCAGACGTCGGCGTAGCCTTCTGCACCCTTGAGCCAGCGTTTGACCAGGGTCTCGGCGGCATCAGGGTGTTCGCCGAGCAAAGTGTCGGCCATGTCGCGTGCCGGGGCCATCAGGGCCTCGTCGCGCATCAGGTCGGCGATGCGGAAGGCCAGGTCGCCGGTCTGGCGGGTGCCGAGCCATTCGCCGGGGCCGCGCAGGCGCAGGTCTTCTTCGGCAATGCGGAAACCGTCGCCGGTCTCGCGCATCACCGCCAGCCGCTTCCTGGCGGTGTGTGACAGGGGCGTCTGATAAAGCAGCACGCAATAACTCTTGCCGCCACCCCGGCCGACACGCCCGCGTAACTGGTGTAGCTGCGACAGGCCCAGACGTTCGGCATTTTCCATCACCATCAGGGTGGCGTTGGGCACGTCCACGCCGACTTCGATCACGGTGGTGGCCACCAGCAGGTGAGCCTCGCCGCGCGAGAAGCGGGCCATGCGTTCGGCCTTGTCTTTGGCCTTCATGCGGCCGTGTACCAGTTCGACATTCAGGTCTGGCAGCGCTTCCTTGAGGTCGGCCCAGGTGGCCTCGGCGGCCTGGGCCTGCAGCGCATCCGATTCCTCGATCAGGGTGCAGACCCAGTAGGCCTGGGTGCCTTTCATGGCGGCGGCATGCACGCGGGCAATCACATCCGGGCGGCGGCTGGCGGGCAGCGCCAGGGTGTCGATGGGTTCGCGTCCGGGCGGCAGTTCGTCGATCACCGAGGTGTCCAGATCGCCGTACAGGCTCATGGCCAGCGTGCGCGGAATGGGCGTGGCGGTAAGCACCAGTTGATGCGGCACCTGATTGCCCTCGCGGCCTTTTTCCCGCAGCGCCAGGCGCTGGTGTACGCCGAAGCGGTGTTGCTCGTCGATGATGGTCAGGCCCAGACGCTGGAAGCCCACGGCGTCCTGAAACAGCGCGTGGGTGCCCACCACCATGGGCACCTGGCCGTCGGCCAGCCTGGCCTGGGTTTCGCGACGTTGTTTCGGGGTCAGGCTGCCCGCCAGCCAGGCGACTTCGATATCCAGCGATGTCAGCCAGTGGCGGAAATTGTGCAGGTGCTGCTCGGCCAGCAGTTCGGTGGGGGCCATCAGGGCCACCTGGTAGCCCGCACGAATCGCCATCAGGGCGGCGGCGGCCGCCACCAGCGTTTTGCCGCTGCCCACATCCCCTTGCACCAGGCGCAGCATCGGCGAGGGGATGGCCAGATCGGCGGCGATTTCGTTGATGACGCGCTGCTGGGCGCCGGTCAGGGTGAACGGCAGGCTCTCGCGCAGCCGGTGCACCAGGCTGTCATCGGTAAATACCGGGGCGCTGTGTGCTTTTTGCCCGGCGCGGCGGCTGAGCATGCCCAGCTGATGGGCGACCATCTCTTCCATCACCAGCCGTTGCACGGCGGGATGGCTGCCGGTGAGCAGCATGTCCACCGGGTCATCGGGCTGCGGCGCATGCAGTTTCTGCAGTGCCTCGCGCAGGGTGGGCAGGCGGGCGCTGTCGAGCATTTCGGGCGGCAGCAGGTCGCGGGGTGGGTAGCGCTCCAGCAAGGTCAGTGCCTGACGCATCAGGTTGCGCAGGGTTTTCTGGTGCACCCCCTCGGTGGTGGGGTAGACCGGCGTCAGGCTCTTTTCCAGCGGCGGCAGTTCATCGCCCACGGCCAGTTCGTATTCGGGATGGTAGAACTCCAGCCCGGTGCCGCCGGCGCGGACCTCCCCGTACACGCGCACGCGGGCGCCCCGGGCCAGGTTGTTCTTCTGTGCGGCAGTAAAGTGATAAAAGCGCAGCGCCACCATGCCGGTGCCGTCACTGAGTTTGCACAGCAGGCTGCGGCGGCGGCCGAACACCACATCGGCGGCCAGCACCTCGCCTTCGATCACCACATGCTGTTCGGGGCGCAGGCGGCCGATGGGCTGGATACGGGTGCGGTCCTCGTAGCGGAACGGCAGGTGGAACAGCAGATCTTCCACCGTGTGCAGGCCCATCCTGGCCAGCCGTTCGGCGCCGCGCGGGCCAACGCCCTTGAGGCCAGCGAGCGGCCGGGCGGCCAGCTCGCTCATGCTGGTGTGCTCATGCCGGAGTTCATAAAAAAAGAACCTCGCTGCGGATCAGGCAGCGGCCTCGCGACTGACCAGCCCCTCGCGGGGCACGGCCTGGCGCAGGACTTCAATGGCCTTGGGCCGCGGAAAGCTGTCGCGCCAGACCAGAGCGATGGTGCGGGTGGGCGCCGGCTGGGTGAAGGGGCGCACCACAAAGGTGTCGTCGCGGTAGCCGTTGTGGCGCAGGGCGGAGTCTGGCAATACGGTAATGCCCAGGCCGCCTGCGACCATGTGGCGCAGGGTCTCCAGCGAGCCACCCTCGATCTGCACCAGATTCTTTTGCTTTTCCGAGTCGATGGCCGGGCACAGCTCCAGCACCTGGTCACGAAAACAGTGGCCTTCGCCGAGCAGCAGCAGGGTTTCGTCCAGCATCTGTTCGGGCCGGATTTCCTTCTGCTTTTCCCACGGATGACCGGCGGGCAGCAGCACCGAGAACGACTCTTCATACATGCGCGCCCGCACCAGGCCGCCGCCGGAGAACGGCAGGGCCACGATGATGGCGTCCAGCTCACCGCGATCCAGCTTGCCGCGCAGCACGTGGGTGTAGTTTTCCTCGATGAACAGCGGCATGTCCGGGGCCGCCTTGCGGACCTTGGGCACCATGGCCGGGAACAGGTAGGGGGCGACGGTGAAGATGGCGCCGACGCGCAGGGGCGCGCCGAGCTGGTCGCGTTGGTGATCGGCCATCTGTTCCAGCAGTTCCACCTGCTCGAGAACGCGCTGTGCCTGGGCAATGATCGGTTCGGCGTCCGGGGTAACGCGCACTTCCCGGGGGCGACGTTCGAACAGGCTCAGGCCCAGATGTTCTTCCAGCTTGCGGATGGCGGCACTCAGCGTAGGCTGGCTGACGTGGCAGGCGTCGGCGGCGCGGCCAAAGTGTTTTTCCCTGGCCAGGGCCACCAGATAGCGAAGTTCAGTCAGTGTCATGGCGGATTCCGTTGCCGTGGCTGATAATCGGTAATGACTATTGGTAATGTATCTTTAATAGCGGCAACAGGGCAACGTTATGGCACATATTCTCATCGCCGGGTTGGGCGACCTGGGGCGGCAACTGGCCGGGTTGCTGCAGGCGGACGGGCATCGCGTCAGTGGTATCCGCCGGGGTCACGAGGCGCCGCCCGGCGTGGACCTGTACGCACAGGATCTGAGCCGTGATCCGGTGATGCTGCCGCCGGACCCGGTGGATCTGCTGTGCGTGATCATGACGCCCGCAGGCCGTGATGAGGTGGGCTACCGCCAGGCCTACATCACCAACCCGCTGCGCTTGCTCGATGCGCTGGCGGCGCAGCAGCCGCTGCCGCCGGTGCTGTTTGTGTCCAGCACGGCCGTGTATGGCGAGGAGGACGGCTGGGTGGATGAGAGCACGCCGCCCCGCCCCGAGCGCTTCAATGGCCGTTTGTTGCTGGCGGCGGAAGAGGAGCTGTCGGTACGCACCCTGGCGACCAGTGTGCGTTTTACCGGTATCTACGGGCCTGGCCGCACACGCTTGCTGACCCTGGCGCGGCGCATTGCCGAAGGTGAGGAAGCGCTGCCGGAAGCGCGTTACGGCAACCGTATTCACAGTGCGGATTGTGCCGGGTTGCTGGCGCATCTGGCACGCCGCTGGCTGGCCAATGATGCGCCGCCGGGGGTGGTGATCGGCACCGATCAGGCGCCGGTGAGCAATCACGAAGTGCTGGCCTGGCTGGCGGCGCAGCAGGGGTTGTCGCTGCCGGTGCCGGAGGGTGTCGTGCCCGGGGGCCGTCGGGTGCGCAGCGAGTATCTGGCCGCAGGCCACTACACCCTGCAATATCCGGACTACAAAGCGGGCTACGCCGACCGTTTCTAGTGTTATTCGAGGATCAGGATGCCGTCCATTTCCACCTGGGCGCCTTTCGGCAGTGAGGCGACGCCGATGGCGGCGCGGGCCGGGTACGGCTCGTGGAAGTACTGCGCCATGATCTCGTTGACCAGCGCGAAGTGGCTGAGGTCGGTCAGGAAGATATTCAGTTTGACGATTTTCTGCAGGCTGCCCCCGGCTGCTTCGCAGACAGCGCTGAGGTTATCGAACACGCGCCGTATCTGGCTGGCCATGTCACCGTCCACCAGCGTCATGGTGGCCGGGTCCAGCGGAATCTGACCGCTCAGGTAGACGGTGCTGCCGACCTTGATGGCCTGGGAGTAGGTGCCGATGGCAGCAGGTGCCTTGTCGGTGCTGATCACGGAACGGTTTGGCATGATGCGTCTCGGTGCGTAATAACGGTTGTGAGAAAGAATGGTACTGGCTGGGCGCTGCCCCGTCACGGGTCGCCTCAGCCGGTCAGGCGGCTGATACGAATCACATTTTCCAGCTTGCGCAGGCGTTTGATCAGTCGCGCCAGATGAATCCGGTCGTGCACGGTGATGTTGGCATTGATCACGGTGACGGTGGCGTCTTTCTCCGCCATGGTGATGGTCTCGATGTTCGAACCCAGTTCGGAGAAGGTCGTGGCGAGGGTGGCCAGCACCCCTTTCTTGTTGACCAGTTCCACACGAATGCCTGCGGTAAATTCCTGCGCCACGTCCTTGTCCCAGTAGAGGGCTATGCATTTTTCCGGATTGCTGCGCATTTCGTTGAGCATGTTCTTGCAGGTGTCGCGATGCACGACGATGCCGCGTCCTGCACTCAGGTGGCCGATTACGGCGTCGCCGGGCAACGGGTGACAGCATTTGGCATAGCTCACCAGCAGGCCTTCGGTGCCGCGAATCGCCAGCGGCTTGCGATCCTGGTCGCCCGGCTCTGTCTCCTTGTCCTCGGCGTCATCGCGGGTACCCGCCAGCTTGCGTGCCACCAGTGGCGCCAGGCGATTACCCAGGCCAATGTCTTCCAGCAGGTCATCCAGTGCGGCGTAGCCGTTGGTGGCCAGTTCCGACACCACCCGTTCGATGGGCAGGTCGTTCATGGTCAGGCCGTAGCCGGCCAGGGATTTTTCCAGCAGACGTTCGCCCAGGTGTATCGAATCTTCGCGCCGCTGGTGCTTGAGGAAATGACGGATATTGGAGCGTGCCTTGCCGCTGATCACAAAGTTCAGCCAGGCGGGGTTCGGGCTGGCGTTGGGGGCCGTGATGATACGCACGGTCTGGCCGGATTCCAGCGGTGTGGACAGTGCCGCCAGCTTGCCATCGATGCGCGCGGCCACGCAGGTATTGCCCACCTTGGTGTGCACCGCGTAGGCGAAATCCACCGGTGTGGCACCAACCGGCAGTTCCTTGATCTCGCCTTTTGGAGTGAAGACGTACACTTCATCGGGAAACAGATCCACCTTGACGTTCTCGATGAATTCCATCGAGTTACCCGCTTTTTGCTGCATTTCCAGCAAACGACCCATCCAGGCCTGGGCGCGGGTGTGCGTGGGCGTGCTGCCGGTGGGGTCTTCCGCCTTGTAGAGCCAGTGGGCGGCAATGCCGTTGTTGGCCATCGCTTCCATTTCTTCGGTGCGGATCTGGATTTCCAGCGGGATGCCGCTGCGTGCTTTCAGGGTGGTGTGCAGGCTCTGGTAGCCGTTTGCCTTGGGAATGGCAATGTAATCCTTGAAACGCCCGGGGATCGGCGTGAAGTAATTATGGGTTGCGCCGAGCACGCGGTAACAGGTGTCCACCTTGTCGACGATGATGCGAAAGCCATACACATCCATGATTTCATTGAGCGGCTTGTGCTGCTCTTTCATCTTCATGTAGATGCTGTACAGGTGTTTTTCACGGCCGAGAATGCGTGCCTGGATGCCCTCTTCTTCCAGGCAGTGTTCGATGCTGGATTTCAGGGTGGAGAGAATCTCCTTGCGGTGTCCGCGTGCTGCCTTGACGGCTTTGGCAATCAGGTCGGCGCGCATCGGGTAGATGGCGTTGAAACCCAGGTCT
>PNLU01000130.1 GCA_013823245.1 Alcanivorax sp.
GGAAGACATCCCGCACCATGCCATTGTCCTTGCGCAGGAACAGGCGGTCTCCATCACAGGTCACGATCCCCGCGGCATCCTGGCCACGATGCTGGAGAACGGTCAGGGCATCATAGATGCTCTGATTCACGTTCGAGTGCCCGACAATGCCCACTATGCCGCACATGCTCGGTTCCTCTGCAATTGACTGAAAAACATTATCCGAAACGGGTCACGAATTCGATGAAACCGGCGGCCATCTGCCGCGACCAGTCTTCCATCATGGCGAACTGTGGCACCAGCACCGACTGCTGCCACCACAGATCTTCCACAAACACCGGCCCTGCCAGGGCCACCAGCACGATCACCACGACCATGCCTCTTACCGCACCGAACACCATGCCGAACAGCCGGTCGGTGCCGCTGAGGCCGGTGACACGCACCAGTTCACCCAGCAGATGATTGATCAGCGCCCCGACGATCAGGGTCAGGGCAAACAGGGAACCAAACGCCACGGCCATCCGAATACTCGGTGTCTCGATGGAGGGTTCCAGCATGACCTCAAGGCCTGGCCCGAACAACCGGGCAATGATGAACGCGGCCACCCAGGTGACCAGGGAGAAGGCTTCGCGCATGAACCCGCGCCGAACACTGATCAGTGCCGACACGGCAATGATGAAGAGAATGACCCCGTCCGCCAGGTTCATAAGCCTACCCGTTGATGAGGACGCGAATGGTAGCAGAGGCGAAGCGGCTTGCCCACGCCCGAAACGGGTTTACGGACCCACAGACACCACCAGCCCTTGCAGGCCGAAGGCCTCGTCAGCGGCGATGCGCTCACGCAACGCAGCGGCGCGGTCGCGCTGCAGTTCCGGCCCGAGAAAAACCCGGTGCAAACGCTGGTCGCCCTGGTCAAAAGGCTGGGTAAAGGCACGGTAGCCCGCATCCCGGAGCCGCGACGCCAGTTCAGTGGCACCTTCGGCCCGGCTGAAGCTGCCGACCTGGACGGCCCAGCCACTCAGCGGCGGGTCCTCACGGGGGGCTTCGGCGGCGGGTTCAGGCGGGGGCGCCGCGTCAGCGTCAGCGTCAGCGTCAGCGTCAGCAGTATCATCCGGCGTCACTGCCAGGACCTGTTCACCGTCGCGGCGTACCTGGTCGCGCTCTTCATCGATCCGCAGTTCCGCCTCGGCAACCTCTTCATCACTGACCGCAGGCACGATCGGCAAGGTGGGTGCCTCGGGCGGTGGCGGCAATTCCATATCCAGCGCCACCCTGACCTGCTCGGGGCTGCGCAGCAGGAACGGGGTCACGATGGCTGCCAGCAGCAGCAACAGGATGGCACCGACGATGCGCTGCCCGAGTTGTTTGTCCATCAATCTGCCTCAGATGCGCAGGCCGTGTCCGGAGCAAGTACCGGCACCGCCTCCGCCACGGTGTAAAAGGATCCGAACACCAGCACCCGGTCACCGGGGCGCGCTGCCTGACGCGCAGCCTCGACCGCCGCACGGACGCTGGTGAAGCACTGCGCCGGCCCAACACTGGCGGCCAGGCGCCGGGCGGGCCCACCACGCGGCCCGTCCAGATCGGCCAGCAGCCATTCATCCACCTGCGGGCGGAAAGGCTCCAGTGCCTCGACCGGTTTGTCCGCAAGCATGGCACAGACCGCCAGTGTGCGACCACCGCGCGCGGCCGCTGGCACACGCGCCAGAAAGCGCGCCAGCGCCTCGCGATTGTGGCCGACATCCAGATACCAGTCGACGTCCCCGTGGCGCAGGTGCTGACAGCGCCCGGGCAAACGCAGTACCGTCGCTACCGCCGCGATCGACGCCGTGGGCGGCAGATGACCGGTCAATGCCAGCGCCTGCACGGCTGTCGCCAGATTGTCCTCGCCCAGCCACACGGGGCCCAACGACACGCTAAGTGTGTCGTCCCCCTGGCGCCAGCGAATCTGCCCCGCTTCGCCCGCGAAGGCCTCGCCGGCACGGAACAATGGCACCTGGTCTGCCTCGGCCAGGCGCGCTACCACCTCAGGCATGTCCCGCTCACCGTAAAGCAGCGGCCGCCCGGTGCGGCGAATACCCGCCTTCTCGGCGGCGATCAGGTCACGGGTGTCGCCGAGCCAGTCGGTGTGATCCAGCCCCACGGAGGTGATGATCGCCACGTCGGCATCCAGCAGGTTGACGGCATCCAGGCGCCCGCCCAGGCCCACTTCCAGAATCAGCAGATCGGGCGCCTGGTGGCGAAATACCCACAGCGCGGCCAGCGTGGTGAACTCGAAATAGGTAAGCGGTACCTCACCGCGGGCCGCATCCACCGCTTCGAAAGCCTGGCACAGGGAGGCATCGTCGGCCTCGCGACCGTCAATACGCACGCGCTCGTTGAAACGCAGGATATGGGGGGAGGTATAGACACCGGTGCGATGTCCCGCTGCACGCGCCAGCGCATCCAGCAGGGCCACCGTAGAGCCCTTGCCGTTGGTCCCGGCCACGGTAATGACCGGCATCGCAGGCTTGAGCAACTGGAGACGCGCAGCCACCACCGCCAGACGATCCAGACCCATCTCGATCTCGCGGGGGTGCAGGGATTCGATATGGGCCTGCCAATCGGCCAGTGAGCGATTCATGGCAAGCACCGGCTCATGGTGTGGGCATCAGTTCAGGCAGATTCGGCAGCGGGCGGCGCGTGCATCATGCTGGCAAGCACCCGGTGCAGGGTGTCACGCATTTCATGCCGGTGAACGATCATGTCGATAGCACCATGATCCAGCAGAAACTCACTGCGCTGGAAGCCTTCCGGCAGCTTCTGCCGCACCGTCTGCTCGATCACACGGGGGCCGGCAAAGCCGATCAGGGCATTGGGTTCTGCCACGTTGATGTCACCCAGCATGGCCAGCGATGCCGAAACCCCGCCATAAACCGGGTCGGTCATCACCGAGACAAACGGCAGCCCGGCTTCGCGCATGCGTTGCAACGCTGCACTGGTCTTGGCCATCTGCATCAGGGAAAACAGGGCTTCCTGCATGCGCGCACCGCCACTGGCCGCAAAACAGACCAGCGGAATACGCCGCTCCAGACAGACGTCCACGGCCCGCACAAACCGCGCGCCGACCACGGACCCCATGGAACCGCCCATGAAGTTGAACTCGAAGGCACAGGCCACCAGCGGCAAGGTCTTGAGCTTGCCGCGCATGACCACCAGGGCATCCCCTTCACCGGTCGCCTTCTGCGCCGCGTTCAGACGATCCTTGTACTTCTTGGAATCCTTGAACTTGAGACGGTCCACCGGCACCAGTTCTGCCCCGATTTCCGCCTGCGGACTTTCATCCAGAAACAGCTTCAGGCGCTTGCGGGCACTGATACGCATGTGATGGTCGCACTTGGGACACACATCAAGATTGCGCTCAAGCTCCGGCCGGTACAAGACCCCGTCGCAGCGCGGACATTTGCGCCACAACCCTTCCGGCACGCTGGCCCGGCGGTCTTCGCCGGTGCGGCGGATTGCGGGGAGAATCTTTTCCAGCCAGTTATTCGTGCTCATGCTTCGCTTCGCCTTATTCGCTATGGTCCATGGCGGCACGCATTTCCGCCAGCAGACCCGCTACCTGCGCCGGAATCGCCTCCGGCTGCTGCGCGTGATCGGCGATACGCTGCACCAGCGCACTGCCCACCACGACCCCATCCGCAACACGCGAAACCGCCTGCGCTGATGCAGCGTCCTTGATACCAAAGCCGACCCCGATGGGCAATTTCGCATGTTTGCGAATTGTTTCCACCTTGGCCGCCACCTCCTCCGCGTTCAGCGACGCAGAGCCGGTCACGCCCTTCAACGACACATAGTACAGATAGCCAGTGCCGGCTTCGGCGATGGTCTTCATGCGCGCTTCCGTGGTCGTCGGCGCCAGCAGGAATACGCGATCCAGACCATGACGATCGAACAGCGGCGCCAGCTCCCCGGCCTCTTCCGGCGGCAGGTCCACCAGCAACACTCCGTCCACGCCCGCCGCCGCCGCACGCTCGGCAAACACTTCGTAGCCCATCGCTTCCACCGGATTCAGGTAGCCCATCAGCACTACCGGCGTGGTGTCATTGTCCTGGCGGAACTGACGCACCATGTCCAGCACGCCCAGCAGGGTGGTCCCGGCGGCCAGCGACCGCTCACAGGCGAGCTGGATTACCGGGCCATCGGCCATCGGATCGGAAAACGGCATGCCCAGCTCGATAATGTCAGACCCGGCTTCCACCATGGCATGCATCAGGGGTACGGTCACCGACGCCGACGGATCACCCGCCGTCACGTAAGGAATCAGTGCCTTGCGCCCCTGGGCCGCGAGCGCGGCAAAACAACCTGCAATACGACTCACCTGGAACTCCTCGGGATGAATTACTGACCTTCCATGGCGGCGACAGTATGGATGTCCTTGTCGCCCCGCCCGGACAGGTTGATGATGATGCTCTGCTCCGGCGACAGGGTCGGCGCCAGCTTGGCCGCATAGGCCACCGCATGGGCCGTTTCCAATGCCGGCATGATGCCCTCGACACGGGTCAGTTCATGGAAAGCCGCGAGCACTTCCTTGTCTGTCACGGCCACGTACTGTACCCGTCCGATATCTTTCAGCCAGGCATGCTCAGGGCCCACGCCAGGATAATCCAGCCCGGCCGATACCGAATGGGTATGAATGATCTGGCCGTCGGCATCTTCCATCAGATACGTGCGATTGCCATGCAGCACGCCGGGGCGCCCGGCCGACAGCGGCGCCGCGTGCCGCCCCGTCTCCAGACCATCGCCACCGGCTTCCACGCCGTACATGGCCACACCGTCATCGTTCAGGAACGGATGGAACAGACCAATCGCGTTTGATCCGCCACCCACACAGGCCACCAGGGCGTCCGGCAATCGCCCGGTCTGTTCCAGATGCTGCGCGCGCGCCTCACGGCCGATAATGCAGTGGAAATCGCGCACCAGCATCGGGTACGGGTGCGGTCCGGCCACGGTACCAATGATGTAGTAGGTGTCATCCACGTTGGTGACCCAGTCGCGCATGGCTTCGTTCATGGCATCCTTGAGCGTGGCCGACCCCGAGGTCACCGGAATCACTTCCGCGCCCAGCAGCCGCATGCGAAACACGTTCAGCTTTTGTCGCTCGACATCTTCGGCACCCATGTAGATCTGGCACTTGAGCCCGAGCCGCGCTGCCACCGTGGCCGTGGCCACACCGTGCTGGCCCGCCCCGGTCTCGGCAATCACTCTCGGCTTGCCCATGTGCTTGGCCAGCAGCGCCTGACCGATGGTGTTGTTGACCTTGTGCGAACCGGTGTGATTCAGATCCTCGCGCTTGAGGAAGATCTGCGCCCCACCCAGCTTCTTCGACCAGCGCTCGGCCAGGTACAACGGCGACGGACGGCCAACGTAATGCGCCATGTCACGGTCGAAATCAGCCCGGAACACGGGATCATCGCGCAACTGGGCGTAGGTCTCTTCCAGTTCCGCGAGTGCCGCCATCAGGGTTTCTGACACGAACCGCCCACCGTAGGCACCGAAGTGCCCGCGCGGGTCGGGGAAAGCTGCGTAATCGGGACCTTGTGTCACCTGTCACTCCTCGACGTGGTTGCCGCAGCAACCTGCTCTATGAATGCGTTGATGGCTTCAGCGCTCTTGACGCCCTTGCGGGCCTGACCGGACGCATCGCGGGCTTCGACACCACCGCTGACATCCACCGCCCAGGGCCGGACCTGCCGCACCGCCTCAGCCACATTGTCCGGCGTCAGACCGCCCGCCAGAATCAGGGGGCACGGCAAGTTCGCCGGAATACGCCCCCAGTCAAACGTCTCACCCGTGCCGCCCGGCAGACCTGCCACCCAGGCATCCAGCAGGATGCCGCGCGCGCCGGCCTCGGCGTAACGCTGGGCCTCGCGCGCCGGGTCCAGCCCCTCGCGCATGGCCAGGGCCTTGAACCAGGGTCGCCCGAAGCTGGCGCAATACCCGGGGGTCTCTTCACCATGAAACTGGAGCATATCCAGCGGCACCTGCTCCAGCAGCGCCCTCACCTGCTCCGCTGGCAGATCGACAAACAGGCCGACACTGGTCACGAACGGCGGCAGCTGCGCGCACACCTGCCCGGCCACCCCGGCACTGACCGCACGGGGGCTGGGCGGATGAAACACCAGGCCGATAGCGTCCGCCCCCGCCTGCGCCGCACTGAGCGCGTCTTCCGGCCGGGTGATGCCACAAATCTTGGTGCGGGTGCGAAACAAAAGACGTCTCCGAGGGAAACAACAGCGATGATAACAAAATTCGGTGAGCAGGGCGTAACGGCGGATGCAGCCTACCAGGCATCCAGATCATGGGGCAGCCATTGCGGCCCCAGCCGCCGCGCGGGCAGATCAAACACACTGTCGTACGTCACCCCGACCAGATACAGCCCGAACGGCGGTGCGGTCACCCCGCCCAGGCGGCGATTGCGCGCTGCCAGCACCTCCGCCGCCCATTCCGGGGGTTTCTTGCCACAGCCAATGGCCATCAGTACACCGGCAATATTGCGCACCATGTGCATCAGGAAGGCATTGGCCTCGGCCTCCAGCACGATCAGCGGACCACGCTGGTACAGTTCCAGCCGGTGCAGGGTCTTGATGGGTGACTTGCCCTGGCAGGCAATACCGCGATACGAAGTGAAGTCATGGGTCCCGCGCAATGCGGGCAGTGCAGCGCGCATCCGCTCGATATCCAGCGGCCGGTAATTCCAGGTAATCTGGCGATTGAACAGCGCGGGGCGGATCCTGTCGTTGTAGATCACATAGCGATAGCGACGGGCCTGGGCACCAAAGCGGGCATGAAAGGTCTCTGGCACGGGTTTGGCCCAGAGAATGGCGATATCGTCAGGCAGGTTGGTATTGGCCCCAAACACCCAGCCACGCTCGGTGCGCTCGGAGTCGGTATCGAAGTGAATCACCTGCCCGGTCGCATGCACGCCCGCGTCGGTACGCCCGGCACAGCTCAACGCCACGCGGTGGTTCGCCACTTTACCCAGAGCTTTCTCAACCGCCAGCTGCACGGAGGGCACTCCGGGCTGCTGGGTCTGCCAGCCGTGGTAGCGGCTACCGTCGTATTCAACACCAAGGGCAATACGGGTCATGGATTCGGGCACGCGCGCGTTCAGTTACGGGCTGCACAGGATAGCCCCCAACGGGCCGGATGCAAGCGCAGCCTGTCTTTGGCTGTTGGGTGTTTTCCATTCTTTTCGGGATGGTGGTTGTGGCCCTCGGGGGGCGGGTAAAGGGTTTCTGGACACGCCGTGAACCCATCCATGGGGGCTCTCGTTCGGCATCCATGCCTCTCGAAGGTCCAGAAACCCTTTACCCGCCCCCCGAGGGCC
>PNLU01000131.1 GCA_013823245.1 Alcanivorax sp.
CTCATCTTCGGCTCGCAGTACATGCCCGGGCGCACGCCCGGCAGGCCGCAGGCCTTGCCGACCATTTTCTGGGCCAGGGTGAAGCCCTTGCCGGTGTCGGCGGGCTGCTGCGGCTTCTTGAACAGGTCGGTTTCGCCCAGGCCGAGGGACTCGCGGGCCTTGCCGGTGAGGCCACGGCCGATGATCAGGTTGATCCGGCCACCGGCGCGGACTTCGTCCAGAATCACGGGGGACTTCAGTTCGAAGGTGCTCAGCACCTCGTCGGTGCCCGCTTTGGTGATCTTGCCTTCGTACGGGAAGATGTCGATGACATCGCCCATGTTCAGGCTGGACACGTCAGCTTCGAAGGGCAGGGCGCCGGAATCTTCCATGGTGTTGAAGAAGATCGGGGCGATCTTGCTGCCGATGCAGACGCCACCGGCGCGCTTGTTCGGTACGAACGGGATGTCATCGCCGAAGTGCCACAGTACGGAGTTGGTGGCGGATTTACGGCTGGAGCCGGTGCCGACGACGTCGCCCACGTAGGCGACCGGGTGGCCTTTGGCTTTCAGTGCTTCCATCTGCTTCAGCGGGCCGATTTCACCCTGTTTTTCCGGGGTGATGCCGTCACGCTCGTTTTTCAGCATGGCGTTGGCATGCAGGGGGATGTCCGGGCGGCTCCAGGCGTCCTGGGCCGGGGACAGGTCATCGGTGTTGGTTTCGCCGGTGACCTTGAACACGGTGACGGTGATCTTGTCAGCCACGGCAGGCTTGCTGGTGAACCACTCGCCGTTGGCCCAGCTTTCCAGTACGGCCTTGGCGTGGGCGTTGCCCGCCTTGGCTTTTTCTTCCACGTCGTGGAAGGCATCAAAGACCAGCAGGGTGTGCTTGAGCGCTTCAGCGGCGATTTCTGCGGTTTCGGCGTCGTCCAGCTGGTTGATCAGCGGCTCGACGTTGTAGCCGCCCTGCATGGTGCCGAGCAGTTTGGTGGCGTGCTTGCGATCGATCAGCGGGGAGCTGGCTTCGCCTTTGGCGACGGCGGCCAGGAAGGCGGCCTTGACGTACGCGGCCTGGTCAACGCCCGGCGGAATGCGGTTAGTGAACAGGTCCAGAATGACGTCTTCCTCGCCCTTGGGCGGGTTCTTCAGCAGCTCTACCAGGTCGGCAACTTGCTGCTCGTTCAGCGGCTTCGGCGGTACGCCTTCGGCGGCGCGCTCTTCCACATGTTTGCGATAGGCTTCAAGCACAGCGCAATCCCTCATCTCGTCGTGGTTTGGATTTCTTTTGGAAATCAAACGCTTGGGGTGTATTTGGGGGTTGGTACGGCGCGCGGATTATAGCGGTTTCGGGCGCTGACCGGAAGGGGCAGCGCTATTTGTAGGGATCCTGATGGCCATCGGTGGCCCGGCGGAAGCGCTTGTAGCTCCACAGGTACTGTGCCGGGGCTTCGCGGACGATGGCTTCCACGGAGCGGTTCAGGGCGGCCAGGGCGTTATCCAGATCCTCGTCATGCACGGCGGGGTCCGGGGCGCGGAAGACCAGTCGATAGCCCCGGGGCTGCCGCAGGGCGGTGCAGACGAACACCCGGGCACGGGTCTGGGCGATCAGCTTCACGCTGAGGGTGCCGGTGTAGGCGGGCACGCCAAAGAAGGGGGCGAAGCGGCCGCTGCCCTCGTCGGCCACCTGGTCGGGCAGGATGCCGGTCATGGCAGAGCCCTGGCGCAGGGTGCGCACCAGCCGGGCAACGCCCCGGGCATTGGCGGGATACATGGTGCTGTTGAAATGCTCGCGGCTGCGTTGCACCAGCGCATCCAGCTGAGGCAGCCCAGACGGCGCGAACATGGCATGCACGGAAAAATGCTTTCCGATCCAGTAGTTGACGACTTCCCAGCAGCCCAGATGGGGCACCAGCAGCACCACAGACTGCCCGCTGGCCAGTGCTTCGCGCAGGGGCGCATCGCCCTCCACACTCAGCACGCGGTCCAGGGTGGCGTCAGGGTGATGCCAGACATAGCCGATTTCGACGGCGGCGCGTACGTCTTCCACCAGTGAGGTGCGCACCAGTTGCCGTTGCGCCCGGGCATCGAGCTCAGGGAAACACAGCCCTATGTTGACGCGGGTGATATGTCGGTGGCGGCCGGGCAGGGCGGCGGCCAGGTGGCCGAGCAGGCCGCCCAGCCAGCGGTTCAGGCGCCAGGGGAGCAGGGCCACCAGGCGCAGGGCGGCGGTGGCCAGTGCGCCTTTCCATTTTGTGCTGCGCTGGGCAGATGTGCGGTCGGCGTCGGACATTCCCCGGCTTCCGTTACGGTGCGTCGTGATCAAGGGGCCGCTATACTACCGCGCCAGAACGCCGCTGTGGTCCCCCGACATGCATGATATTTCCGCCATCCGAGATTTTTTGCCCTGCGCCACCCCCGAGGCGTGGATCCAGTGGGCGCTGGAGCACCCGGATATCCTGCTGATCGACCATGCCCACTGCGAGAAGAAGGCCGCCGCAACGGCCATGAACATGATGTTCCGGTATATGGACAAGACCGAGCTGCTCGATCCGCTGACCCAGCTGGCGCGGGAGGAGCTACTGCACTTCCAGCAGGTGCTGGCGATGATGCGCAAGCGCGGGATTGCCTATCGGGGGCTGTCGTCATCGCGCTATGCCCAGGGGCTGCGGGAGGGGGCGCGCAGCCACGAGCCCGCGCGGCTGGTGGATCTGCTGGTCATCGGGGCGGTCATCGAGGCCCGCTCCTGCGAGCGTTTTGCCGCCCTGGCGCCGCATGTGGACGAGGAACTGGGCCGGTACTACCGCTTTCTTCTTAAGAGTGAGTCGCGCCATTTCGAGGACTACCTGCGCCTGGCGCAGCATTACGCCGGCGAGGACATCAGCGGACGGGTGGCGGCCTTCGTGGCCCGGGAGGCCGAACTGATCACCTCCCCGGACACCGAGTTCCGCTTCCATTCCGGCGTGCCTTCACGCGCTCAGGCCGCCTGACAGCCCGCCATCCCGGTGTGGATCTTTACTTGTGGCGTCCTGCAGGCTGGGCTATTCTCGGGTGAGCAGTGCGACTACAACTTTATTACGACTGCCCCATAAGAAATAACAGGACAACAACACGATACTCCCGGGAGAGTACCAATGAGAAAGATAACCAAGGCCCTGCTGCCTGTGCTATCGGTATCGCTGGTCGCGATGGCAGGCTGCGGCAGCGATTCCAAGGTATCAGTGCCGCCGAGGGGCGACACGAGCTACCTGACGTTCCAGCCGGGCACGAGCCCCCGCTTCGACCCGGCGGCGTCGGATTTACCGTTCAATAATGATCTGATATTCCTGACGCCTGCGGCGGCTCAGGGGGATAACTTCGATGGCACCGCTGACGTAGGGGCTCCGACAGATCCGGTGCGCGCTGCAGTAAATAGCCTTGATGGTTTTTCCACATCGGCTCATTTTGATGTGCTGGTACAGGGCAGCCTGGACCCAAGCACGGTGATCGCAGGGGTCAACGTATTCCTGGTTGAACTCAACAGCGACGGTGACGCGCTGGACCCTGGCAATATTGACATGGGTAACCCTATCGCTGGTTTGGCGGAGTTTGACGTCCAGGTCGTCTCGCTTGATGGCGGCACCAATAACGTGGTCCGAATTGTTCCGACGGAGCCGCTGGCGCCCAAAACGAAGTACCTCGTGTTTCTGAGCAATGCGCTGAGCCCGATACTGGATGATGATGGTGAGGCAATTACCCGGTCCTGGGCTTACAACGCATTGGCATCTTCGGGCTTCAATCCCACCGGCGCATTGGCCAATGTACAGCAGCTGATCAACGCCTGGCATTCACTTGCCGGCGGCTTTCTGCAGTTCGCGAGCGGTGGTGCTGTAAGCGCAGAAGCCGGGGCCGCTTCGGTTACGGTGTCTTACACTTTCACCACAACAGATCCGCAGACCCCGTTGCTCGCCATGGCTGCGCCTCGCGCAGCGTTGTTGCAACAGCTGACCGCGATGGGTGTAGAGCCCTCAACAGCACTCACAATGATAGGCCAGCTTCAAGCTAATGGCCTGTTGCCCACGCCGGTTCCACGTGATCTGGACGTTGCCGCAGCAACCGGGATTGATATGGGAACGCTGAGCGGTGGTGCACTGGCCAGCGACGTGGGCACTCTGTATACCGGGTACATCAAGCTTCCCTACTACCAGCAGGCGGCGGATCAGTCTGAATCCTTCGACCCCAGCTTCCTTCAGGAAAACTGGCGTCCGGACCTGACTCTGGCCGGGGCGCTGGGAGTTACAGTTCCTGCAGATGTGGATGGGTCATTCAACGTCACCTATCGCTACCCGTTCGCGGGCGCCACTACTGTCGAGAGCGTGCCGCTTCAGATCACCTTGCCGAACCCGAATACTCCTTTTGGGCCAGTCACATGTGGTGATGTGCGAGATGCGGATGGATACCCTGTGGCACTTTATGTTCACGGTATAACCAGTGATCGAGCTTCAGTGCTGGCTTTGGCGCACACTCTGGCGAGCCAGTGTGTGGCAACGGTGGCAATTGATTTGCCGGTGCATGGTATTCCGGCAAACAGCAGTTTTGTCGGGGCATTGAATGTCGAGAATGCAGCGATGGTGCCTTATGGGACCCTTTATGGTGCTGATGCACCTCGCGAGCGGCACTTCAATGTTGTACAAAATACCGCGACGGGCCAGCCTGCTCCTATGAACTTTGATACCCCCGGAGCGGGTGACGGGTCGGGTGCCTGGTTTATTAACCTGGGTCAGTTACAGAACTCTCGTGACAATCTCCGTCAGGCGGTAACCGACCTGCTTAATCTGAATGCCAGTATGGGCGCGATCAGTGCGCTTGATGTGGATGGCAACGGTGCTCTGGATCTTGATCGTATCTATGTGGTGGGCGTATCCCTGGGGGGAATCGTGGGAACGGTCTTTACCACGGTTAACCAGATGGCTATCGGTGCGGACTCGCAAGCGACACTCACCCCGAATCTTAACCCGTTGAAAGGCCTGGTGGTTTCCGCCGGTGGCTCTCAAGTGACGCAGATTCTGATCAACTCTGACACTTTTGCACCGGTCATCAATGCAGGCTTGGCTGCCGCCGGAGTGAACGTGGGCACCACGAACTATGAGCGCTTCATGTTTGCTGCCCAGAGCACGATTGATTCTGGTGACCCTGTCAGTTTTGCTCGCTCGCTTGCGGCGCTGCCTGCTCCTCTTGCTGTGCCAACTCTGATCCAGCAGATCAATGGGGATGCGGTTGTACCTAATGCTCCGGCCAACGCCCCGTTGGCAGGTACAGAGGGTCTTGCGACGCTTACAGGTGCTGTGCAGATCGGTCCGGGCGCGACGAGTGTAGAGCAAGCCATCGTCAAAATGACCGCTGGTGGGCATAGTTCTCTGCTGCGTCCCGAGGGGGGTGCACCGCAAGTCACGCAGGAACTCCAAACCCAAGTGGTGACGTTCATCCTGAATGGTGGTGAGGTAACTGTTGGGGCGGCTGCGGCAGGAGATGTCGAGGTTCCCTGAGCGTATCAGGCACAACGAAAAAACCCGCCGAAAGGCGGGTTTTTTTATGCGAGAGCTTTATGCGAGCCGGAAACTCTCCAGCCGCAAACCGCGCTCGCTGTCAGCGACGATCTGCCAGCCCAGCTCGCCCCAGTCCCCCAGCACCCAACGCTTGCCGTGGCCCTGGCTCAGGCCGACATCGTGCACGGCGGGGCGGTGGGTGTGGCCGTGAATCAGGTCGGCTACGCCGGCGTCTTCCATGGCGCGCACCACTTCCGAGGGGGTGACATCCATGATGTTGCCGGGCTTGTTGGCGTTTTCCTGGGCACTTTTCATACGCATCATCTGCGCGATCATGCGCCGCTGTTCCAGCGGTTTGGCCAGCATGTCGGCCTGCCACTGCGGGTCGCGCGCCTGGGCGCGGAAGGCCATGTATTTTTCATCGGCCGTGCACAGGCTGTCGCCGTGCATCAGCAGAACCGGGCGGCCATACAGATCGACCACCACGCCTTCGTCCAGCAGGGCGCCGCCGCAGGCGCGGGCAAAATCGTGGCCGAGCAGGAAGTCGCGGTTGCCGTGCATGAAATACAGGGCGCTGCCTGCGTCGCTGAAGGCGCGGAACGCGGCAATAGCGTCCAGATGGAAGGCGCTGTCGTCGTCATCACCGATCCAGGTCTCGAACAGATCGCCGAGCACGTAGAGGGCATCACACTGGCCCGCATGGCGAGCCAGCAGTGCTTTCAGGGCTCCCAGGTGCTCGGGGCGGGATTCATCCAGGTGCAGGTCGGAAATCAGCAGGGTATAGCTCATGGTGCCTCGACACGCCGGACCTGCTTGATGATCACCCGTTCGCGGGGCACATCGCTGGAAGGGGCGCCGCCGAGCATGGCGCCGCCGGTGCGGACGGCGCTGATGGCGTCGACCACGTCCATGCCTTCCACCACCTCACCGAACACGGCATAGCCCCAGCCGCGCGGGTTCTTGCCGGTGTGATCCAGGGCGACGTTATTGACGGTGTTGATGAAGAACTGGCTGGTGGCGGAGTGCGGGTCGCCGGTGCGGGCATAGGCCAGGGTGCCCCGGCGATTGCGCAGGCCGTTGTCGGCTTCGTTGCGGATCGGGTCGGCGGTTTCCTTGCGGGCGTGCTCATGGGTGAAGCCGCCGCCCTGAATCATGAAGCCGGGAATCACGCGGTGAAATACGGTGTTGTCGTACCAGCCGTGGTCGACGTATTCCAGGAAGTTGGCCACCGACAAGGGGGCATTCTCCGGGAACAGGACGACCACGATGGTGCCGAGGCTGGTTTCCATCGCCACGCGTGGCTGTTCAGTCTTGTCCTGGCTGTCGGCCAGGCTGGTCAGAGGCAGCAGGGCGATCAGGGCAATCAACAGACCACGCATGGCATTATTCCTCGATAATTTCAGCGCTTTCGATCAGTACGGTGTCGCTGGGCACGTCCTGGTGGAAGCCCTTGCTGCCAGTGGGTACGGCCTTGATCTTGTTGACCACGTCCATGCCTTCCACGACTTCACCGAATACGGCGTAACCCCAGCCGTCCTGCGAACGTGCCTTGTCCAGGAAGTGGTTGTCACCCACATTGATGAAAAACTGGGCAGTGGCCGAGTGCGGGTCCGAGGTGCGGGCCATGGCAATGGTGCCGGTCTCGTTCGACAGGCCATTGGCGGCTTCGTTCTGGATCGGCTCGCGCGTCGGCTTCTGGTTCATGCCGGGCTCGAAGCCGCCGCCCTGGATCATGAAGCCGTCGATCACGCGATGGAACACCGTGCCGTTGTAGAAGCCTTCCTTGACGTAGGTCAGGAAGTTTTCGACGGACTTGGGCGCCTTGGCGGCGTCCAGGGTGATGAC
>PNLU01000132.1 GCA_013823245.1 Alcanivorax sp.
GGGTGGTGCTCGGCGACGGACACATCCGCCAGTGACGCCGCTGGTGCTGTTCGGTGGCACCTTTGACCCGGTGCACCGGGCGCACATCAACGGCGCCCGGGCGGTGGCGCGCACCTTGCAAGCGCCGGTGCACCTGCTGCCCAACGCCGTGCCGCCGCACCGGCCCCAGCCCGGCGCCAGCGGCGCACACCGGCTGGCCATGCTGGAAGCCGCCGTGGCCCGTTATCCGGAGTTGATCGCCGACGACTGGGAACTGCGCCAGCCGGGCCCGTCCTACAGCCTGCACACCCTTGAGCATTTCCGCACGGTGGCGGGCGAGCGACCGCTGGTGCTGCTGATCGGCGCCGACAGCCTGGCGGGCCTGCACACCTGGCATCGCTGGCAGGATTACCCTGCCCTGTGTCATCTGGCGGTGCTGCCGCGCCCCGACGCTGGCCGCCCTGATCCCGCTGTCATGCAGGCCTTCCCCGAAGGCGACGCCGCCAGCCTGTGCCAGTACCCGGCCGGGCGGCGCCTGATGCTCAAGCGGCCGTTCCTCAACGTTTCCGCCAGCGCGGTGCGCGATGCGCTGGCGCGCAACGGCCACTGCCCGGCCCTGAGCCACGACGTAGAGGCATATATCCAGCGCCATCACCTGTATAATGTGCCTGACAACCCCAAGCCCCCAACCAGACCAGGGACCGCATGACCGCGAACACACCCGACATCCTGAGTATTGCCCTTGAGGCCCTCGACGAACTGAAGGCCCGCAACGTCACGGACCTGGACGTGCGCGAACTCACCAGCATCGCCGACCACATGGTGATTGCCACCGGCACCTCCAGCCGCCACGTGAAGGCTTTGGCCGACAACGTGATCGAACAGGCCAAGGCCGCTGGCGTGATGCCGGTGGGCACCGAAGGCCAGCAGAATGCCGAGTGGATTCTGGTGGATCTGGGCGACGTGATCGTGCACGTGATGCAACCGGCCACCCGCGAGTTCTACGATCTCGAACGGCTCTGGCGCAAACCGGATGCGCGCCCGGACGGCGTCGCCCGCGAAGGTCGCGAAGGCGATAGTCAAGGCGATAAAAAGTAGCCATGCGGGTCCACCTGCTGGCGCTCGGTACCCGCATGCCCGACTGGGTGCAGACCGGCACCGACGAGTACAGCAAGCGCCTGGCCGGTGATATCCGCCTGGAAATCGAGGAAATCCCCCTGCCGAAACGCGGCAGCACCCCGGTACCCACCCTGATCCGCCAGGAAGCCGAGCTGCTGCGCAAGCGCATGGCCCGGCACCCCGGCGCCCGCAGCGTCGCCCTGGAAGTCACCGGGCGCCGCCTGACCACCGAAAAACTCGCCACCGAGCTGGGCCACCTGCGCGACCTGGGCCAGGACCTGATCATGCTGGTCGGCGGCCCCGACGGCCTGTGCCCGGAACTGTCCGCCAGCTGCGACCTGCGCTGGTCACTGTCCGACCTCACCCTGCCCCACCCGCTGGTGCGGATTCTGCTGGCGGAGCAGGTCTATCGAGCGTGGAGTATTCTGGCGGGGCATCCGTATCATCGGGGGTGAGGGCGGCAAGCTGGCGCTAACCTGACAATCAGCCGGACCATAAACTGACAATTAGACGGAGGATCAGTCCGCCGTCGGCCACTGTTGAGCACTGTGCAACACGCAGGATTTGCAGTTGGTTCAGGGAGTGGACTTGCCGGTAGATCACAATAAATGGCAATCCATTGATCACCAGTTCGCGTGTGCCTTTGAGTCGGCCCAGTCTGCCTGCACCGGGGTGTTCCGGCAAAATGGAGCACGCCGTGTCGACCACTTTCAGTACCACGTCGATGGCGACACCTGGGCTGCTTTCCCGGGCGATATAAGCTTCTATCTTGTCGAGGTCAGCACCGGCCAGATCAGTCCACTTGAGATGCACGCTTGGCCTCCCACTTGGCCTTCACATCAGCGTGATCCAGTAACCGGCCTTCATCCGCCGCCTTGACGCCTTTCTCGACCTCACGGATGAACCATTCTTCCCGCTCCACGTACTGCTTGATGGCTTCTGCCATCAGCCAGGCACGGGGGCGATCCATGGCGTCAGCCATCTGGCCTACGCGCTTCAAGGTCTCATCGTCCAGTCTGACCGAGGTTGCTTTCAAGGGCATGACAGATTCTCCGAGGTTCTCTTCGAACCTGCATTATAGGCGGTTTAACCCTGCTCGTCTCCCCGATTTCCCCGTCCGCTGCCCCTCAAAGACGCTCGTAGTCAGTTCTACTAGCATTCAATTGAGCGTGCAAAGCCGCATCCAGCTCGATAAGTGCCTTGTGCTTATTTGTCCACCAATCAGTGGACCAGACCCTGAACAGGGTCCAGCCTAGTCCCTCCAGAACACCCTGGCGGACCTTGTCGCGCTCACGGGCATAAGCGGAGCTGTGGTACATGGCGCCATCACACTCGATTCCCGCCAGATAGATGCCGGGCTTGTCGGGGTGAACAATGCCCATGTCGATGCGGTAGGCGGAGACACCAATCTGGGGGTGCACTATCCAGCCCTTTTCCTGCAGCCCTCTGGCCACGGCCACTTCGAAGGGGGACTCGAAGTCGCCCATGGAGCCGTGTACCGCCGCGCCCAAGGCGGAGGCGCCCCGTTCGGCGTATTCCAGGAAGTGCTTAAGGTCCGCCACGGCGCGGGCCTGGGTACGGGCCAGATCAATACGCTCCGGCGGCATGGTGGAGAACACCACCATCTCGGAGCGGGCGCGGGTCATGGCCACGTTGAGGCGGCGCTCACCCCCTGTTCGGTTGAGCGGGCCGAAGTTCATGGTGACGTGACCTGCTTCATCCGGGCCGTAGGTAATGCTGAACAGGATCACGTCCCGCTCATCGCCCTGCACGGTTTCCAGGTTCTTCACGAACACCGGTTCCAGCTCGTCCTCGGAGAAGGCCCATTCGATGCCCGGATCTTCCGCTCTTGCCTTGTCCAGCAGATCCTCAATCAGACTCTGCTGTTCGGTATTGAACGTCACCACCCCGATGGACTGACTACGAACCGCGGGGTCGTCTGACGTCAGGCGACGCACGATCTCCGCCACGATGGCCTTGGCTTCGCCCTGGTTATGACGTGCCTTGCCTCGGGCGTAGAAGCCTTCCGGTTTCACCAGCGACACCCCCTTGTCAGGGTGCACTGGTGCCGGGAAGGTAATCAGGGAGCTGTCGTAATAGCGGCTGTTGGAGAAGGCAATCAGGCTTTCCCGGCGGGAACGGTAATGCAGGTTCAGTACGCGCTGAGGAATGCTGGCACCGATCAGTTCATCCAGGATACTTTCCAGATCCCCTTCGCCATCGACATCGCCATCCGGGTCATCATCAGAACGGGCGAAGAAGTTGGTGGGCGGCATCTGTTTCGGATCACCGGCCACAATCACCTGCTTGCCACGGGCCAGTGAGCCCACCGCATCCCACACGGTGATCTGGGAGGCCTCATCGAATATCACCACATCGAACTGCGCCTGCCCAGCAGATAGGAACTGGGCAATCGACAGCGGCGACATCATCAAGCACGGTGCCAGCGTCGTGATCACGTCCGGAATGGTTTCCATCATTTCCCGAACCGGCTTGTGGCGCATCTTCTTTTGAAGCTCGTGGGCCAGCACACCCCAGGAAGATTTCTTCTTGGTGGTTTCCTGATCCGGGATCTCCCCGGCCAGATTCGCGGCAATATACTTCGCCGTCAGAGCACTGAACCGGGCATCCAGCGCCCGGAAATTCTCAATGGCCGCTTCATGCTCCGGAGACGAGAAGGTACGCAGCACCTCATCCTCACCGATCACCGCCGACGACCACCAACTGCAATAGGCAGCCTCAAAAACATCCCCCACCTGATCGGCAGACACAGTGCCATTTTCAATGGCTTCCACCAACGGGCTGAGCTGGAAATCCAGTGCCTCAGAGCGACGTCGCACCCAGGCGCACCAATCCCGCAGCGCGACATGATGGTCGACAATCTCCTGACATTGTGCGCCTAGAGCCTCAAGGGCGGGCACGCCATCCGGCAATCGACCTTCCAGCGAGCCACCAATCAGTGCTTCGAATTTTTCCTTGTTTGCAGTGAAGGCGTCGAACGCTGCCCTGAAGTCATTGATGGTCCGCCCCACTGGCGCATCCGGTGCCAACAGATCGTTGGCGTCATAAAGCAGCGTGCGGATCTTGCCGCGCAAGGTCGCCAGAGATTCAGCATCATCCGCCAACTTGCCCACGGCGACACGGGCGCGTGAACCCAGCGCTTTCAGCGCGGCCATGGCTCCGGGGTCTGAATTATAGGAATCCCATTCCCGCAGGCCTTTCAGCACGCCATCGAGGCGGTCGATGTGGCCACCAGTTTCCCGCAACTGTTTCAGCACGGGAATATCATTGGTGGGGTCCGGATCACCTTGCGCTCCACCTTCCCGCATTTGCTTGACGATCTTGCGCTTGGCAAACCAGCTCTTGGGCCACCAGGTGTCATTGGCTTCCGCCCAGGCTTGCCCCAGCACCACCGCATCCAGCTTCTGCCAGGCCAACGGCTCATAGGTGCAACTCAGCTTCGTTTGCGTTTCAATGTAGGCTTTCAGCTGTGTGACGGCTTCTTCCAGCGCGTCTAGTCGATCCGTTGCATCCGGCTCCAACGCAAAAGAGGCCTGCTGACGATAGGCGTCCAGCAATACCTGACCACACTCTGCCATGGCATCCAACTTCGGCAGACTCGCCACACCCAGGCTGATGCCCAGTGCCTTTTCAAGCGACGCCAGGTTGTCGGTCAACTGCGCCCCGCTGGCTTTCAGGCTGCGGGCAGCACCCACTACCTCTTCTTGCCACTGAGGCCGCCAGTCAAAATTGCTGATTAATGACAGTGGGTGGTCTACCAGATTACCCACGGCCTTGACCTGAACAGCCAGCAACTCAGCCATTTCGCGCAGCTTCTGCAGTTGCGCTTCGTCATGATAGGCCGCATTCGGCCAACTCAGTTTCACCTTGGCCGCCAGGTCGGCATCTCGCACCTTCACACCCATGGCATAGTGCGCCGTCAGGCCATTACGGTGACGTTGATGCAGTGCATTCACCATCCGGTTGAGGCGGTCACGCAAGGCTTTAAGTCGTTCCGCCTCGGCCTTCCAGTCACTGACCGTGGACTGGGAAGCGCTATTCCAGGAGGTGCGCAGCTGATCCAGCACATCAGCCTTCCTGGCTTTGTTCGAGTGCAATTCAAGACAGAACTGGCCCAGGCCAATATCCCTGAGACGCCGATGCACCACCTCCAGTGCGGCGGTCTTCTCGGAGACAAACAGCACCTTCTTGCCCTTACCCAGCATATGCGCAATCAGGTTGCCGATGGTCTGGCTCTTGCCGGTACCCGGCGGGCCGATGATGACAAAATCCTTGCCTCTGTCCGCCGTGGCGATGGCCGCCATCTGGGAAGAATCCGCCGGCAACGGGGTCAGCAGATCTGCCGGGGTGTATTCCCGATCAATCTCCCTGGGGTCAACAAAGCGAATATCGCTCTCGTATGCCTCGCGCGGTGTATCGAGAAGGTGACGCACCACCGGGCTTTCTTTCAGCGCCGTAGAGCGGTCCACCAGATCCTTCCACATCAGGTACTTGGCGAAAGAGAAGTGGCCCAGCACCACCTCTTCCACCACCTCAAAGCCAGGCACTTCCTTGATAGCATGGCGCACCCTATTCCAGATGCCCGCCACATCCACGCCGCTTTCATCCTCGGGCAGGGCGCCGCTGAGGCCCTGGATCTCGATGCCAAAATCCTTTTTCAGTAGTTCCAGCAAGGTGGTGTTAAAACGAGGTTCATCGTCACTGGCAACCATCCTCACACCGCTACGCACAGATTTTCGCTCCAGCGTTACAGGCAGCAGAATCAGCGGTGCCCGATAACGCCGCTTATCCTTGCCTTGCGGTTTCCACAGAAGAAATCCGACCGCCAGGAAGAGCGTATTGGAGCCGCCTTCCTTCAGCGACGTCTGCGCCTTGCGGTAAATTTCCACCGCCCGCTTGTCCAAATCATCTTGGGTCAGCTCCACCAACACCTGCTTCTTGGCAAGGGCATCGCGGGCATACACTTCCTTCAGCTCTTCACCGGTACGCTGGCGGTGAATATCCGAATCCTGATCCTGGGTCTTTAACTGCGGGAAAGGGGCAATGGAAATGCGCGCTCCAGCGGCCAGCACATCCTCCAGCTCAGCTGGGTCATGACACACCAGGGTCAAATTGCTTTTACTGGGCTTCTGATTGAGCAACGGATTACGTGCAGACAGATCCAGAAGCTTACGCTGCCAACGCTCAAGCCGACCGCCCGGTGTATCTTCTGGCACACCGTCACCCACATGTATCGGCGGCGACGACAATCCTGGTGGCGGACCTGCCAGCCCTGGCTCGGGGATGTCAGGACCATCACCAGACTCAGCAGGCCCGGCAGCCGGCATTTTCAAGCTGATAGGGTTGATGCGATGCGCCCGAGCACGGCGAATATCGATGGCGGCAACAAATTCGTCATCCTTGTCCAGCGCCACCTGCTTGATCCCCTCCTTCAGCGCCCGGGAGAAAGGGGGCGCGGGGTAGTTGGTCAGGCAGGTTGTTTCAATCAGAATCAGCTCGTCAAGGGGAATACGCTGGCGCAGAGTTTCCGCTTCATCCACCACCACACTGGATAGATCTTCCTTGTCCAGCCATAGCCCCACGAGCGCATGATCCCGGGTAAGAATCACCAACGGATTCAGCTGTGCCTGTTCCAGTGCCGCGGCAAACAACAAGGTGGTATCCAGGCAGGTCGCCACCTTGGCGTTTTCAATCTGGTTGGGCAGGCGGATCTTCTGGCCATTACTCTCGAAACTGGCAGGCGGCAACGCATAGCCCACCTGCATTTTCACAATGGCAGAATAAATGGCCGACGCCATCAGCCACACCTGCTCACGGCTACCGGAATCGTAGCCGTTGATATTCCCCGACCTACCCGCGTTACGCAGAATCTGGCTGGCCTGGCCCAACAACCGGTCCACCGCCGGATCGTTCGGCGTGCAGAACGCCGCCAACAACTCAGGGATATAGGTCGCCCCGCCCCACTCATTACAGGCCAACAACTCCACCGAAATCACCAACTCGGCCAGGCACTGCTCAGCCTGAGTCACTCGAATCGTCACCGTACC
>PNLU01000133.1 GCA_013823245.1 Alcanivorax sp.
GTGTCCGCACTGCGGTCGAGGGTCAGGTAATCGAGGCCGACATTGACCAGGAACTGCAGTCGCTCGCGGATTTCCTTGAGGATCTTGTCGGCGATCTCGCCCCGGTGTCCTGGTAGCTTGAGTTTGCCGTAATAGTCGCTGGCCTTGCCCACCGGCAGGCGCACGATGTCGGGCAGGTTGCGGCCATCAATAAATACGTGGCGGGCGGCTTCGCGCAGGCGTGAGCCGCCGCAGTCCGGACAATCGGAGGTGCTCAGGAAGCTGGCCAGGTCTTCGCGCACCGCATCGGACTCCGTGTCGCGATAGCGCCGCTCCATGTTCGGAATGATGCCCTCGAACGGATGGCGTCGCTTGACGATGTCGCCCCGGTCGTTGAGATACCGGAACTCCACGGCCTCGTTGCCGGTGCCGTACAGGATCTTGCGGCGCACGGCCTTGGTCAGCTTGTTGAACGGGGTGTCGATGGCAAATCCCAGGTGACTGGCCAACGACGTGAGCATCTGGAAGTAATAGACATTGCGGCGGTCCCAGCCGCGAATGGCGCCCTCGGCCAGCGACGCGGCGGGCTGGATGACAACCTTGTCTTCGTCGAAGAACTGCTTCACGCCCAGGCCGTCGCAGGTGGGGCAGGCGCCGGCCGGATTGTTGAAGGAGAACAGCCGCGGTTCGAGTTCGGGGATGCTGTAGCCGCAATGCGGGCAGGCAAACCGCGCAGAAAACACCACTTCGGCGCCGTCGCCGTCCATGGGGGCAATGACGGCGATGCCGTCGGCCAGTTCGAGGGCGGTTTCGAAGGATTCGGCCAGGCGGTTCTGCAGGTCGGCGCGCACCTTGAAACGGTCTACCACCACTTCAATGGTGTGCTTCTTCTGTTTGTCCAGTGCCGGTACATCATCGAGGTCAGTGACGCGGCCGTTGACGCGCGCGCGCACAAAACCCTGGGCGCGCAACTGATCGAACAGATGCAGGTGTTCACCTTTCTTGTCACGCACGACCGGCGCCAGCAGCATCAGTTTGCTGCCTTCGGGCATGGCCAGCACCTGGTCCACCATCTGGCTGACGGTCTGGGCAGCCAGGGGTGCATCGTGCTCGGGGCAGCGGGGCTCGCCAACACGGGCATACAGCAGGCGCAGGTAATCGTAGATCTCGGTAATCGTGCCTACGGTAGAGCGCGGGTTATGGCTGGTGGACTTCTGCTCGATGGAAATCGCGGGTGACAGCCCCTCGATATGATCCACATCGGGCTTTTCCATCATCGACAGGAATTGCCGCGCATAGGTCGACAGCGACTCGACGTAACGGCGCTGGCCTTCGGCATACAGCGTGTCGAACGCCAGCGAGGATTTGCCGGAGCCGGACAGGCCGGTAATCACTACCAGCTTGTCGCGGGGAATATCGAGGTCGACGTTCTTGAGGTTGTGCGTGCGTGCACCACGCACCAGGATCTTGTCCATAAAGCATCGGCTACTGGTCAAAATGACAGGGTAGTATAAGCAAGCAATCAGTCTAGTGACAGACGTGTGAGGAGCGGGAGAGTGCGGCAGGGGTGTGACAGGATCTGGCAGCAGTGTCGAACGAGGCCCCGGTGCGCGGGCGCGCCGGGGCGGTGATCGTCAGAGATTTTCCTGGGCCCAGTTCACGGCCTGCAGCCGATTGGAGGCGTTGATCTTCTTGAAGATGTTGTAGATGTGCGTCTTGATGGTGTGCGGGCTCAGGTTCAGTGAGCGCGCGATATCGGAGTTCTTGGCGCCGGTCGCCATGACCTTGAGCACTTCGACTTCACGATCTGTCAGGTTGACCTCGCTGCGCGAGAAGGTCTTGTTGAAGGCGCGGCTCTTCATCAGATACTGCTGCAGCACCTTGCGCGGCAGCCACAGCTCGCCCTCGAACATGGCGCGAATGCCCTTGAGCAGCAGGTCCTGCGGGCAATCGTGCAGGAAGCCGCCGTTGACCATCGGCAGTCCGGCCAGGCGCGAGAGGGAGTCCTCTTCATCCACATTGAACACGGCAATGAACAGGTCGGTATCGATCTCCTGATCGATATCCAGCAGATGCGCTATGGTCTCGTTGATGTCGATGGTGCTGAAATCCACCAGAAACAGGGCCTGTGCGACCTGACCGAGCTCCTCTGCGGTCACCTCCTCAATACGCTTGAGGCTGCGGGCGCTGACGTCCTGTTTGCCCAGAAATTCTGCCAGCAGCGAGTTCTGCAGCTGCTGGCCGCCGGCCACGTATACCTGATGTTCACTGACGAAGGGGGGCATCTGTATCTTTCCCTGTTTCTCTAATTATCGGGCCCGCCGTCCTGGGACAGCGGGTGGGTCGTCCGGGAGGGCTCTAAGAATAAACACTTATTCACGGCTAATTTATCACCAGTTGGTGGGTGGTTCAATTTAACCCGTCATCGGCCCGCCGGCCTGGCCCCGTCGGCAAGCGCTTTCTGCTACACTCGCGTCCTTTCTGTATGCCGCCTGGAAGACCATGAGTCGTAGTTCTCCACGATCCGCACTGGTGCGGGCCGAGGTGCGTGTCACCGGGGCCCTGGCCTCGATCTTCGCCCTGCGCATGTTCGGCCTGTTCATGCTGCTGCCGGTCTTTGCGGTGTACGGTGCGGCTCTGCCGGGGGCCACCCCCTTCCTGATCGGCATGGCCGTGGGGGCCTATGGCCTCATGCAGGCGCTGTTGCAACTGCCTTTCGGCATGCTCTCGGATCGCGTGGGGCGCCGCCCGGTGATCCTTGCGGGGCTTTTGCTGTTCGCCCTCGGCGGCGTGGTTGCAGCGTTGGCGGAGTCCATCTACGGGGTTATAGCGGGACGCGCGCTGCAAGGGGCCGGGGCCATCGCGGCGGTGGTGATGGCGCTGGTGTCTGATGTGGTGTCCGAAGATCATCGTACACGGGCCATGGCTGGCATTGGCATGTCGGTGGGGGCTGCCTTTTTGCTGGCACTGATCCTGGGGCCTGCACTGGCCGCCTGGCTGGGCCTGTCCGGGCTGTTCTGGCTGTCGGTGGTGCTGGCGTTGGCAGGGATGGTCGTGGTGCTGTGCTGGGTGCCGAACCCGCGCCTGCGGGTGCGCGAGCCCGCCTTGCCCCTGGGGCCGCGGTTGCAGCGTATCCTGCGTGATCCGGTGTTGTGGCGTCTGAACAGCGGGATCTTCATTCTGCATGCCGTGCTCACGGCGGTGTTCGTGGTGGTGCCGGGGCTGCTGGCGGATCGGGTCGGGCTGCCGCTGGCGCGCCACAGCCTGCTGTACCTGGCGGTGCTGGTGGCCAGTATCGGGGTGATGGTTCCGTTGATCATTGCCTCGGAACGGCGCAGTGTGCGGCCTGTCAAAATGCTGGCTGTCGCGCTGCTGGGCCTGGCCATGGTGCTGCTCGCCCTGGCGCAAGGACAGTTGTGGCATTTCGCGCTGGCATTGTTCGTGTTCTTTTCGGCCTTCAACCTGCTGGAGGCGCTGTTGCCATCGATGGTGGGCCGTGCGGCGCCTGCCGGTACACGGGGAACGGCACTGGGGATCTATTCCAGCAGTCAGTTCCTGGGCGTGTTCGCCGGTGGCGCGCTGGGTGGGTTGCTGTGGCAGAACGCCGGGGCGGCGGCTGTCTTCTGGGCCGCCGCAATCATGGTGCTGGCCTGGTTATTGCTGGTACGCGGCATGCCGGTGCCGGTGAAATCGGATAGCCGCGTGCTGGTGCTGGGTGAAGCGCCGGCGCAGCCGGATACGCTGGCCGAGCATCTGCTGGCGGTGGACGGGGTGCTGGAGGCGGTGGTGCTGCCGGATGCCGGTCTGGCCGTGCTCAAGGTGGACGCCTCGTGCCTGGATCAGGCCGCGCTGGAGCGGCTCTGCCCGACGGCGGCCCCGGCGGCAGGTTAACGCATCATGGGGTATCCCAACTGGCACATAAAGCTGCCAGAATGGAGCACTTTTCAGGGAATGAATGACACAAACGGAGAAACAAGATGGCACGTGGTGTAAACAAGGTAATCCTGATCGGCAATCTGGGGGCGGACCCGGAGACCCGTTTCATGCCCAGCGGCGGTGCGGTCACCAATGTGAACCTGGCGACGTCCGAGAGCTGGAAAGATCGTAACACCGGGCAGATGCAGGAGCGCACTGAATGGCATCGCGTGGTGTTCTTCAACAAGCTGGCCGAGATTGCCGGTGAGTACCTGAAGAAGGGCAGCAAGGTGTATGTCGAGGGCAGCCTGCGCACCCGCAAGTGGCAGGGGCAGGATGGCCAGGACCGCTACACCACCGAGGTGGTGGCCAGCGAGATGCAGATGCTCGACAGCCGTGGCGGCAGCGGCAGCGGCGGCTATGGCAACCAGGACAACGGCTACGGCGGCTACGAAAATCAAGCGCCGCAAGATAATGCCGGGCCCGCGGGCAATGCCCGCAGCGGCGGTGGCAAGAGTGGTGGTCAGGGCGGTGGCCAGGGTGGTTTTTCCTCGCCGGCTGATGATTTCGACGACGATATCCCGTTCTGATCATGCCGCGTCCCCTTACGCTGATTGGCGTTTTTGTCATCAGCTTGCTGGTGTTCGGGCTTTGGCAACTCCCGGCGCAACCGTTTGTCAGACATCTTGATGGCCTGGTGCTGGGTGGCGCGCCACTTCAGGTGAGTGGCATCCGTGGGCGTGTCTGGCAGGGTGAGGCGCGTTGGCGCTGGCAGACGTATCGTGGCGATGTCCGCTGGGAAACCCGCTGGCGTGGCCTGTTACCGGGTGTGCAGCTGGATCTGGCGGGCGGCGGTGTCGAACTGGACGGCTGGATCGGTGGTACGCCGCGCGCGGCGACGGTGCGGCAACTGAACCTGCGGTTGCCCCTGGCGGAGATCAGTCGTGACATGCCCGAAGGGCGGGCGGACGGCGTGGTGACCGGGCAGGTCGCCATGCTGCGCCTGGCGCGCAATGGCGAGGTGTCCGTGGAAGGAAACCTGCGCTATGGTGGCGGGCAGGTGACCTGGCCGCCAGACGGTAATGCCAGAGTGCCACCACTGGAAGGACGACTGTTCACCGAGCAGAATGTAGCCAGGCTGGAAATCACCGACCCGAATGGCACCCGGCTGGTGGACGGGGACGTGGCGGCGGGTGAAGCGTCGCTCAGGGTGTACCGCGCCTGGCCGCGCCTTCTGGGTGTCAGCCAGGGAGGTAGCGATGACGACGTGGTGTTCCAGGTCAGCCAGGCGATAACAAATTAAAGACAGGTGCTCAGTGAGAGCCAGGCTCCGCTGACCCGTAGTTGGACAGAATCATGGCCCTTTCTCTTGACCAGACCAGGATACAGCGCCTCATCGGCATCGCCCGATGGCTGGTGGCGGTCGTGATTGTCGTCTGGCTGGCGAAAGTCCTCGCCGACAGTGTGCTGCTCTGGTATGCCGGGCCGCAGCAGGTGGCGGCGCCCGACCCCTCCTTGCAGCGTCTCACGGTGGTGGAACGGCAAAGTAACGGCAGCCTGTCGCGCCAGCAGGTCGAGGGCTGGAACCTGTTTGGCGTGCCGCCTGAAGAGGCGCCGGAAGAGCGCGTGGTCGATGCGCCGGATACCCGACTGAGACTTGAACTGCTGGGGCTGTTCCAGCATCGTGACCCGGCCCAGGCGCGCGCCATTATTGCCGAGCAAGGGCGTGATGCGGCCCTGTTGAAGCCAGGGGACCGGGTGCCCGGCAACGCCGAACTGGTCGAGGTGCTGTTCGATCGTGTCATCCTGCGCCGTCAGGGGCAGCTGGAAGCGTTGCGATTGCGTGAGCCGGAACTGGCAGGCGGCGGTGTGTCGTCGGCGCCGCCGCCACGCCAGCAGCCGGCTGGCCGCCGTCAGGGCGGCGCCCCGGGTCGCTCGGCGCCGTCCCCGCAGGCGGACGAACTGAATCTGTTCGAGGGTGATGCGGCGCAGCAGCGTCGCATGATTATTGAACAACTGGGTCTGGCTCCGGTCACTGAAGGCAGTGCCGAGGGATATCGCATTACGGACGCTGCACCGGCTGACGTGATCAGCAGTGTGGGACTGCGCCCCGGGGATCAGATCATGTCGGTCAACGGCCACCCGCTGGGTGACGAAGAAGGCGATGTCCGGGCGATCGAAGAGGCACTGGCGTCGGGGTCCGCATCCATCGAGGTGCAACGGGGATCGCGCCGTTTTACGGTTAACTATCCGCCATAACGCAATCCGAAAGGCGAAGAAGGATGAAAACAATTCTGCGGCTGGTCGCGGTGATGTGGGTCGGGGGAATGCTCAGCATGTCACCGGCCATGGCTGACGACGACAAGACCTGGACGGTCAACATACGCAATGCGGACATTCAGGCCTTTATTGGCCAGGTGGCTGACATGACCGGCAAGAATTTTGTCGTGGACCCGCGGGTGCGGGCCCGCGATGTCACGGTTATCTCGCGCCAGCCGCTGACCGAAGCCGAAGTCTACGAACTGTTCCTGTCGGTGCTGCAGGTGCATGGTTATGCCGCCGTCGAGTCCGGCGAGATCATCAAGATTGTGCCCAATACCACCGCCAAGCAGAGCAACCTGCCGCTGGTGCAGGATCATGCCACCGGAGAGGCCCTGATTACCCGGGTCATCACCGTGGATAACTCGCCGGTGGAAGAGTTGGTGCCGGTGTTGCGACCGCTGGTGCCGCAGTATGGTCACCTGGCGGCGGTCGGCTCCGCCAACGCTTTGATCATCAGCGATCACGCAGACAATATCCGCCGTATGGAGGCCATCATTGCGCATCTCGACGGTTCGGAAGCGGAAGAAGTCGAGATTATCCCCCTGCAGCATGCCTGGGTGGGGGATGTGATCAAGCTGCTGGAGACGCTGACGCCGCAGCAGAGCGGTCAGCAGCAGGGCCGCCGCCAGCAGGTGCGCGAAGGGCGTCTGACACTGGTCGCGGATGAGCGCACCAATCGCCTGATCGTCAAGGGTGACAGCATCGCCCGACGGCGGGCTGTGGACCTGATCCGCGAACTGGATGTACGTCCTTCCCAGAGTGGCAGTGTACAGGTTATCCGCCTGAGCCATGCCGATGCGGAAAAGATGGCGGAACTGCTGAAAAATTTCTCCGATGCGGCCACCGACAACGGCAGCGAAGGGGCGCCGGGGACCCGGGTCTCCATTCAGGCCG
>PNLU01000134.1 GCA_013823245.1 Alcanivorax sp.
GCTCGAAGTACGCCACGATGGTCTCGGGGCCGCCCAGTGCAGAGAAGCTCAGGCTGATCACACGGTGCGTGTCATCCAGCCGCTGCTGCTCCACGGTGCTCCCCGGGTTATCGAAGTCGTAGCCGGTTTGCAGTTTGTAATCCAGCAAGGCAACAAACTGATCCAGGCCCTCTTCGAGCATGTCCTGCTTGTAGAAAGTCCAACCCAGCTTGTAGCGCGCCATTTCGTAATAGAAGGAGCTGGGACCGATACCCACCACGGCCTGGTAGGCCTCTTCGGCATCCAGAAAACGGTTGCGAGTGAAAAAATATTCGCCACGCCGGAACTGCACTTCATCAATAACCCGGGAACGCGGATACTGGGCCACGATACGGTCCATCACTGCCACCGCATCTTCCGTGCGCCCCAGCTCGTCATAGGCCCGGGTCATCTGATAGAGCACCTGATCATTGCGCTCGTAGTAGGGATATTGCTCCAGCAACTGCTGGTACAGGGCAATCGCCTGCTCCGCGCCCTGATTCGCCAGTTCGTCCTCATACTCGAAGGTGCTCACCGACGCCGTCACATCCATCTGCGTAGCCCGCGACTCGAAATCGGCCATCGATTCCTGCTCGCCCGCCGGGGCATCATCGGTCACAGCGGCGCCCGCAAGGCGTTCGGCACGTGCGGGGCGCGACAACGACGGCGCCGGGGCACCGGAAGCCGCCGTAGACGTTGGCATTTCCAGTACGCCGTATTCACGCTCAAGCTTCAGGTCGGCCAGCCGACGCAGTGCTTCCGGGGTCATCGCGGACTCCGGCGTTTCTTCCAGAAAACGCTGGTAGCTCTGCATCGCCCGTTCGATACCGCCCTCGATGCGCACGTCTTCCAGATCCAGCGACACGCGCTGCAACTGCGCCAGGGTGCCGCGCTCGGACATCGAGGTGCAGCCACCGAGCAGGCACAGCACCAGCAGCCAGGCGTTCGGCAACAGCTTGGGCAACCGCCAGGCCATCATGGCGCGCCCTCCCCGATCAGCGCCTGCTGCTGCGCCTTCACCGCCCGGTCATAGCTTTCCGCCATGGCAAAACGCGCTCGTACCCGGTACTGCTCCAGCCGATCGCGGCGCGCTTCCAGTTCGGCAATCGCCATGCGCTCCAGCATGTGCTCCAGCCCCTTCATGGCCTGGGCCACACGGTCCTGATCCTGACGGATACGGGCCCGCGCATTGCGAATACGTTCGTCGTAACCCTGATAGCTCTGCGTGGCCGCCTGACGGGTACGCACATAGCCCGCGTAGATCTCATCCAGCCGCTGCACGTGCTGATCCAGCTCGCGCAGGTTGTCGAATGCATCGGTCAGTCGCTGCGGGTAAGCTGTCTCGATATCCCACAGCGCACGCCCGCGCAGTCGCGCCACACGCCGACGCACCTCTTCCCCCGTCGCGCTCTGGTCAGACCGGTATTCATCCTCGATCCGGTCCAGTTGCAACAGCAGCAGCCGCTCATCAGCGGTCATCAGCATCTTCGGGTCCGGCGCGACCAGCAGGCGTTGCAGACGGTCATCAAGACTCTGGCGCTGCTCCATGCGCAGCCGGATCATCGAGTCCAGCACGCGGAAACGGGCATCGATACCCGGCAACAGCGGCGCGTAATAATCACGCCGCCGGGCAATCACATCTTCGTAGGCATCCAGATCTGTCAGCCAGGCGGTCTGCCGCTGGCGCATGTCCTCCAGGTCCAGGTAATTTTTCAGCAGCGTCTGGAAATCGTTGGACGCCATCAGTTCCATCAGGTACCAGGTTTCCGGGCTTTCCGGCAGTTCGCGCAGACGCACCAGCCAGTTGCTGTCCAGGCGAATTTCCTCGCGCACCATGGCGCGAAAGAAATGCCCGTCGCGAATGCTCTGGATCGAGGCATGCAGCCGGTCCAGCTCGCGGTCAAAGGCCTCCAGCGCCTCCCCGTACAACAAGGCGGCGCGGCCATGCATATCCAGATTGGCATAGGCATAGGGCACGCCGAGCAGGCTTTCCTGCACGGCTTTGTCCGTGGGATTGCGCTGGTAAAGAATGCTCCAGGGCACCAGGGTGCGATCAAAACGCGCCTGAGCCACCCCGGACCAGCCGGAACCCAGCAAGGCGCGATTGGAGAAAGGTCCTTCCAGGCGCACGCGGTTCAGATATTGCGCCGCCTCTTCCGGGCGCTCGCCCTGCAACAGGTGAAAACCGAGCACCAGATTGGCCTTGTCCCGGATCGCCAGTGCGGCGGGATCATGACCCCGCACACGAATCTGCCCGGCCCGGTCCAGTTGTGCCAGACCACGACGTTCATCGCCCTGCTGGATCAGGGCCACGCCCATGTTGTACCCGGCAAAACCCTCGTACCCCGGTACCCGCTCCAGCCGCCGCAGCACCTCGACGGCGTCGGCATGACGGTCGTTGACGATATAGATCTGCGCCCGCAGCAAACGCTCGTCATCGCGCACCCGCTCCGGCAAGGCGCCATCAATGCGCTCGATCGTCAGCAGGGCATTCTCGTGGTCACCTTTCTCGTAATAGATACGCGCCAGACGGTAAGCGGCTTCATTGCGCACCGACTGGCGCACATTGCCCTCCAGCACGGCGGCGATGGCCCGCCCGGCCTTGTTGTGCATGCGATAGGACAGTTCGAAATCGCCGACCGAGAAATGCGCCAGCCCGGCATGGATATGCAGCGGGTCGCGGTCACGCTCATCCACCCGGTGGTATTGCAGCAACTCGGCATCCAGCCGCGAAATGGCATCGAAGAACCGCTCCTGACCGGCGTAGTAGAACGCCTCGCCCAGAAACAGGTCGCGCTCGCTGCCGGGCAGACGCGTTTCTGCCGCCTGCACCGGGGCCACGGCACCCGCTGCCAGGCACCAAAGCAGGCACCACAGCAAGCGCGACGGCAGAGAGCGGCTCAACATGAATCAGCGATCGATGAAGGTGACGGGGGCGCTGCCGCCCGACAGCACGATTTCGACCAGAGCGGGCCCGGCCCCCTTGCTGAAGCGATGGCTGGCACGCTCCTGGAAGCCTTCCGGCCCGCGCACCGTCACCTCCAGCTCCTGCTCGCCACTGCGCAGGTTGCCGGTATAAAGGCGTTGCACGCCGCCACGGCGCATGGCCTCCACTTCCCGGTGGGTATACACATGATGCGTCACCGCCTGGCCGTTAAGGCGGACATCCACCCCGTCCAGTTGCAAGCGGCTGCCCTCGGCCATCGACACGAACAGGGAGACCTGGGTGCTGGAGGGAAAGATCAGGGTTTCTTCGAGTTGCAGCAGTTCGGTGGAAATGGCCAGCACATCCTGCTTGATGTCCTGCACCTGCTCATCCAGACCCTTGATGCGGTCGCGGGACAGGTCGGCTGCGGCAGCCAGCGTCGGCAACACCGCCAGGCACAGGGCCAGCCCGAGCGCCCTCAGCAGATCTTTCATACTCCCCCCAAAAAGGCAAAATGCGCTCTACGCGCTTTTTTCGCCATGGAACCACATCAGGGGTAGTGGTTTCTTCCGACCAGTGCTCATTGCACACGGAAGAAAATCTCATTTATGTATAGGTAACAATAACCTGGCGGGGAGCGTTAAAGCCCAACATGCGGAACGATGGTACAAAAAAGAACGGCGCTCCGTTTCCGAAGCGCCGTTCTTTTGTGGTAGATGGGGTGGCTGATGGGACTTGAACCCACGACCACTGGAGCCACAATCCAGGGCTCTACCAACTGAGCTACAGCCACCATTGAAGCGTTACTTTGTTCCTGCCCGCGCCGTCCGTGAGGAAATTGGCACGCCTGGCAGGGCTCGAACCTGCAACCTACGGCTTAGAAGGCCGTTGCTCTATCCAGTTGAGCTACAGGCGCATCATCTGGTCGGGGAGGAGGGATTTGAACCCCCGACATCCTGCTCCCAAAGCAGGCGCGCTACCAGGCTGCGCTACACCCCGATGGTGCGACTCGAGCGAGGCGGCATAATACGCATAGCCCGGGGGAGCGTCAACGGACAAACCCTTGTTTTCCCCCAACCTTCGCCTGATCGCGCAGATAATATACAGCATGCCCCGGCGAACTGCACCGGCGTGGCCAGTCTGCGTGGCCCTGCCCACCCATCCATGCGAGAATGCGCGCCCTGACTGCCTGCACCCATTCCCGACTCTGGAGAGCTGATACCCATGACTGCGCTGGTTCTTGACGGCAAGGCCCTGGCGGCAAAATTCGAAGCCGATATGCGTGACCGTGTGGCGGCGCTGCGTGCCCGCGCCGATGGCCGCACGCCCATCCTGGCCACCATTCTGGTGGGCGCTGACCCGGCCTCGGCCACCTACGTGCGCATGAAGGGCAACGCCTGCCAGCGCGTGGGCATGGCGTCGGAAGCCATCGAGATGCCCACCGAGACCACCACAGCGCAATTGCTGGCGAAGATTGCCGAGCTGAACGCCAATCCGGACGTGCACGGCATCCTGCTGCAACACCCGGTGCCGGAGCAGATCGACGAGCGTGCCTGTTTTGATGCCATTGCCCTGGAGAAAGACGTCGACGGTGTGACCTGCCTGGGCTTCGGCCGCATGAGCATGGGCGAAGCGGCCTACGGCTGTGCCACACCGAAGGGCATCATGCGTCTGCTGGAACATTACGGCGTCGAACTGGCGGGCAAGCATGCCGTGGTCGTCGGGCGCAGCCCGATTCTCGGCAAGCCGATGGCCATGATGATGCTGGGGGCCAATGCCACCGTGACCATCTGCCACTCACGCACACAAGACCTGGCCGAACACATCCGCCGTGCAGATATCGTGGTGGGGGCAGTCGGCAAGCCCGAGTTCATCAAGGCAGACTGGATCAAGGATGGCGCCGTGGTGGTGGATGCAGGCTACCACCCCGGCGGTGTCGGCGATATCGAGCTGGAACCCCTGAAAGCGCGCGTGAGTGCCTGGACCCCGGTGCCGGGCGGCGTGGGGCCCATGACCATCAACACGCTGATCTACCAGACCCTGGAAGCCGGCGAAAAAGCCCTGGGCTGATACCGCCCCTCAGAACGACTCGCGCAACCCCACCGTCAGGTTGAACACCGGGCGGTCGGGGCGGCTGTCCCGATCCACACAGAAGTACCCTTCCCGCTCGAACTGGAAGCGGCTCTCTACAGCCGCCACACCCAGCGCTGGCTCCGCCACCGCGCCTTCCAGCACCGTCAGCGATGCCGGGTTCAGGCACGCCGTCACGCCCGCTTCTTCACGTTCCGGGCTCGGGCTGGTGAACAGCCGGTCGTACAGGCGCACTTCGCAGGGCACCCCGTGGGTCGCGGACACCCAGTGGATCACGCCACGCAGCTTACCCTGCCCTTCGTCGTTCTCGGGATTCTTGCCCAGGGTGTCAGGATCATAGGTGCAGCGCACTTCAACGATCTCGCCTTGCGCATCCTTGATGACATCCGTGGCGCGCACCACATAGCCGTAGCGCAGCCGCACGCGATCCCCGAGCACCAGGCGCTTGAACTTCTTGTTCGCTTCTTCCAGGAAGTCCTCGCGGTCAATAAACACCTCACCGGACATCGGGATCTGGCGTGTGCCCATGGCCTCGTTCTGCGGGTGCTGGGGAGCCTCCAGCTGCTCCACCTGCCCCGCTGGCCAGTTCTCGATCACCAGCTTCAGCGGCCGCAGCACACACATGGCCCGGGGTGCATGCTGGTTCAGGTCATCGCGGATGGCCGCTTCCAGCATGGCCACATCCACCACAGAGTCGGCCCGGGCCACGCCCACCATGTCGCAGAAACGCCAGATGGACGCCGGGGTATAGCCACGGCGACGCAAACCGGAGATGGTCGGCATGCGCGGATCATCCCAGCCGGACACATGCCCCTCGTCCACCAGCTGCTTGAGCTTGCGCTTGCTGGTCAGGGTGTAATTCAGGTTCAGACGGGCGAATTCGTACTGACGCGGGCGGCTGGGGAAGTCCACCAGCCCGGTCAATGTGTCCAGCACCCAGTCGTACAGCGGTCGGTGCGCCTCGAACTCCAGGGTACACAGACTGTGCGTGATCCCCTCAATCGCATCCGAGATCGGATGGGTGAAGTCGTACATCGGATAGATGCACCAGGTGTCACCGGTATGGTGGTGACGCGCCTTGCGGATCCGGTACAGCACCGGGTCGCGCAGGTTCATGTTCGGTGAAGCCATGTCGATACGCGCCCGCAGTACCGCCTGCCCCTCATCCAGCTTGCCCGCACGCATGTCCGCGAACAGGGCCAGATTCTCCTCGACGCTGCGGTCGCGGTGCGGGCTGTCAGTGCCCGGGGTCGTGAAATTGCCCCGATTGGCCGCCATCTGCTCCGGGCTCTGGGTGTCCACATAGGCGTGGCCCGCCCTGATCAGCGCCAGGGCGCAGTCGTGAATGGTCTCGAAGTAATCCGAGGCAAAGCGCACATCGCCCTGCCAGCGACCGCCCAGCCACTCGACATCCGTGCGGATCGAGTTCACATACTCGTCCGATTCCTTCTCCGGATTGGTGTCGTCAAAACGCAGGTTACAGGCACCCGCGTACTGCTCCGCCAGCCCGAAATTCAGGCAGATCGACTTGGCGTGGCCGATATGCAGATAACCGTTGGGTTCCGGCGGAAAACGGGTCACCACCTTCCCGTCGTGCTTGCCTTCGGCCAGATCCCGGTCGATGATCTGACGAATGAAATGGGTCGGCGTCTCGCTGCGTTCACTCATGCGTTTACAGGGTTCCTGAGGCAAGGAAAAGGTTCCGGTCACCGGGGCCGCTAGTGTACAGTGCGACCCCTGTCAGTCAAAGCTCGGAGGACCACCCGATGAAAGCCGCACTCACCACCACCTATGGCAAGATCGTCATTGCCCTGGACGCCGAGAAGGCGCCGGAAACCGTTGCCAACTTCGTCCAGTACGTCAAAGACGGCTTCTACAACGGCACCATCTTTCATCGGGTAATCAGCAACTTCATGATCCAGGGC
>PNLU01000135.1 GCA_013823245.1 Alcanivorax sp.
GGGGCCAGCAACCGCAGCGCCGGTTCCGCCGTGGCGCCACCAACCGGATCGTAGACCACGTCGACCCCCGCCGGGGCCGCCGCCTTGACCTGCTTGCGCCAGTCCTCCGCAGTGTAATCCACGGCCAGATCAGCCCCGGCGTCCAGACAGCGCTGGCGCTTTTCTTCGGTTGAGGCGCAGGCAATCACCCGCGCGCCCATAGCCTTGCCCAGCTCGATCGCCGTCGATCCGGTGGTGCCCGACGCACCCAGCACCAGCAGGGTTTCGCCGGCTTTCAGCCGGCCGCACTCACGCAGGCCATAAAGCCCGGTGGCGTACGCAATAAAATAGTTGGCGGCGTCCAGCAGCGGCACGTCTTTCGGCAGCGCAAAGCAGGACATCGCGGGCAGGGTCACTTTCTCGGCAATCCCGCCCAGCAAGGCGAAGCTGGCGACATGGTCGCCGACCTTCAGATGGCTCACCCCTTCACCCACCTGCTCCACCACCCCGGCAATTGCACTGCCCGGCACAAACGGCAACGGCGGCTTGATCTGATATTCCCCCTTGACCAGCAGGCCATCGAAATAGCCAATCCCGACACCGGCCATCGCCAGCATCACTTCGCCCTTGCCGGGTGCCCGCTCCGGCACCTCCGAGACCTTCAGGGCAGAGGGATCACCAAAGGCTTCTACTTGTAGCGCACGCATCAATACATCTCCCGAAAATAAAACCAGAAAAACAAACCAGGCAATCAGGGCCGGTTACGGCCATAGCGATCATGACTGGACACCCACTGGTCCGACACGATCGCCGCGCTCAGCGACAACTCGCCACAGAGCACCACACCGGCGACAATCTCGGCCAGCCGCAGCACCTTGCCGCTGCCATAGCAGTCCATCATCTCCAGACACTCGCGCTGCGTCGGCAGGCCGGTGCCGCCACCGTAGGTGGCCACAATCAGCGACGGAATCGTGATCGAGAAGTAATAATCGCCGTTGTCTTTCAGCTCGCCATAGACCATGCCCGCCGACGACTCGGCCACATTGGCCACATCCTGGCCGCAGGCAATGAACAGTGCCGTAATCCCGTTGGCAAAATGCGAGCCGTTATTCACCGAAGCCGCCATCATCGCGCCCATGTTGCTGAGCTGGCGCTGGCGATGCAGCGCCTCCGCCGAGGTATGCATGATGTCGCGGATCAACGCGGCGGGCAGGGTCACTTCCGCCACCACCCGCTTGCCGCGCGTGTGCAGCGTATTGACCTGGGAATGCTTCTTGTCGGTATCGAAGTTGGCGGCCAGCGAAAAATGCTCCAGCCCCGGGGGCTTCTGCGCCAGAATCCACTGACACGCCTCACGCGTGGCCTTGCTGACCATGTTCTGCCCGGCGGCATCGCCCGTGGTGTAGTTGAAGCGCAACCAGCGCATCTTGCCCTGGGCGTACTGCTCGATGTCGCGCAATTGCCCGCTGCGCGTGGTCGCCTGCGCCTGCGCCCGGATCTGCTCGAAGTGTGTGCTGACCCAGTGGCCGAAATCCCGCGCATAACGGGCATTCTCGAACACGAAAATCGGAGCGCGCTGCATGGCATCGTCGATCACCGTTGCGGTGATGCCCCCGGCCTCGCGCGCCAGTCGCATGCCGCGATTGTAACTGGCCACCAGCGTGCCCTCAGTGGTGGCCATGGGCACATAGATATCACCCTGGGCATGTTCGCCCTGCATACGCAGCGGCCCGGCAATGCCCAACGGCACCTGGGCCACACCCGCAAAATGTTCGATATTGCCCGGCAACAGGGCCGGGTCGATGGAGGTCTGCCCGACATGGGTCAGCGCGGTGCCGGTGCGCTCGCGCACAAACTGGCGGCGCGCCTCGGCCATGGCGGTGGTGTAGTCATTGTCGCGATCACGCGGCACGGAAGCATTGCTCATCGGCCTGCCTTTGATAGTTATAGCGCAGGCCCTAGAGTGCCCCGCCCGGCAAGCCGACCGCAAGAACAGTTAAGAACGCTTAGATGGAAAAGGAGGAACCGCAGCCGCAGGTGGAGGTGGCATTCGGGTTCTGGATCACGAAGCGCGAGCCCATCAGTCCCTGTTCGTAATCGACCTCGGAACCGGCCAGATACTGGATGCTCATGGCATCCACCAGCAGCGTGACCCCGCCATTGTCCACGCGGGTGTCGTCGTCCTTGGCCTGTTCGTCGAACGTGAAGCCGTAGGAAAACCCGGAACAGCCGCCGCCGGTGATGTACACCCGCAGCTTGAGTTCCGGATTGCCCTCTTCGTCACGCAGATCGCGCACCTTGGCAGCAGCGCGATCGGTCAGGGTGATCATGTCGGTCATGGTCGGTCAGGGAACCTGTTGAAACAGCATTAAGGCCGCATAGGGTCCGATACCCGACCATTATAGTCAAGTATTCGGCTGACCGGCAGGCTTGCTGTCAGCAACCTCAGCGGCGGCCTTGCCGGTATCCGGCGCCGGCAGGTTCTTGCGCTCGCCCTGACGGACCAGCTTGCCGTTCACCTGGGCGCCCACCACCATTTCGATCAGGTTGTAGTAGACGTTGCCCTCGATCACGGCTTTCTCGGCCAGCTCCAGTTGCTCGGTGGCATGCACATCGCCCTCGACCCGGCCGTTGATGACGATGCGCGGCACCCGCACCTCGCCCTTGATCACACCGCTTTCGCCAATCACCAGCCGACCGCCCTGCCCGGACACGGTGATGTTGCCTTCCACACGGCCCTGCACATGCAGGCCACCGGAGAAGCTGATATCCCCCTTGATCTCGGCGGTCGGCGCCACCAGGGTATGATTACGGTAATCCTCGCGTACTTTCTTATCCCGCCCGAGCACTGTCTCTCTCCTGTAACTGCCAGCCAAATTGACGCTCCGTCCGTTGCCCGCCGCGACCCGACGCCACGGCCTCCACGGTGATGTTGCGCGGCAGCACTTCGCCGGGCAGTTCCAGGCGGCCGGAAAGCTCCTGGAAATAACGGAAACGGAACCGTGTTGTGCTGTCATCCTGACTGATGAGGTCATTGCCGGACACGGTGATCCGGTTGCCGTCCTGTTGTCCATCCAGGGTCATGGAAACTTCCCCGGCGACAAAGTTGCTGTTATCGCCGACCTGCGTCAACACCAGTCTGTAACTGAACACCCCCGGTGTCTCCGTGGCACTCAGCTCAAACCGCTCGATGCGCAAACCCTGCTCGCCGGAACCCGGCGACATCACGTTCTTGTAAAAGGCCGCCGCCTCTTCCAGCTCGGCAATCTGGTCGCGCAGGGCACGCAACTCCTGGCGCACCTGTTCCTGGGCCTGATAGCTCACTTCACTGCCGGTGCGATGCATCACCAGTTCGTCGCGCGCCTCGCGCAGTGCCGTCTCCAGCTGCCGCACCTTGCTCTTCAGGCGCTGCTGTTCGATGTTGGTCGCCCAGCCGTCACTGCCGCCACTGTGGTAGCCACCGAAGAAGGCCAGCACCACCGCCAGCACCGCCACCAGGGTCAATAGCCCGCGCATCCAGTACTGGCGCCGCAGGTCCACCGGCATCAGGGTCAATTCACTGCTACGCTTCTTGCGGCGGTTCCCGGGCATGGCTTGATTCCTGGTGATCATGGCAGCAACGCGGCGCCTTCAAGGCCCGCGCGCTCGGGCAGGCCGAGCATGATGTTCATATTCTGGATGGCCTGGCCGGAAGCACCCTTGACCAGATTGTCGATGACCGACAACACCACCAGTGTGTCACGACCCTGCGGCCGATGCAGCGCAATCCGGCAATCATTCGCGCCTTTTACGAACCGCGTCTCAGGATGGCTGCCTGCCGGCATCACATCCACGAACGGTTCATCGGCGTAGCGCTGTTCATACAGCTCCTGCAGGTCACCCAGCGACAGACTCGGGTCCAGCAAGGTGCTGTACAGCGTGGCATGAATCCCGCGAATCATCGGCACCAGGTGCGGCACGAAGGTCAGCGACACCAGGTCATCCGCCATGTCCGCCAGCCCCTGCTCGATCTCCGGCAGGTGCCGGTGGCCCGAGGCGCCATAGGCCTTGAAGCTCTCGGTCGCTTCCGCCAGCAGCATCGGCACCTTGGCCTGACGGCCCGCACCGCTGACCCCGGAACCCGCATTGGCGATCAGGCGCCGGGCATCGATCAGGTTGTTCTCCAGCAACGGCAGGAAACCGAGCTGGATCGCGGTGGGGTAACAGCCCGGGCAGGCCACCAGTTGTGCGTTGGCAATCGCCTCCCGGTTACGCTCCGGCAGCCCGTACACCGCCTGCGCCAGCAGATCGGGGCAGGCATGGTTCTCGCCGTACCAGTCCGCCCACAGGTCCGCATCACGCAGCCGGAAGTCCGCCGACAGGTCCACAACCCGTACCCCGGCCGCCATCAGTTCCGGCATCATGCGCATGGCCACGTTGTGCGGCGTGGCGAAGAACACCACGTCCAGCTCGGCCAGCTGCGCCACATCCGGCACCGTGAAGCGCAGATCCAGATGCCCGCGCAGGTTCGGGAACATGTCCGCCACGGCCACCCCTTCCTCGCTGCGCGAGGTGATCGCCGCCACCTCCACCTGCGGGTGATTGACCAGCAGGCGCAGCAGCTCGACACCGGTGTAGCCGGTTCCGCCAACAATGCCTGCCCGGAAGGTCTTCGGGGACGCGCCCATACTGCTCTCCACTGCGTGACTGCGATTCGGGGAAACGATGCATGATAGAAAGGCCAGCCCCCCGCAGCAACCGCCGATCACTGCGCCCTCATTCTGACACTGCTACAATCAGCCTCCCTTTCCGCCCACCGTTGCCAACACAGGACACCTCCATGCTCTGGGTCAAAGCCTTCCATATCATCGCGGTTGTCACCTGGTTTGCCGCCCTGTTCTACCTGCCGCGCCTGTTCGTCTATCACGCCATGGCCGAGGACAGCGTCAGCCGCGAGCGCTTCAAGATCATGGAACGCAAGCTCTACCGGGGCATCATGACCCCGTCGATGATCGCCACCCTGGTGCTGGGCTTCTGGCTGCTGTGGCTGAACCCCGCCTGGATGAAGATGGGCTGGATGCACGTCAAGCTGCTGCTGGTCTTTCTGCTGGTGGGCTACCACCATGTGTGCCTGGCCTACATGAAGAAATTCGCCGCCGATGCCAACACGAAGAGCCATGTGTTCTATCGCTGGTTCAATGAAGTACCGGTGGTCTTCCTGATCGCCATTGTCATTCTGGCGGTGGTCAAACCCTTCTGAGGTGCGCCCCATGAAGCCCAACATTCTGGTCATTGCCGGGCACGACCCCTCCGGTGGTGCGGGCATCCATGCCGACATCGAAGCCATCCACAGCTTGGGGGGCTTTGCCGCCACCCTGATTACCGGACTGACGGTGCAGAACAGCCAGAACGTGCTCGGCTTCGAACTGGTCAGCACCGACCTGCTGCAACGCCAGGCCGATGCCCTGCTCGCGGACATGCGCTTTGATGCCGTCAAGATCGGCATGACCGGCAGCCCCGACATCATCGCCTTCATCGCCCGCCTGCTCGACCGGCTGCCGGGCGTCCCCGTGGTGCTCGACCCGGTACTGGCCGCCGAAGCCGGCGGCAGCCTGTCCGGCGAAACCGTGCCCACGGCCATGCTGCGCGAACTGATGCCGCGCGCCACCCTGACCACCCCCAACCTGCCCGAAGCGCAGAAACTGGCGGGCACCGATACCCTGGACGACTGCGGCGCCCGGCTGCTGGACGCAGGCTGCCCCGCCGTACTGATCACCGGCACCCACGACGACACCCCGGAAGTACGCAACCACCTGTACACCGCCGAAGGCGTACAGCACTGGGCCTGGCCACGCCTGCCCGGCACCTACCACGGCTCCGGCTGCACCCTGGCCTCCGCCTGCGCCGCCCACCTGGGCGCGGGCCTGCCCCTGCCCACCGCCCTCGCCCAGGCCCAGGATTACGTCCACGGCGCCCTGCGCCACGCCTGGCAAGCCGGTCAGGGCCAACTGATCCCCGACCGCCTCACCACAGGCCAGCCCCATGAGCGCGGCTGACATCGTTCGCGGCCTGTATGCCATCACCGACCCGGCACTGACCCCGGGCGACACCCTGCTGTCCGCCTGCGAAACCGCCCTCGCCGCTGGCCTGCGCCTGCTGCAATACCGCAACAAGACCGCCCCGGCCGCCACGCGCCTGCACGAAGCGTGCGCTCTGGCCGCCCTGTGCACCCGCTTCAACGCCACCCTGCTGATCAACGATGACCCGCAGCTGGCCCGCGACAGCGGCGCCGCAGGCGTACACATCGGCCAGCAGGACGGCGGCGTGGCTCGCGCCCGCGCCCTGCTCGGCCCGGATGCCCTGATCGGCGTGACCTGCCATGGCGATATCAATCTGGCCCAACACGCCATCGCCGAAGGCGCCGACTACGTCGCCTTCGGCCGCTTCTTCCCGTCCCACACCAAACCCCAGGCCCCCGCCGCCCCGCTGTCCGTTCTGGAGCAGGCCCGCACGCTCGGCGTGCCGGTGGTGGCCATCGGCGGTGTGAACCCGGATAATGCGCCGCAATTGCTGGCCGCCGGGGCCGATGCCGTCGCCGTCATCCATGGTGTGTTCGGGCAGCCGGATATTGCCGCCGCCGTCAGGCGATTTATTTCCCTGCCTTGCTGACAGTGGGTCACCCTCTCCAGCCAGAGGGTCACCCTCCAGCAGGGAGGCGTTGAGGCGGGGTACGCCCTTCCGGGACCGCTCAAGCCGTCCGTGGGCGCTCTTTCTTTGGCCATCCATGGCCAAAGATGTCCCTACAGGGCGTACCCCGCCTCAACGCCGCAGCGAGATTTGAAGTCCGGTAGCTATAGCGCCTGCTGGAGGAACAAAACAATCGGCTGCCTGGCAGCTTGAAGATCGGGCTGCGCGTGACGGCCCTCGGGGGGCGGGTAAAGGGTTTCAGGACTGTCGAGAGGCATGGATGCC
>PNLU01000136.1 GCA_013823245.1 Alcanivorax sp.
AACGACTTCCAGCCAACCGGGAGTGTGGTTCTTGCGACCAGCTACGAAGTGGCGCTCGCGTCGTTGGCACTGAACTGAGGCCTCGGGAAGGGAGTCCCCCTCCCCGAGGCCGCGCTACAGGGTGCCCACAGACAAAACTCAAGCGCTACAACAAAAAAACGCCGACGTTTCCACATCGGCGTTTTTCTTGCTGCAATAGAGCTATTACTGGTCTTCTTCCTCAACAACCAGCTCCGGATAATGCACCGGGGCCTGACGCGGCTTCACGGTTTCCTGGAAGGCGTAGGCGATACGGATCAGCGTGGCTTCGTCGAACTCACGAGCCAGCATTTCCATGCCCACCGGCAGGGCCGGGTCCACGCCATATGCCTCACCCGCCATGCCCGCCGGCAGCGTCAGGGTCGGGAAGCCGGAGAACGGCGACAGACGGTTGGCGCTGCCCGCACTCGGATTACCACCCAGCGAGCCAGCAAGGTTCTGCAGGGTCGGGTAAAGCAGTACATCGTAAGGAGCCCCTGCAGGACGACCGGCGCTGTCGATATTATCCAGTGTCTGCATCAGACGCGGACGAACAAAGGCCGGGCGCTCCACCGTGTTACGGATATAAGTCTCGTTCTGCGACAGATCCTCGCCGATGTTGTTGCGGTTACGGATGGTGTTGGTGTTATTGCTCAGATAGCCGCCGCTGTCCTGGAATTCCTGGTAAGTGCGCAGGTGGCCATCCATATCGCTGGTCCAGGATTGCAGGTACTCCTGCAGATCGCGGGCGAATTCCAGGCTGGAGAGGCTGGCATAGCGACTGAGGATGGTGCTCTGATCCGGAATCACCACGTCTTCCACGACGGCGCCTGCTTCGCGCATCTTGTCGAGCGCCTCGTTCAGGACGGCCTGCATGATACCGTTGTCGCCATTGCCGTTGCCGAACAGGCTGCGCACCACGCCGATGCGAGCACCTTTCAGGCCATCCTTGTCGAGGAAGGCGGTGTAGGTGGCGGGGATGCCGGTCACGGCCTGATATTCGCCGCCGGTGCCGATCAGTGGGGCATCGATATCAAAGCGGCTGCGCTGGTTGGAGTAGGGGCCCGGGTCAAAGCCGACCATGGCATCCATGGCCAGCGCGCAGTCTTCCACGGTGCGACACATGGGGCCAGCGGTGTCCTGGAAGGTGGCCAGCGGCATGACGCCATCCAGGCTCAGCAGGCGCAGGCTGGGACGGATGCCGACCAGGCCGCCGAGGGAAGAGGGCACACGGATTGAACCACCGGTATCGGTGCCCACGCCAAAGACGGCCAGGCTGGCGCCGATGGCGGCACCGGTGCCGGAGGACGAGCCGCCTGCGCCCTTGGAGTGGTCGTAGGCGTTTTTCACGAGCCCGCGGACGGAGCTCTCTCCGCGAAAGCCAAAAGCCAGTTCATCCTGGTTGGCCTTGCCGATGACGATGGCGCCAGCGTTACGCAAACCGTTAATGATGTAGGCGTCGCTGGTGGGCTGGTTGAACTCGAAGGCGGTGGCGCCGCCGGTGGTGGGCATTTCGGCAGTGTTGATATTGTCCTTGGGCAGAATGGGAATGCAGGACAGGGGTTTGTCGATGCCGGTCACCGGGAAGTTGAGGTCGAATTCGATCGCCTGGTTCAGGGCGTCCGGGTTGATGGCGACCACGGAGGTCAGCTCTGGCCCTTCAATGCTGAAGTCATAGGCTTCGATGCGATCAATGTAGCCCTGCACGATGTCCTCGCAGCTTTTCTCCCCCGAGAGAATAGCGGCATGCACGCTGGCTACAGTGGCTTCAGAAAATGAGAAGGGTTGAGGGGTGGGTTCGGAGGGTGAGGAACTGCTGGATGATGAGCCCCCACATCCGGTCAGCGCCGTGGCAAGCATGGCGGTGCTGACGATCAGCTTCATTTTGAACATAACTGCGGTCCTGATACGACGCCGTGCAGCGGTCAGCGCAAAAGTGCCGCGCACGACAGAGGTGGTTGCCTCCCTACGTTCGATGGATTGACCAGGGGCCTTCCCGGTCACGAACAGGTGAAAGCAGGCCGCGTGCCAATGCTGGCTGATTGCCATCATGTAAAGTTATGTGTCTGTAATATAAGAATAAATAGTCAGAAATATCGCCGAACGAGCCCGTCGCCCACGTCGAGGTTGCCAGAAAGCAGTGCGGAACCATGGTGCAGGGGGTTCCACGTTGGTGCATTAAGTGGTTGTTTTATATGATTAAAAATGACGGGTGTTGAATTTGTGATAGGCGGGCATTCCGTGACTTATTGGTCATAAATCCCGACCGCACGGCTTGGTGCGGTCGGGTGATCTGGGCCGTTTTACTGATCGGTTTTCCAGGGCGTGAACATCTTCTTCAGCAGGAACGGGGTCAGCCGCAGGCTGCTGCCGAGCCATTCGCCTGCCGAGCGCGGGAACACGAAGCGCAGGGCGTTGAGCAGCCCTTGCCAGGTGGTCTCGTCAAACGGGTACCACCACAGATTGCGTTTGGCGGGCAGGAGGTCCCAGTTGATCACTTTCGGCTGGGTCATCTCCAACAGGCCCTCGGGGCCGTGGGTGCGGCCGATACCGGATTGTTTCCAGCCGCCCCAGGGCGTTTCCGACAGTCCATGGGTGTAGAGGTGATCGTTGATGGTGGTGACGCCGGATTCCAGCCGCGAGGCGATGGCCCGGCCGCGCCGGTTGCTGCGGGTCCAGACCGAGGAGGTCAAGGCCAGGTACGAGTCGTTGGCGCGGCGAATGGCTTCTTCTTCATCCGCCACGCGGACCACGGCCAGTACCGGACCGAAGGTCTCGTCGCGAAGCGTGATCATGTCGTCGGTGACATCGGTGAGCAGGGTGGCAGGGTGGAACAGGCCGCCTTCGGTGCCGCAGGACTGCGCCGCAATCTTCGCGCCCTTGCCCAGGGCGTCTTCCACATGCTGCTGCACGGTGCGTAGTTGCCCGGCGGTGGTCAGGCTGCCCATGTCCACGTCAAAGCGTTCATGCCCGGGGCCGTGGCGCAGGGCGCGGGTCTTGCTTGCCAGCAAGGCGACAAACGCCTCGTAGACGCTGGCCAGCACATAGATACGTTCGACCCCGCCGCAGGACTGCCCGGCATTCTGGTAGCCGGCCCAGGCAGCGCCGTTGGCGGCCCGCTCCAGGTCTGCGTCTTCCAGCACGATCATCGGGTCGTTGCCGCCCAGTTCCAGTGACACCGGGGTCAGGGTTTCCGCTGCCTGGGCCATCAGTACCTTGCCCGCGTTGACCGAGCCGGTGAAGAACAGCTTGTTGATGCCGTGCTGGAAGAAGCCGGTGGCCACCTGGCTGCCCGAGCCGACAATATGATGGAACAGGCCCGGCGGCAGATCGCCCGCCGCGATGATGTCCTCGATGATCTTGCCCACGGCGGGCGTCGCTGCGGCCACTTTCAACAGCACCGCATTGCCCGCCATCAGGGCCATGACGATTTCACCGAACGGAATCGACAGCGGGTAGTTCCACGGGCTGATGATGCCCACGACCCCCAGCGGCACATGCTCCATGCGGCTGCGCTTGTTGAAGAACAGGATGCTGCCGGTGGGGCGGTTGCGTGGCTTGAGCACCTTGCTGGCGTTGCTGGCGTACCATTTGCAGGCCAGCGCGCAGGGCAGCACTTCGGTCGCCAGGGCATCAACGCGGGTCTTGCCATTGCTCTGGCTGACGATGCTGGCGATCTGCTCGGCATGGTCGACGATATAGCGGCGCATCAGTGTGATATGGCGGGCGCGTTCGCTGAACGAGCGCGCGGCCCACTGCGCCTGGGCCTCACGGGCGCGGGCGATGATGTCCGGCAGGGTGGAGAGGTCGGTTTCGGAGAGCTGGAAGAAGGCTTCGCCGGTGGCGGGATTGATATCCTCCACCTGCGGCAAGCCGGACGCGGCGACGTTCATGCGCGGTTCCTCGTGACGTGTTGTCATTAAGATTATTCGTCGACCCATTGCCAGCGCAGGGGCTCGCCGAAGTCATCATAGATGAGCTTGCGGCGTGGCTCGCGGCGCTGGAGTCGAACCCGGTTTTTCTGACGTTGTTGCTTTTGGCGTTGTTGTTGCTTGCGGGCATCGATGGTGGCCATGACCCGGGTCAACGGGGTGCGGTCCACCTCGGGTTTGCGCGGGCTGCCGGGCGTGAAAGCGCTGCCGCGCGCCGAGCGGCGCCAGTCCCCGCCTTCGGGCACGCCAGAGACCCCCGGCGGCACCTTCTCGATATGCCCGCCCTTGGCCAGGTAGGCATCGATCTTGCGCTGCAGGGCCTCGCGTTGCAGGGCCTTGAAGGACTGATCCTTGCTCATCCTCAAAGTCTAGGCGACCTGACGTCAAGGTACCAGCAAGCCCTCCAGCGTGCCCCGGTAGGCGGCCGCCAGCGGCCCCAACTCGGCCACCGGTGTGCATTCATTGATCTTGTGGATACTGGCATTCACCGGCCCGAGCTCCACCACCTGCGCGCCGGTCGGCGCGATAAAGCGGCCATCTGAGGTGCCGCCGGCCGTGGACAGGGTCGTTTCCCGCCCGGTGGCGGCGCGCAGGGCGCCGCGCATGGCATTGACCAGGGCCCCGGGCTCGGTCAGGAAGGGTTGCCCGGACAGCGTCCAGATCAGGTCATACTCCAGGCCATGGCGATCCAGGATCTCATGGGTGCGCGCCTTCAGGTCTTCCGCCGTCAGTTCGGTGGAAAAACGGAAGTTGAACACCACATCGCATTCGCCCGGTACCACGTTGGTGGCGCCGGTGCCGGCATTGATATTGGAAATCTGGAAACTGGTGGCCGGGAAGAAATCGTTGCCCTGATCCCACTCCTGTGCCGCCAGTTCGGCCAGCGCCGGTGCCACCTGGTGCACCGGATTGCGCGCCAGATGCGGGTAGGCCACATGCCCCTGAATACCCTTCACCTTGAGACGCGCGCCCAGCGAGCCACGGCGGCCATTCTTGATGATGTCGCCGAAGGTGTCCGTGGACGAAGGCTCGCCCACCAGACACCAGGTGATCTTCTCGCCGCGTGCTTCCAGCGCTTCCACCACCTTCACGGTGCCATTCACCGCCGGGCCTTCTTCATCCGCCGTAATCAGGAACGCGATGCTGCCCGCATGATCCGGATGCGCCGCGACAAAATCCTCCACCGCTACCAGCATGGCCGCAATCGAGGATTTCATGTCCGCCGCGCCGCGTCCGTACAGCAGGCCATCGCGCACCGTCGGCGCAAACGGATCGGTATCCCAGGCCGCCAGATCGCCCGTGGGCACCACATCGGTATGTCCGGCAAAGGCAAACACCGGCTCGGCCTCGCCGCGCCGTGCCCACAGATTGTCCACCTCGCCAAAACGCAGGTGCTCGCATTGAAAGCCCAGTGCCGCCAGCTTTTCAGCCAGCCATTGCTGACACCCGGCATCCTCCGGGGTCACCGATGGCCGACGAATCAGTTCGCTGGCATAGGCCAGCACCCGCTGTTCCAGTGATACCGACTGCTCGGACATGCCGTTCTGGCCTCAGTTGTGCTTGTGCAGGGCTTCGTTCAGGGAGACGGCGCTCTTGTTGGCCAGACACTCGACCACCCCGGATTCCGAATTGCGTCGGAACAGCAGGTCACTCTGACCGGCCAGATCGCGCGCCTTGACGGTATTCACCAGCTCGCCTTTTTCGTCCAGCAGCTTCACCTTGGTGCCTGCGGTGATATAAAGCCCGGACTCGATAGTGCAGCGGTCACCCAATGGAATGCCGGTGCCTGCGTTGGCCCCCAGCAGGCAGCCCTCGCCCAGCGAGATGATGATGTTGCCACCGCCGGACAGCGTGCCCATGGTGGAGGCACCGCCGCCAATGTCAGAGCCTTTGCCGACAAACACCCCGGCTGAAATGCGCCCTTCAATCATGCCCGGGCCTTCGGTGCCCGCGTTGAAGTTGACGAAGCCCTCGTGCATCACCGTGGTGCCTTCGCCGATATAGGCACCCAGGCGGATGCGCGCGGTGTCAGCAATACGCACGCCCTTGGGCACGACGTAGTCGGTCATCTTCGGAAACTTGTCCACCGAATCGACGCTCAGCACGCGGCCATCCAGACGTGCCATCAACTGCCGCTCGGGCAGTTCATTCAGGTCCACGGCGCCTTCGCTGGTCCAGGCCACGTTCGGCAGCAGGGGGAAGATGCCGCTGAGGTTCACGCCGTGGGGCTTCACCAGGCGGTGCGAGAGCAGGTGCAGTTTCAGGTAGGCTTCCGGCGTCGAGGTCGGTTCGGCGTCGGTTTCCAGAATGGTCAGCACGACGGGGTTGTCGGATTCCTGGAAGGCGACGGCGTAGCTGGCCTGATCTTCATGATCGGCTTCGCGCCAGGCGCGGGCCAGGTGGCCGACTTGCCGGTGGCTGAGCTCGATGGCGACGTTGCCGCCTTCGTAATCGAGGGTGTCGCGCACGGCCTCGATCAGGGCGCTGTCCGGGTGCAGGACCGGGGCCGGGTAATAGACTTCGAGCCACTGCTCGTCACGATTCTGGGTGCCGCAGCCCAGTGCCAGGGCGAAAACCTTGCTCATGATGATCCTTTGTCGGTCTGTCGATAGCAGAGGCCGTTATTATGCCCGAGCGTGGCGGGGATTTCAGTTGTTAGGGTGGTCTTGGGGTGTTGTGTGCTTCGTAGCACGGCCTCGGTGCGGGGTAAGCCCTTCCAGAAGCCGCCGTGAACCCATCCATGGGGGCTTGCGTTCGGCTTCCTGCCTCA
>PNLU01000137.1 GCA_013823245.1 Alcanivorax sp.
GACGTGCCGCTACCTACCCCGCCCGGCACCCTGCTGGAGGCCACTCAGGCAGACGCCATCATGATGCTGGTACAAACGGCACTCACCTTCCACGATACCGTCATCGAGCTGTACAGCAAGCTGGCCGCCATCGCGCCCAACGAAACCATCCGGGAAATTTTCGAGAATCTCTGCGCGCTGGAGGATCATGAAAAACTGCGGCTGGTGCGCGCGACCACCGCCATGGAGGATTGCTGAACGATCACGGGCACCAGCGCCAACGCGCCGGTGCCCCGGTGCTTCAGCGGTGGCTCTTGAGCAGCGCCTCCACCTTGTCAATATATTTCTGCATCGCCTGCTCACGCGGCATACCCTTGATCTTGGCCCAGGCGTCGTACTTGGCCCGGCCCACCATATCCAGCATGCCCGGGCGTTTGCCACTGACATCCCCTTCCGCGCCTTGCTTGTAATGCGCATACAGGAAAAGCAGGTCATCATTGCCCGGCCGTTTGGTCAGGGTCTTTACGTCTTTCTGCGCCTTGTCGAAGGCCTGCTTGTCAGTCATGGCGTGCTCCTGTGTGTCCAGTGGGCTGGGTAACTAACCTGAAGCCTCAGCATACCTCAGTCACCGGGTTTGTGTTGATCGTTTCGTGGCTCTGCCAACGCTTTCAGTGGCGCGGACAAACGCTCGGGGCGACGCGGGACGGCGCCACGATAATGAGCCAGAATCCTTTGCAGGTCGGCCGCAGTATCCTCACCCGGGTACACCACGTCGGCAAAGCGCACTTCGCGCTGACCATAATCCAGTACTACCACCAGCACCGGCACACCGGCGCGACGGGCAATCTGTTGGAAGCCGGTTCGCCAGGCGGTCGCAGAGGTCCGGGTGCCTTCCGGCGCAATGCCCAGGAACAGTTTCTCGCGTTCGTTGAATTTGTCGACCGACTGCTCGACGACACCGCGCTTGCTCTGACGATCAATGGGGATACCACCCAGCCAACATAACAATCGTCCCCAGGGCCCGCGAAACAGAGAGTCTTTGGCCATCAGACTGATCCGCACACGCAGGCTCAGAACCACGACTACGGTCACCAGCGCATCCCAGTTCGAACTGTGCGGTGCACCGATCACCACCGCCTTCGGCACATCGGGAAACGTGCCGGTGATACGCCAGCCGATGCAGCGTAAAAGCAATCGCCCAAGCGCTTCGCTGAATGCATTCCCACGCCGTGGCACCTGCGGACCCAACGTGACATGTATGCGTTGATTGTTATTCATCTACATATAAAAAATCTGAATTGAGAAGATTAAATAATGGCACATTGCCATCATGATTGAACGCTTTTCATGATCCGCCTGACCCCTGCCCCGGGCGCCGAGTGCCGCGCTGGGGCAACGCGGTGAGCGGGTCCTCGGGCCACGGATGTCGCGGGTAACGACCGCGCAGGTCACGACGAACCTGCGGGTACCCCTGCCGCCAGAAGCTCTCCAGGTCACCGGTCACCGCCACCGGCCGCTGAGCCGGGGAGAGCAGATGCAAGGTCACCGGGACCCGCCCATCCGCGACCCGGGGTGTTTGCTGCTGCCCGAACATTTCCTGCAACTTGACCGCCAGCACCGGGCGACCATCCTCCTGCTGCAACGCAGGCAGGTAATCCAGCGCTATACGGCTGCCGGTGGGCACCTGAAGATGCGTTGGAGCCAGTGCGGCCAGCGCCTGTTGCGCCGGGTAATCCAGCAGGGCGGTGAGGGCCTGTCCCAATGGCAGGTTGTTCAACTGCTTCAGGCGCGTAAAGCCGGAAAGAAACGGTGCGCACCACTGCTCCAGGTCCTCAGCAAGCGCCGTGTCGCTGACATCTGGCCAGCCGTCACCGAGCTCACGGCGCAACAGTTGCACCCGCGCCTGCCACTGACGCAACGCCGGAGTCCACGGCAAGGCCGCCAGCCCGGCCTCGCGCAGGCCCGCCAGCAGCGCCGCCGTGACTGCGGCCGCATCGGGCCTGGCCTGGGATGCACGGCGCAGTACCAGCGCCCCCAGCCGTTCCACGGTCTCGGCACGCACCAGATCCTGGCGGGCGTCCCGGACCACTTGATCTTCCTGCACCAGTGTTGCGGCGCAAGCCTCACGCAGGCTGGTCTCGGTCAACGCCAGCGCCAGAAAAATGCGTGCATCACGCGCATCGCCGTCCAGCTCCACGGCCACCAGATAATCCGCTGTGGCCAACGGGTCCTCCTCCGGCAACCAGGCGCCCCGGCCATTGCTGAGCAGAAAGCGGCCGCCCTGGCCGCGCCGCTGCCCGATCCGGTCGGGCCAGGCCTGTGCCAGCAACGAGCCGATCAGCACCTCGGATACGGGCTGCTGATCGGTATGGCCGTCGGCCAGCCGCCGTGCCAGCGCCACCACGCGCTGCCTTGCCGCGCGCGATACGCCAGCCGGGCCCTCGCCGCGCAGGGCATGCCAGCGACGCATCAGGTCGCTGCCCTGATGGCGCGCCAGATCGCCACTGAACAGATCCCGCTCGCTCAGCAGCGCCGCCAGTTCTGCCGCCGTCTTCCCGCACCCCAGAGCCCGGCCCACCAGCAGCAGTTGCCCCAGGCGCACCGGCAGACCCAGGCCCTGCAAGGCGCGGCCATGCGCCGTGATATGCCCCTGGGCATCCAGTGCGCCCAGCGCCGTCAGCAGCGCCCTGGCGCTCGCCAGCGCTGCCGCCGGAGGCGGGTCCAGCCAGACCAGTGCGGCCGGATCGCTGGCTCCCCAGGCAGCCAGTTCCAGGGCCAGATCGGTGAGGTCGGCATGATTGATTTCGGCGGGCGCAAAGGCGGCCAGACGTTCGGACTCTGGCCACAGACGCAGGCACTCGCCCGCACTCAGACGTCCGGCACGCCCGGCACGCTGGGCGGCGGCAGCGGCGGACACACGTTCTGTCAGCAAACGGGTCAGACCCGACCCCGGATCATGGTGCGGTCGACGGGCCCATCCCGTATCAATCACGGTACGCACCCCTTCGATGGTCAGGGAGGTCTCGGCAATGGCGGTGGCCAACACCAGTTTACGGCGCCCCGCTGGCGGCGGAGCGATGGCAGCATCCTGCTCCGCCTGACTCAGGCTGCCAGCCAGAGGATGAATCTGCACATCGTCCGGTAACCCGGATTGCAGGCGCGCCTGCAAGGCACGAATTTCGGCGGCACCCGGCAAGAACACCAGCATGCTGCCGGAATCACCACCCAGCCGCTGGCGAATCTCCCGCGCCGCATGCTCCAGCCAGGGCGTGCGCCCCGGCGCACTGTAGTGCACGGTCACCGGGTACTGCCGCCCGGCACTGGTCACCATCGGTGCGCCGCCCAGCAAGGCGGCAACGCGCTCCCCGTCGAGCGTGGCTGACATCACCAGCAAGCGCAGGGAGGGCCGGAGCGCCTGCTGCGCCTCGCGCGCCAGTGCCAGACCCAGATCGGCCTGCAGGGAGCGTTCGTGGAATTCATCGAAGATCAGCAGGCCGTAACCGTCCAGCATCGGGTCCTGCTGCAGCATGCGCGTCAGCACCCCCTCGGTCACCACCTCGATACGCGTCGTCGGCCCCACACGGGTGTCCAGCCGGGTGCGATAACCCACCGTCTGACCTGCGGTTTCACCCCGTTGCCGGGCCATGAAGGTGGCTGCGCCCCGCGCCGCCAGACGTCGTGGCTCAAGCATCAGGATGCGCTGGCCCGCCAGCCAGGGCGCCGCCAGCAGGGCCAGCGGCACACGCGTGGTCTTGCCCGCACCGGGCGACGCTTGCAACACCACTGCATCGTGCGCATTCAACGCCTCGGCCAGGGCGGGCAGCACATCATCAATGGGGAGGGACACCTTGTTCAGTCTCCGTAATGAGTGACGGCGCAGAGCGCAAATGCGGGTGTGAGTGTAGCGGATTTTGTGGCGGTGGCGCCCGGCGGGATGCGATACTCGCGCGTCATTTTTCTGGCGGTCGCCACGCCGCCACCAGCACACGCGGAGCAACCATGTTCAAGGTAAACCAGTACTTCGACGGCCAGGTGGCCTCCATTGCCTTCCAGACCGAGACCCTGCCTGCCACCGTGGGCGTCATGGCGCCGGGCGAATACGAGTTCGGTACCAGCCAGCATGAAACCATGCAGGTGGTCAGCGGTGCACTGACCGTCAAACTGCCCGGCAGCGACACCTGGCAGACCTTCGCCGCCGGAGACACCTTCGAAGTCCCGGCCGACAGCCGCTTCCAGCTCAAGGTGGCCGTGGATACTGCTTACCTGTGTCTGTATCGCGACTGACTCGCCGCGCGTTGGCGGGCGGCGCCGTCGCTTGAACGGCGCCGCCCGCAACGCCCCGGTCAGGCCGGATCGAGCAGGCTGTCCAGGCTACGCAGATCCTCCGCCGTCAGCACACCCGCTTCATAACGCAGGTTCAGCAGGCTGACCAGATACTGGTAGCGGGCCGCCGAGAACCCCCGTCGGGCGTCGGCCAGGCGCGCTTCGGCATCCAGCAGATCCAGAATGGTCCGCGTGCCCGCTTCATAGCCGTGACGGGTCGCCTCCAGCGCCTCCGCCGCTGATTCCTCACCCCGCCGCAAGGCATCCACTTCCAGCAGATCAGCCTGCACACCACGGAACAGCTGACGGATACGTCGGTCGGTTTCCAGCGTCAGCCGGGCCAGCTCGGCGCGCGCTGCCTCAGCGCGAAAACCGGCTTCCCGGCTGCGGGCGCGCGTGATGCCGCCCTGGTACAGCGGCACCTGCAGTTCGATGCCGATACTGGCTTCGCGACGTTCCAGGCCATCGGCAAAATCCCGCGTGTCGGCATACTGGTATCCCGCGACGGCATCCAGCGTCGGGGTGTAATCAGACCGACGAGCCGCCAGTTCCGATTCCGCATTGACCAGATTCTGTTGTGCCTGCAATAACACCAGGCTTTGCCGGCGCGACGTGTCCAGCCAGGCCTCGGCCGTCGATGGCATCAGCGGCGGCAACACGGTATCGCGATCCAGGGCTGGCAGCTCTGCGTAGCCATTGTTGGTGATCTCGTTGAGGGCGTCCTGGGCCGCATCCAGTGCCGCCTCGGCGCGGATGGTCCGGGCGCGGGCCAGATCAGCGCGAGCGCGGGCCTCGGTCAGCTCAGTACGCGCCACGACACCCGCCTCGGCGCGGTTACGGGTATCATCCAGCGCCTTGTCCAGCGCCTCCTGCTCCAGCAACGCCAGGGCACGGCCGTCGCGCGCTTCCAGCACACCGAAATACCGCTCCGCCACACGCAGGATCAGCAACTGGATACGGTCTTCCCGTCCGATATCAGCCAGCCGGTCCAGCGCTCCGGCCTGGCGACCCCGCGCAGACCAGTCGCGCCGGTAAAGCGGCTGACGCAACTCGATCCCGGCGTTGTAGACGTTGCCCTCATCCTCACCGCCCGGAAACACGTTGCTCTCGACCCGCGCTCGGCCTACCGCAGCGCTGCCAAACGCGTTCAGCGACGGCCGCAAACTGCCCGTGACCTGCTTCCCACGCAGACGGTCCGCTTCATAGATCGCCAGCGACTGGGGAATGGCGGGGTCGAACTCGGTCGCCAGATCAAAGGCTTCGGACAGGCCCATACCCTGAGCGGATACAGTGGCGGACAGCAAGGCAGCCAGCAGTAGCGGTCTGACCGGCATGGCGGTATCTCCTTATTTTTAAAGCGCCAAAGAATGCCAGCCTGACCCGCTGGGCAGAAGGGAACATTTTTTCGATAAATGACTACCCTGCGGGTCGGCGCTTGCGGAACTCAGCCGCGCAGACGCCAGCGCAAACGGCGACGCAGACGACGGAGCTGCTGGCGACTTTCCTGCTCATCTTCACCCGCATAGGCCGCCTGCTCATAAAACGCAGCCCAGCGATCGAACTCCCCGGCCAGCGCAGGCCAGTGCTCCCCGGCCCGCCGTGCCAGTTCCCGTGGCGGCAGATGCTCCGGCGACGTCAGCCCGGCACGGCGCAACTGACGGCCCATGGCCCGGTATTCGCGCTGCAAGGGCGAACGGGCCGGACCCCGCTGGCGCAACAGCACCCACAAGGCCACCGGCAACAACAGGATGACCATGCCGATCAGCATCACCTGAGCCAGGCGCCAGGGTGAGACCTCTCCCAGCCAGCGCTCCAGAAACGCCAGTTGCGCCGTTTCGTTGTAACCCAACACCCATTTCTGCCAGCTGAACTGGATATAATCCAGACTGTTGCGCCAGCGCGCCAGCAACGGATGCGCCCCACCGCGCCCGCCAAACAGGTTCTGCAAAGCGCCGCCACCGCCGTCACGGAAGGGCTCCATGCCCTGCTCGATGCGCTCCGGCGCCACCGCCCCGGTGGGGTCGAACTCGACCCACCCTTCGGCCTCCAGCCAGATCTCCACCCAGGCATGCGCATGGTATTGATGCACGCGCAGATGATTGCCGACCGGATTGAGTTCGCCGCCCTGATAGCCCGCCACGATGCGAGCGGGTACGCCAGCGGCGCGCATCAGGTAGGCAAAGGCCGAGGCATAGTGCTCGCAGAATCCGCGGCGGCTCTCGAACAGGAATCCGTCCACGGTATCACCGCGCAACAGTGGCGGCTCCAGGGTGTAATAGAAGGCCTCCTGGCGGAACC
>PNLU01000138.1 GCA_013823245.1 Alcanivorax sp.
ACATCTTTGGCCATGGATGGCCAAAGAAAGAGCGCCCATGGACGGCTTGAGCGGTCCCGGAAGGGCGTACCCCGCCTCAACGCCTCTCTGCTGGAGGGTGACCAACCCGAACCCGGCACACCACCACAAAAAAACCGCCCGAAGGCGGTTTTTTTATCGTGCAACCGAGGCAGGAAATCAGCCCACCTGGGCCAGCAACTCCCGCGCTTCGGATTGCTGCTGGTCATTGCCCTCGGCGACCACCTCGTTGAGGATGTCGCGCGCACCGTCGGTATCGCCCATGTCGATGTAAGCCCGCGCCAGATCCAGCTTGGTCGCGTTCTCGTCGGTTTCGCCCAGGAAATCGAAATCGTCATCGTCACCCAGACCCGCATCCTCCGGCAGGCTTGCCGCAGGCGCCGGCACAGGTGTCACCGGGCGCGGCGTTTCCACCGCAGGCGCTGGCGTCTCCTCGACAGCCGGTGCCGGAACATCGTCCAGCGACAGCATGTCGTCCAGATCATCCGCGCGCGCTGCCGCAGGTTCCAGCTCGATATCGTCCAGATTCACATCTTCCAGACTGATGCTGTCCATCTCCACGTCGTCCAGCTCATCCGGCATTTCCAGAGTCAGGCTGTCCTCCGCCGCCGCACGGGGAGCCGGTTCATCCAGTGTCAGATCGTCCAGGGACAGATCCAGATCGTCTTCATCCACCACCGAGGTTTCGCTGGTGACACCGGAGAACTCATCGCTGACGTCGTCCAGCTTCAACTCGCCGAAATCCAGATCAGAATCAGCGTCATCCAGCAGACCTGCGCCGGTATCCAGCTCCAGCACCGGATCAGTCTTCAGGCTGGCGGAAATTTCTTCGTCCGACAGGCTCTCTTCATCGCTGTCGTTGATGCTGTACTTGTTGCTGGCTGCGGCTGGCGTGCGCGGCGCTTCCGGAGCGGGCTCTGCCGGTACATCCAGATCAAAGTCGCCGAAATCATCCAGGCTGCCTGTATCGTCAGCACTGTCATCCAGCGTCAGGATCTCGTCATCGTCCTCGGGCACGGGCGCTGGCTCATTGCGCGGGGCCGGTTCGGCGCTGAGGTCCATCGCCAGGTCATCGAAGGAGAAATCGTCCTCGGCGGCGGCATCGCCACCCAGGCGTGGGCGCAGCGCCGCGATATGGCTATCAAGATCGCCGTTGAGACCGCTCAGCTTGGTCGCTTCCTGTTCGAAGGCCGCGCTGTCCTGGCTTTCCACAAGTACATCCAGCAACCGTTTCTTCAGGTCGATGCGGCCCGGCTCCTGGGCGATGGCGTTGCGCAGGTGGGCAGTGGCCTGCGGGTACTGGCCGTACGCCATGAACACCTCGACCTGCTCCAGCGCGTCCTGGCGACCGGATGCAGGGGTGTCATCGCCTGCGCCGTCGTCTGCGTCCGCAAACATGTCGTCGTCGTCCCCGCCGGACAGATCCGGCAGGAAATCATCATCGTCGCCAAAGGCTTCAATGGCCCCTTCGTCATCGGCCTCTGCAGCGGCCTGTTGACGGCGGCGCTGCATGACGGCCAGCAGCACCAGCAACAGCAGCAGCAGTGCAGCACCCGCCAGCACCAGCGGATTGCCCAGCAGGTTGTCCATCAGCGACGGTTGCGGCGGCGTCGGCGGAGTGGTCTGCGGCGGGGTCGCCGGACGCTGACGTTCTGCCGGGGTCACCGGAGCAACGGCAACGCTTTCATCTTCTTCAGTGGCGTCTTCGTCGGCATCTGCAGCCCGGGCTTCGGGCGCTGCGTCATCATCCCTGGCGCGCCGCTCTTCATCGGTGTCGTCATCAGCGCCGATCAGGGCCGGCAACGGGGCCAGCAGGTCATCGTCTTCGTCATCAGGCTCGATACCGCGCTCTTCACGCAACCGGCGCAATTCGTCCTGCAGGCGGGTAATCTGGTCGTTGCGCAGGCGCAGGATTTCTTCGCCGGTGTTGACCTGGTCTTCCAGGTCACGCAAGCGATCCGCCAGTTCGCGGTTCTCGCGGCGCATCTGGTCCAGCTGTTCGTCACGCTGCAGCAGTTCATTTTCCAGGGCGGCGCCGTCGCCAGCGCGCGCGGAACCGGCACCCGTGCCAGCTCCGCTGCCTTCGGCGTCCGGGGCAACCAGCGTCACGCGACCCTGATCAGGGCGCGTGGTCGCCACGTCGGTGTCACGGGTGCGAGGCGTACCGTCCAGTTGCTGGCGGCCGGGTGCCTGAATGCCCCGCGCTTCCAGCAGATCACGCCACTGGCGATTCTGCTCGGCCACCGAGGCCAGGGCCTCGCGCGTGCTCAGACGACGTGCCTCCTCTTCGCTCGGAAGGCGCAGTACGGCGCCTTCACGGACCAGATTCACGTTGTTGTTGATGAAGGCATCCGGGTTCATTTCCTGGATCACCATCATCATCTGCTGTACCGAGACACTGGTGTTCGGGCGGTTGTCACGGGCGATCTGCCACATGGTGTCGGCGCTGCGCACGGTGTGGGTGCGGGCGGTAGTCGGTTCCCGGGTCGCCGGGCGCGGCGTGTCGGGGGTCGCCACACGCGGTGGATCGCGCTCCGGAGTAGCCTGGGGTCGGGGTTCTGGGCGCGGCTGGGGTGCGGGATCGGGGCGCGTGGTCGGTGCGGTGGCTGCCGGGGCCTGCGGTGTGCTGCGGCGGTCCGCAGCGTAGCTCGGCGGGTCGAGCAGAATGGTGTACTCGCGCAGCATCCGCCCGGTGGGCCAGAGGTACTCGACGAGGAAATTCAGATAGGGCTCGCGCACCGGCTGACGGGTGGTCACCCGCACCACACCGGTACCATCTTCAGCCAGGTCCACCTGGAAGCGCAGTTCGCTGTGCATGGACTGACGGTCCACGCCGGCCACAGCAAAATCGCGATCAGAGGCCAGACTGACCAGCAACTGCTCCTCGTTCAGGTCGCCGGTATCACGCAGCGTGATCTTCATGTCCAGCGGCTGGTTGAGGTAGGAATTGAGCGTGTAGTCCCCTACCCCCAGTGCCGATGCCAGCCCTGGCCAAAGCAGTGCCATTGCGGTGAAACCGATCCCAAGTCTTCGCAACATGGTTGAACCCTTTATTTATTATGTCTCTCCCCGGGAGACGGCGGCCTGCCACCTGCGGGGAGATTCATGACATATCAGCACCCAGCTTCACTGACATCCAGCATCACTGAATTGTGCAATGGCATACTGCACAAACCTAGAAACTGTGTCACATATTGCCAGTAAGTATCCATCACAGATGGTCTTTTATCAATAATCGGGCAATTTGTACACAGTTGAGGGCCGCCCCCTTGCGCAGGTTGTCGGCCACCAGCGACAGATTCAGGCTTTGCTCGCGTGACACATCGGCACGCACACGGCTGACCCGGACGCTGTCCTGCCCCACTGCATCTTCCAGCGCCGTAGCCCCCAATGGCCCTTCGCTGACCACCAGACCAGGCGCACTGGCCAGCATCACCGCCGCCTCTTCGGGGGCCAGCGGCTGCGCCGTTTCCAGCTGCACCGCCAGACTGGTGCCGAAGAAAACAGGAATACGCAGGCAGGTGGCGTTCAGCCGCAGCCCCGGATCACCCAGCAATCGCAGCACCTCCAGTACCAGGCGCACTTCGGCCCGGGAGGCGCCGCTTTGCAGCGCAGGTGAGGTCTCGGGATGGGCATTGAAGGCAATCTGGCGATCGAAGGCCTTCACTTCCGGGCTCTGGCCATTGAGCAGGCGGGCGGTCTGGCCCGCCAGTTCGTCGACACCCGGCCGGCCAGCGCTGGACACCGGCTCGCACACGGTCACATTGACCGCGCCCAGACCGGCCTGGTCACCGAGCGGCTTGAGCACCATGGCCAGCTGGATCGCGGCGGGCGACGGGCTGGCAATGATGCCACGCTCACGGAAGTCGGCGAGCATGTCGGCGTTGACCTCTGGCACGATCACCGGCACATCCTGATCCGCCGCAAAGGCGCCGCTGCAATCGATCACGATGGCGCCAGCTTCTGCGGCCCGTTGTGCCTCCTCGCGGGCCAAGGCTTCCGGTACCGCGAAAAAGGCGATCTGAACGCCACTGAAATCGAATCCATCCAGCGCGCGCACCGCCAGGTGATGGCCGCGCAGCGCCAGGCGCCGCCCGGCCGACTCGGCAGAGGCGAGCAGCGTGACCTGCCCCAACGGCAGGTCACTCTCCCCCAGCAGTTCCAGCAGCATTTCGCCCACCAGGCCGGTGGCACCCACCACAGCGATGTCGAACTGGCGTCCCGTCAGGTCATCGGTCATACATTGTGCTCAAGCAGGATGCGCAGCATGCGGCGCAGCGGTTCGGCCGCGCCCCACAGCAACTGATCGCCGACGGTAAAGGCGTTCAGGTACTCCGGACCCATGTTCAGCTTGCGCAGGCGCCCCACCGGCACGGTCAGCGTTCCGGTCACTGCCGTCGGGGTCAGGTCTCTCAATGTCACCTCGCGCTCGTTAGGCACCACTTTCACCCAGTCGTTGGCCTCGGCCAGCATGCTGTGGATCTCGTCCAGCGGCACATCGCGGGTCAGCTTGATGGTCAGCGCCTGGCTGTGGCAACGCATGGCGCCGATGCGCACGCAGGTGCCATCCAGGGGAATCGGGTTGCCGGCGCGGCCGAGAATCTTGTTGGTCTCGGCCTGGGCCTTCCACTCTTCCTTGCTCTGGCCGTTATCCAGTTGCTTGTCGATCCAGGGCAGCAGGCTGCCCGCCAGCGGATGACCAAAGTTGTCTACCGGCAGGTCGCCGCGCATGGTCGCCGCCACTTGGCGGTCGATATCCAGAATTGCGCTCTTCGGGTCCGCCAGCAGTCCGCTGACGTCAGCATTGATCTTGCCCATCTGCGCAATCAGTTCGCGCATGTTCTGGGCGCCCGCGCCGGAGGCCGCCTGATAGGTCTGGGCGCTGGCCCACTCCACCAGCCCGGCATTGAACAGGCCGCCCAGGGCCATCAGCATCAGGCTGACGGTGCAGTTGCCACCGACATAATTTTTCACGCCGGACTGCACGGCCTCGTCGATCACCCGGCGGTTCACCGGGTCCAGCACAATCACCGCATCGTCTTTCATGCGCAGTGCAGAGGCGGCGTCAATCCAGTAGCCCTGCCAACCGGCTTCGCGCAGTTTCGGGAACACCTCGTTGGTGTAGTCGCCGCCCTGGCAGGTGATGATGACATCCAGTGCCTTGAGTTCGTCGATGCTGTGCGCATCTTTCAGCAGCGGGATGTCCTTGCCCACATCCGGGCCGCTCTGACCGGTCTGGGAGGTGGAAAAGAATACCGGCTCGATGTCTGCGAAATCGTTCTCGGCGCGCATCCGTTCCATCAGCACCGAACCGACCATACCGCGCCAGCCGACAAATCCTACCCGTTTCATAATCTGCTCCTGTTGCTCATCGAGTGTATGTTCAGGAGGCCTTCAGACGCGCCGCCACGGCATCGCCCATTTCGGCGGTGCTCACCTTGCGGCAGCCGTCCGTATGAATATCCGCTGTGCGCAGGCCGTCCTCGAGCACAGCTTCTACCGCCGCTTCAATGGCGGTGGCCACGTCACCCCGGTCCAGGCTGTAACGCAGCAGCATGGCCAGCGACAGAATGGTCGCCAGCGGGTTGGCAATGCCTTGCCCGGCAATATCCGGGGCGGAACCGTGACACGGCTCGTACAGCCCCTTGCGCTGTTGGTCCAGCGATGCCGAAGGCAGCATGCCAATCGACCCGGTCAGCATCGCCGCCTCATCAGACAGGATGTCGCCGAACAGGTTGCCGGTCACCATGACATCGAACTGCTTCGGCGCCCGCACCAGTTGCATGGCCGCATTGTCGACATACATGTGTGACACCTCGACGTCCGGGTAATCCCCGGCCAGGTCGTTGATCACTTCTTTCCAGAGTTCGGTGACTTCCAGCACATTGGCCTTGTCCACCGAGCACAGCCGCTTGCCACGCGCCCGCGCCAGCTCGAACGCCACCTTGCCGATGCGGCGGATTTCGCTCTCGCTGTAGACATCGGTATTGAAGCCGACGCGCTCGCCGTTTTCCTCACGAATGCCGCGCGGCTGACCAAAATAGATGCCGCCGGTCAGTTCGCGCACGATCAGGATATCCAGACCACTGACCACTTCCGGTTTGAGGCTGGAGGCGCCCGCCAGTTGCGGGAACAGGATCGCGGGGCGCAGGTTGGCAAACAGCCCCAGCTCGGCGCGCAGGCGCAGCAGGCCACGCTCGGGCCGCTTGCTGCGTTCGATGGCGTCCCACTTCGGCCCGCCGATGGAACCAAACAGGATGGCATCCGCCGCACGGGCCTTGTCCAGAGACACATCCGGCAACGGATCACCATGCACGTCGTAGGCGGCGCCACCGACCAGCGCTTCATCGGTGCTGATATCCAGATCGAACCGCGCAGTGGCGGCGTGCAATACCTTGACCGCCTCGGCCACGATCTCGGGCCCGATGCCGTCACCGGGCATGATCAGAATCTGTTTGCTCACTGTGCTTGTCCTTCTTGTCGTGTGGGGCCGTCAACGAACACCCAGGGCTCCCGCTGCGCCCGTTTCTGTTCGTAGGCACGGATCGCTTC
>PNLU01000139.1 GCA_013823245.1 Alcanivorax sp.
CGAAGGTCCAGAAAACCCTTACCCGCCCCCCGAGGGCCGTCACGCGCAGCCCGGTTAACCACTTCCAGCCAACCGAGAGTCTGGTTCTGACGATAAGCTACGAAGTGGCGCTCGTGTCGTTGGCGCTGAACTGAGGCCTCGGTGCGGGGTAACCCCTTCCAGAAGTGTGTGAGGCAGGAAGCCGAACGCAAGCCTACAGGGACGTATTTACGGCGGCTTCTGGAAGGGGTTACCCCGCACCGAGGCCGGACTACGAAGCACCGAACCCGCAGCCCCGACAAACTCGACGAAACAAAAAAGCCCGCGAGTGACGCGGGCTTTTTCACTGCTATGGAACCAAAAAAATCAGGGAATCGGCAGATAGCCACCCTCGACGTTCTTGGTCACGATCGCCACCGCATTGTGCGCATGCAGGCTTTCCAGGTGATTCACCCGCAACCAGAAATCGGTGTATTCCGATTCCTGATCCAGCGCCTGCTGCAAACGACGCGCCGCATCCTCACAGAACATCAGGTTCTGCCCGTTCAGCCGCGCGAACTCCTGCTCGTCCTCGCGCTTCACCGCCGTCTGCACCGGCGTCTTCAGCGCACCCTCGATCAGATCGATCAAGGCCGTGATCGGGAAGGCACGATCCTCCGCATGGTCCAGCAGCACCCGCACCTGCGCAATGGAGCGCTGGCTGTGGGGCGTCGCCACAATACCCTGCTCCGTGCCCAGCCACTCGGCCGCATCCTCGGCATTGATAGAACCGACATCGCCGAAGCGCTCGCGGAACGCATCCTGAATCAACTGGCGCGACAGTGCCGCTGAGCATGGGCAGGTGGAGGAGTAAGGCACCTCCACCGACAGCTCGATGGTCAGCCCCTGGTCACACAGCGTGCCGGTCAGGGACACCGGGTAGCTTTTCCAGCCCGCGTAGTTGCTCTTCAGCGAAGGGCGGCGCACGGAATACTCGAAATCAAGTTTGACGAATGCGCGGGAGCTCAGACCCTCGTGCGTCGTCAGGAAGTTGCGCAGCAGTGTCTCAATGGACGCCGCGCTGACAGCGTGATCGCCAAAGGTCTCTTCCAGCATCAGATAGAGCCGGGACATGTGAATGCCGCGGGCGTTGACATCCTCCAGGTTGACGTAAGCCTGAATAGACGTGCTCACCGGCCGCTGGCCATGAACGCTGTCACTGACCTGCGCAGGCAGGTGAATTTCGCTCATGCCTACCCAGTCCAGCCGGGAACGGATCTTCCTGGGGGCGGTACTGGCTACATCAGGCATGGTGTGCACGGGGGCACCATCTTCGCGTTTCATCGGGGTCTCCGTCTGTCACGGGCAGGCCCGTCACCGGTTCAGCACCGGCGCTGGTCGCTCGGGGCCGGGCAGTCTACCAGAAAAGCGGCGGTAAATTGACCGACAATCAATGCGGGCATCGCGTCAGGGCATCCTGCGCGTCCAGGGCGGAGAATCGGGCCGACAGCGGCGTCTTTCAACCCCCGGAGGGCACCAGCGAGCACACCCGCAGAACACAGAAACCCTTTGGTTTCGCGGCCTCCAGCCATTTCCATAGACGCACACTTTAATGTTTATCAATTTAAATGATCGTGCCAATCGGCGCACCAGCAATGGGCGGGCACACTGCTGACGCACCGGCGAGACGCATTAAGACCCCTAATATTTTGACATCTAAAGTTTCGCCTGCTAAAGTTAATCCCGTTCATTCATCGAGGCAGCCCGGCATTTATGCCCTCTGCCAAGGTTATATGACGAAATGATTTCATCAGAAATGATGTCACCAGGAGAGCCGCAGCAACCATGGCGAGGCATGACGAAGTGTTAATCGCATTACGCCGCATCATTCGCGCGACCGATATGTATTCGCGTCGTCTCAGCAAGGTTGCCGGGCTGACCGCTCCGCAGCTGCTGGTGATGCAGGCGATTGCCGCCCGTGACGAAATGACCATGGGTGAGATCGCGGATGAGGTGTCGCTGAGTCAGGCGACCATCACCACGATCCTGGATCGCCTGGAAAAGCGTGACCTGATCCAGCGTCTGCGCGGCTCCACCGACAAGCGGCGGGTCTATGCCCGGCTGACCGAGGAGGGCACTGCCCTGCTTGAGCGAGCACCCACGCCGCTGCAGGAGGAGTTCATCGCCCGGTTCAGCGGGCTCAGCGACTGGGAACAGTCGTTGATCCTGAGCTCCCTGCAACGGGTAGCGGCCATGATGAATGCCGATGCCATTGATGCATCGCCGGTGCTTGATCTCGGCGCCATGGATCGGGCCCAACCGGCCACAGATATACAGTCCCGGCGCCGCGAAGAGCGCGACGCAACGCAAGGTGCCGGCAACCCCTTTCCCGAAGCGACCAGAAAGTAACCACTATGCTTGCAGAGAAGAAGGACATCACACCCCAGGCACAGGCTGATGACATCACCCTGCGCAAACCGGAGAGCCAGGACGGCGCGCGCCTGCACAAGCTGATCAGTGAGTGCAAGCCGCTGGACGAGAACTCCACCTACTGCAATCTGTTGCAGTGCACCCACTTTGCCGACACCTGCGTGGCGGCAGAAATGGACGGTGACCTGGTCGGGTTCATCTCCGGCTATATCCCGCCGCGACAGCAGAACGTGCTGTTTGTCTGGCAGGTTGCCGTGCATGAGAAAGCGCGCGGCAAGGGTCTGGCCAAGCGCATGCTGGCCGAGATCCTGGACCGCGATGACTGCGCCAACGTCCAGTTCATCGAGACCACCATCACGCCGGATAACGAGGCATCCTGGGGTATGTTCCGCAGCTTTGCCTATGCCCGACGCATGCCAACAGAAGAATTCATCTTCTTCGACAGCCGCCTGCACTTCGCCGGTGAACACAAGGACGAACACTTGCTGAGGATTGGTCCGTTCAATCGCGACAACGCCTGAGCCCCCGACATATCTATTGACCATTGAATCCGAGCATCAACGCATTGGGAGGTGCGACCCATGGATACCAAGATTTTTGACCGCATTGAATCTGAAGTACAAAGTTACGCCCGCAGCTTTCCGGTCCTGTTCAGCAAGGCCAAAGGCTCGTACCTGTACGACGAGGACGGCGAGGCCTACCTGGATTTCCTGGCGGGCGCTGGCACGCTGAACTATGGCCACAACAACCCGGTCCTGAAAGAAAAGCTGGTGGCTTACCTGACCGAAGACTACATCGTGCACGGCCTGGACCTGCACACCGTGGCCAAGCGCAACTTTCTGAACATGCTGGATGATGTGATCTTCAAGCCGCGCAACATGGAGTACATCGTCCAGTTCACCGGCCCGACCGGCACCAATGCGGTGGAAGCTGCGCTGAAGATCGCCCGGAATGTGAAGGGCCGCTCCAATGTCATCACCTTCACCAACGGCTTCCACGGCGTTTCGCTGGGTTCGCTGGCGGTAACCGGTAACAGCCACCATCGCGGCGCTGCCGGGGTGGAAATGAGCGGTGCCACCGTGATGCCGTACGACGGCTACATGGGCAACGGCTTCGACACAACGGAATACATCGACAAGCAGCTGTCTGACAGCTCCTCCGGCATCGACCACCCGGCAGCAGTGATCGTTGAAACCGTGCAGGGCGAAGGCGGTATCAACGCTGCCAGCTTCGAGTGGCTGCGCAACCTGGAGAAGGTATGCCGCAAGCACGACATGCTGCTGATCGTCGATGACATCCAGGCGGGTTGCGGCCGTACCGGCACCTTCTTCAGCTTTGACGAAGCGGGCATTCAGCCTGACATCATCACGCTGTCCAAGTCCCTCAGCGGTTACGGCCTGCCGTTTGCGGTGGTGCTGATGCGTCCGGAACTGGATCAGTGGAAGCCGGGTGAGCATAACGGCACGTTCCGTGGCCACAACCCGGCCTTCGTCACAGCGGCTGCGGCGCTGGATCACTACTGGCGCGACAACACCTTCTCGACCGAGATCAAGAGGAAGGGTGACATCATCACCGAGCGTTTCCGCGCCATTGCGGATCGCTATGACGATCACTTCTTCCACCTGACCGGTCGCGGCATGATGCAGGGCCTGGTCTGCCAGAGCGGCGAGCTCGCAGGCGAGATCACCAGCGAGGCCTTCAAGCGCAAGCTGGTGATTGAAACCTCCGGCGCCGACGATCAGGTGATCAAGACCCTGTGCCCGCTGACCATTTCCGAGGAAGACCTGCATCGTGGTCTGGATATCGTTGAGGAAAGCGTGGCCACGGTCATGAAGGACAAGGTCAAGCAGGACCGTCGCAACAATCTGTCCGCAATTGCCTGACCAGAGCACCTCCGGCACAGCGTCACACTGCCCCTCCCGTAACCCGGCGCCAACGCCCCGGGTTACATCTCCCGGGAGGGGCTCCTTTTTACCTGATTGAGGAGAGTCCCCCACCATGATCGTCCGTACGTTGAAGGAAGCCCTGGCTAGCGAGCGCCTGGTGCGCGCAGAGAACGGCAACTGGCAGTCCGTCCGCCTGTCGCTCAAAGAAGACAAGATGGGACATTCTTTCAACATCACCACGATTTTCAAGGGCACGAAGACGCACATCCACTACAAGAACCATCTGGAGACCGTGTATGTCATCTCCGGTAATGGCCGGGTGGAAACCATCGCTGATGGCAAGGTCTATGACCTGCAGCCGGGCACCGTTTATCTGCTCAATGAGCATGACGAACATTACCTGTACGGCGGTGATGAAGACATGGTGGTCGCATGCGTATTCGATCCGCCCTTGAGTGGCCGGGAAGTGCATGACGAACACGGCGTGTATCCTGCTGATCTGGACTGAGACCAGAAAAAAGAAAGCCGATAAGAAAACGGAGCCTGAGGCTCCGTTTTTCTATTCTGGCCTGATATCAAAGCGGGTTCAGAAGGCCATTTTTGCCGACAGCTGTACGCGACCCACTTCACCACGCTGACCGTCTTCGTTCTCACGCTGGCCCCAGATCAGTTCGCCACCGAATTCCAGGCGTTGCACCGGGGAATAGATCAGGTTGACGTGGCCTGTACGATACGCCTTGGCCGTGCTACCCGGCAGGCTGTCGGGGTTATCGGCTTCGGCATAGGACACCGCGACACTTGAACGCCACTGATCCGTCCACAGGTGGCGGTAGGCGAGCATGGCACTCCAGGTGTCGATCAGCTCGATACTGCCGTCCGCTTCGATCTCACCAGCACGGAAGGCATTCAGACCCAGATAGCGCCCTACGGCGTTACCGCCCACCAGTTGCGCACGGATATCGTTGCCGGAATCCCCCAGCAACCATCTGCCTGCCACACTGACACCGTAGCCATATTCACTCTCACGCTGCGCGCCATCACGATAGGCCAGTTCACGCCCCATCGCCGCGATGCTCAGGCTGCCGTTATCAAGCGGAACGCGATAGCGCACGATCAGATCCGGATAGCGGTTGTCGTCAATCGTGGCTGGATTACCGATCAGGTCATTCGGGTCGTACAAGGTCGATGACGGGTTCTCCAGCGCGATATCCCACTGCCCGGGGCTGTAACGCACCTGCGCCTGGCGCACCAGTGTGGTGCCCACCGGCCCGACAAAATCGAGCAGATCCGGCAGCGCCGCCACATCAAAGAAGGTTGACCAGGTTTGTCCGAACAGGACGTCGCCCCAGGTGGCAAACGCGTGGCGAATGCGCGGTGCATAACTGTTGGTGATGCGCTCGTCGCCAATCGCCTGGGTCAGAAAATCAAGCTCGATATAGGTGCCGAGCACGCCTTGTCCTGTGTCGGTGTTGGTACGCAGCCAGAAGCGGCTCTCCTTGGCGTGGAAGTCCGTGGTGGCGCCACCGCCGTCCCCGGCAGTGGGGATCGTGCTGGGCACGAGGAAATCCCGGCCGATCTGCGGCACACCGCTGGCATCCCGGTTGTAGCGCGTCACCTGGGCATCTGCCTTGATATAGCCCCCGAACTGCACCTTGGTCGTGCCAGCCACCTGCGTTTCCAGCGCGGCAACGCGGTCTTCCAGGGTTTGTGCGCCAGCCGCGCTGGCAGCCAGAGCGATGGATGCTGCCAGAGCAGCGCGTGGAAACATTGTTTTCATTATCCAAGTCCTCCTGAGTTGTCCCGCCCAAGCGTCTCGCCGTGAAGGCTTTGTGATCTATTGGCAAAAGGTCTAAACCCGGAGGTCGAACGACCAAAGTCTAATTCAGCCGCAGCGGGGCCAGGCGCAGACTCAGGTAAAGGACCACTCTTTACTGGAGGAACCGCTGTCATGCCTGCTCAGGGAACCGCAACCGCTGGCGACGCCTTGGACCACGCCGTATCCATCAAACCGCATTTTCGGGAGAACGCCTGGATCGGTGAGGCGGAGTATCAGGCCCTGTATGCGCGCAGCGTCGAGACGCCGGAGGCCTTCTGGCGCGAGCAGGCCGCACGACTG
>PNLU01000140.1 GCA_013823245.1 Alcanivorax sp.
GCACTGGCTGATCTGTTGCGTGGAAGACATGCGTTCCCCCTTTTATCTGCGCAGTGTCAGGAAATGACGGCGACGTGAACGGCCTGCTCGCGCTCACTCACTGGTCGAAGAGCGGGCTCGGTTTCTTTGCCTTGCAGCAAAAATTGATTATTTTTGTGTACGAGAGTGCCGATTGCGGTGCGTGCGGCGCTCTGTGTTTGATGAGGGCGGGAACGGGCTGTGGAAACGGGATGCACGGTGTGTTCCTCCTGAACAGCAATCCTTTGAACGCGGACACCCTAGCAAGCACTTTCGCGCTTGTCTGTAGGATATCTCTGACATGCTTTCGTGTGTGATCACGCTCACGGGCAGCCACGTCTCCTGCGGCGGGGCATGATTAAGCTGAGGGGCGTTGGTCGGAAAAAAGCACCAGATGCTTGGCCGCAATGCGCACCGGCAGGGCCGCCCCGATGGGCATGTCTTCATGGCTGCCGGTCAGGCAGGTCAACTGCTCACCATTATCCAGCGCCAGCCGATAGAGAATGTTGGGGCCGGTAAAGACACGGTGGATAACGGAAGTGCGTAATGGACCGTGATCATCCACCACCACGTCCTCCGGACGCAGCAGCACGGTGACCGGCGACCCTGGCGGGTAACCCAGCGGGCGATGGCTTTGCAGTTCGCCTGCGGCGGTGGCCACACGATCACCCGGTAGCACCGTGCCTTCCAGAAACGCACCAGAGCCAGCGAATTCTGCGACAAAGCGCGTGATCGGTGAGTGGTAGATGTTGTAAGGACTGTCCCACTGAATCATCTCGCCGTCGCGCATGATGCCGACGTGCGTGGCAATGGCGAACGCCTCTTCCTGATCGTGGGTGACGATGACGCCGGTAATGCCTTCGTGCAGCAGGATGTCGCGCACTTCCTGATTCAGCTGGCGGCGCAGATCCAGGTCCAGGCTGGCAAAGGGTTCATCAAGCAGGATCAGGCGTGGTCGGGGCGCCAGTGCCCGCGCCAGCGCCACGCGTTGCTGCTGGCCGCCGGACAATTCGTGCGGGTAGCGTTTTTCCATGCCGCCCAGGCGCACCATCTCCAGACACTCGGCCACGCGCTGCCGGCGAGCCTCGCGGTTTTCGCGGCGCAGGGCAAAACCGACGTTCTCGCCGATGCTCAGGTGCGGAAACAGCGCATGATCCTGAAATACCATGCCGAGGCCGCGCCGCTCTGGCGGCAATTGCCAGCCAGCCCGCGACGCTTCGCGACCGTTGATATGAATGCGGCCCTGAGTAAGGGGCTCCAGCCCGGCGATGGCCCGCAGGGTGGTGGTCTTGCCGCAGCCAGACGGTCCGAGCAGGCAGGCAATCTGGCCGGCCTGCAAGGTAAAGCTGACCCGGCGCACGACCTCGTTGTCGTCGTAACGGCAATGAATCCGGTTCAGGCTCAGCAATGGCTCAGACATGATTCCCCGTCAATACTGGCGCATCAGAGCAGAAACTCCAGCAGCGCCTTTTGCGCATGCAGCCGGTTTTCTGCTTCGTCCCAGACCACCGCGCGCGGATCATCCAGCATATCGTGGCTGATTTCCTCGCCCCGGTGCGCGGGCAGGCAGTGCATGAACAGCGCTTGCGGATCGGCGCGGTCCATCAGGGCCGGGCTGACCTGGTAATTGCGGAAGGCGGCTTCGCGCTGGGCCTGTTCTTCTTCCTGACCCATGGACGCCCAGACATCGGTCACCACCAGATGAGCGCCCTCGACAGCGCGTTCCGGCGCGCGCTCGATGCGCACCCGGTCGCTGTTTTCCTGCATCAGGTCTGTGCGCGGATCGAAACCCTCCGGTGCACACACCACCAGCTCGAAGTCGAACTGGCGCGCTGCGTTGATGTAGGAGTTGCACATATTGTTGCCGTCGCCGACCCACACCACCCGCTTGCCCTGGATGCTGCCACGGTGCTCGACAAAGGTCTGCACATCGGCCAGCAACTGGCACGGGTGAAAGTCATCGGTCAGGGCGTTGATCACCGGCACCGAAGAATGCGCGGCAAAGGTTTCCACCGTCTCGTGGGCAAAGGTGCGAATCATCACGGCATCGACCATGCGTGACAGCACCCGGGCGGAATCCTCGATCGGTTCGCCACGGCCCAGCTGTGTGTCGCGCGGCGACAGAAAAATACTGGAGCCGCCGAACTGGTTCATGGCCACTTCAAACGACACACGTGTCCGGGTGGAAGACTTTTCAAAAATCATCCCCAGCGTCTTGCCGACAAACGGCATATGCGGCTGACCGTTGCGCAGCATCGTTTTCAGTTCGATGGCGCGCTGGATTACATAGCCCAGTTCGTCGCGGGACAGGTCTCGCAGGGTCAGAAAATGGCGCACGCTCATGCGGCCTCCTGTTGCCGGGCAAAGGCATGAATGGCCGCGCTGACCCGCTCGATCAGGGTAGCCAGTTCGGCATCGCTGATGATCAGCGGCGGCAATAGCCGCACCACGCGCCCGGCGGTCACGTTGATCAGCAAGCCGTTGTCGCGGGCGAGGGCGACGATCTCGCCGCAGTCGCGATCCAGTTCCACGCCGACGATCAGCCCCTGGCCGCGTACTTCGCGCACCATGGGCAGGTCTTTCAGCGCATCGCGCAGTCCCGCCACCAGACGCTCGCCCTTGCGGTGGACGCCGGGAATGACTTCATCGCGCAGGGTTTCCACCACCGCCAGCGCGGTGGTGCAGCCGAGCGGGTTGCCGCCGTAGGTGCTGCCATGGTTACCGGGACCAAACACATCCACGGCCTTGCCCGCCGCCAGGCAGGCGCCGATCGGGAAACCGTTGCCCAGGCCCTTGGCAGTGGTCAGCACGTCCGGAATGACACCAGCGCGGTTGCAGGCGAAGTAACTGCCGGTGCGGCCGTTGCCAGTCTGCACTTCATCCAGCATCAGCAGCCAGTCTTGCTGGTCGCACAGGGCGCGCAGTTGCGGCAGGAAATCCGCAGCGGGAACACGCACGCCACCTTCGCCCTGCACCGGTTCGGCCAGCACCGCGACGATGTTGTCGTGCTCGCGGGCCAGCGCCCGCAGCGCCTCGACATCATTCCACGGCGCCCGCACAAAGCCTGCCAACAGGGGCTCGAAACCTTGCTGTGCCTTGACGTTGCCCGTGGCCGTAAGTGTTGCCATGGTGCGGCCATGGAAGGCGCTGTCCAGCACAATGATGGTGGGTACCTCAATGCCGCGCCGGTGGCCGTACAGGCGCGCAATCTTGATCGCGGCTTCATTGGCTTCGGCCCCGGAATTGCAGAAGAACGCCTTGTCCATGCCAGCCAGCTGGCACAGGGCTTCCGCCAGGCGCGCCTGGGCATCGATCTGGTACAGGTTCGAGGTATGCACGAGGGTTTCCGCCTGGCGCGCCAGCGCGCGGCTGACGGCCGGGTGGCAATGCCCCAGGTTGCACACGGCGATGCCCGAGACGCCATCCAGCCAGGCACGACCATCGCTGTCGTACAGCCAGACGCCTTCGCCCCGGGTAAAACTCAGTGGCTGCCGCGCATAGGTCGGCATCAGGTAGTTGTCGTTCATCCCTCGGAACCAGTATCGGTTTATAAACGAAAAACGGCAGCCATGGCTGCCGCTGGAGCCTGATGATAGCTCCCGGGGCAAGGCCACGCAATGTGCCCCGGGGCCCGGTGCAGCGTAGCCGGTGCTATACTGCAGCCGCCAGAAGCCGCCGCCAGAACAGGGAGCGATCATGAACCCGGTCCAGCTTTCCATATTCGCCAATCGCCTGTCGGGGATCTGTGACGAGATGGGCGCGCTGCTGCGGCGCTGTGCTTTCTCGCCCAATATCAAGGACCGGCTGGATTTCTCCTGCGCCATCTTTGATGCCGAAGGCGAGCTGTGCGCCCAGGCCGCCCATATTCCCGTGCATCTGGGCAGCATGGCCTATGCCATGCGTGATCTGGTGACCGGCCGTGACTGGCAGCCTGGCAGCCTGCTGGTGGTCAACGATCCTTACCTGGGTGGCACGCATCTGCCGGATGTCACCGTGGTGGCGCCGGTGTTTCACGACACTGATGTGGCGCCGGTGGCGTTTGCCGTGACCCGCGCGCACCACGCCAACATCGGCGCCAACGCGCCGGGTTCCATGCCGGTGTCACGCCACCTGGATGAAGAAGGCGTGGTGATTGCGCCGCAGTGGCTGCGTCGCGATGGCCGCTGGGTCATGACGCTGGTACGCACGCTGGTGGGGGACGGATCGCTGGCCGCGCCGGAGCAGTCGCCGCGCTTCGGCGATTTTGTCGCCCAGGCCAGCGCCTGTGAGGCGGGTGCCCGCTGGCTGGGCAGCCTGCTCACCGAGCGCGGACTGACCTGGTTTACCGACGGCGTGGCCGCACTGAATGCCTACGGCGAGCGTCTGACCGGGCAACTGCTGAGTGAATTGCCCGACGGCGATTACCGCTTCACCGACTACCTCGACGATGACGGTCAGGGCACCCGGGATATTCCTGTTGCTGTGCATATCGCCGTGCGCGGCGACCGTGCCCATGTGGATTTCAGCGGCACCGGCGAGCAGGTGGCAGGTAATATCAATTGCCCGCTCTCGGTGGCCGCCGCTGCCGTCTATTACTGTTTCCGGTGTCTGCTGCCCGCCTCGGTGCCCGCCTGCGCGGGGCTGTTTCGACCCATCACCCTGAGTGCGCCCGAAGGCAGCCTGGTGAATGCCCGTCGCCCGGCGGCGGTGGCCGCCGGCAATGTAGAGACCAGTTCGCGCATCGTGGATGCCGTGCTGGGGGCGCTGGCGCCCGCCCTGCCGGATCGTATCCCTGCGGCCAGCCACGGCAGCATGAACAATCTGGCGATGGGCGCCCGCGCCGCGGACGGGCAGGGCGAATGGGACTACTACGAAACCATGGGCGGCGGCATGGGCGCTTCGGCTCGGGGGCCTGGCCTGAGCGGCGTGCAAACGCACATGACCAATACCCTCAATACCCCGATTGAAAGTCTGGAGCAGCATTATCCACTCCGCGTCTGGCGCTACGCCCTGCGCACCGGCAGCGGCGGCGCAGGGCAGCATCGGGGCGGCGACGGCCTGGTGCGCGAACTGGAATTCCTGGCACCGGCGCAGGTGACCTTGCTGACCGAGCGACGCACCCACGCGCCTTGGGGGCTGGCAGGGGGAGGGTCGGGGGCCGCCGGGGAGAACATGCTTGATGGAGAGCGGTTGCCGGGCAAGACGACGTTTGTGGCCAGACCGGGTGACCGGCTTCAGGTGGCATCGCCGGGGGGCGGTGGCTGGGGAGTGAATCCTGTTGATGAACCCGGTTCGCTAACTGACTGATTGTCATCAAGGGAACAAAAGCGGACTGGTTTTGTTTATCTAAAGAAGAACGATTTGCATTCAGGAGTCATCCGCAGATAGACTTTGCCCGCCTGGCCGCCATCGGGGTGGTCGATTCGGGGATTCAGGAGTCTGCAGATGCATCAGAAGAAGCTGTTGGCGCTTGCTATAGCGTGCATGCCGGTAATGGTGTCGGCCGAAACGGTCGAACAGGAACAGGTTCAAACTCAGCGTCAGGCCGTATTGCTGCCTCAGATCGATGTGGTGGGGCGGAGCGAAGAAGATATCCGGCGCCAGCCTGGGGCGGTGTCACTGGTTTCTCGTGAAGATATGGATATCGTCCAGCCGAGCTCTACGGAAGATATGCTGCGTCGAGTGCCTGGCGTCTATATCAAACGTGAGGAAGAGTCCGCTATCGTCGCCAATATCGGTATTCGTGGCCTCAGCTCCGCCGATTTCAAGACGCTGGTCCTTGAGGATGGTGTTCCGATTGCTCCGGGCCTGTTTGTAGGTAACGGTCGCTACTACAACCCCAGGGTACAACGCATCAACGATATTGAGGTGTTGAAAGGTGCCTCGTCTCTCCGTTACGGCCCCAGCACCATTGGTGGCGTGATCAACTATCGCACCAAACAGCCTGAAGACGGTGTGGCACTTGAGGCGACGGCAGGCTCTTGGGATACCTACACCACCACCGTCGAGGTTGGCGGCAGCTCTCCTTCACAAGACAGCGTTTTCGGCGCAGTACTGAGCCGTGCCTGGAGTGATGGTTTCATGGACAAGGGCTACCAGACTAACGATGCCCTGATCAAGGCGGGTACCGCTATCAGTGAGACCCAGTGGGTCGGTGTAAAGTTCTCGCGCTATGAGAACGATGCCAATATTTCCTATCGCGGACTGTTTCTGGACGACTACAAGGCCGGTGCAAAGTACAACCCCGCACCGGACGACTACTTTCTGACCGAGAGGACTGCGCTCGATATTAACCACTCTTGGGAAATAAATGCCAATGCAAGCCTGAGAACCCTGCTGTACTGGAGCGAGACCACAAGGGAC
>PNLU01000141.1 GCA_013823245.1 Alcanivorax sp.
CTGCATCTGCCGGAGGGTACAGACCAGTCCTATACCGCTGTAGTGGCCGAACGGATCGAGCGTGAAGTGCGGCGTTACCGTCATGCACAGAGCGTGCACCGCTTTGTCGGCACGACGGGGCCGACGTTCTACTACAATCTGGTGCGCTTCCCCGAGGCCCCGAACCGGGCCCGGTTGGTGGTCACCGCCAGTGATCTGGACGCCACCCGACAACTGATGCGGGACATGCGCGCCTTTGTCCGCGACACGCTGCCGGAAGTGGAGCTGAGTGCGTTCCAGCTCGGCCAGGGGCCGCCGCGCGACTCCCCGGTGGAAGTCCGTGTATTCCATCCGAATGACACCCAGCGCATGGTGGCCACCGAACAGATCTATGCTCACCTGCGAGCCATACGCGGCTCGGTGGATGTGCGTCATGATCTGGATTTCGGAACACCGGCAGTGCGTGTGGATGTGGATGACGCCGTTGCCCAGCGTTCCGGGCTCAACCGGGCCGATGTGGCGCGGGGGCTGTTCGGGCAAAGTTACGGGCTGACCGCAGAGCAGTACCGTCAGGAGCGGGATGCGATGCCCCTGGTGGTGCGTTCGGTGGAAGGCACGGCGCTGCCGCTGACACGTTTGCTGTCGGTGAATGTCTATCCGGAAGTCGGTGAACCCGTGCCGGTGATGCAGGTGGCGCGCGTCTATGCCGATTGGGAACCGGCGGGCATCAAGCGCCGTAATGGCGAGCGCGTATTCCGGATCAATGCCAACCTGGAAGACGGCTACAGCTTCAGCCAGGTGCTCGGGGCACTGGAACAGCGGCTGGCGGAACAGCCATTGCCGCGTGGAACCCGGATCGAATACGGCGGCGACAGCGAGGGTAGCGGTGACGCCAATCAGGCGCTGGCCACATCGGCGCCGGTGGGTATCCTGCTGCTGCTGTTCTTCCTGGTCTGGCAGTTCAACTCGTTCCGTCGCGTCGCCATCGTGCTGCTGACAGTGCCGATGGCCGCAGTGGGCATTATCCCGGGACTGGTGATTTCCGGTGCCCCGTTCGGCTTCATGTCGATGCTCGGGGTGGTCGCACTGGTCGGGATTGTGGTCAACAACGCCATCGTGCTGATTGATGTGATCGACCAGCGGCTGGCGGAGGGGTTTGCCGTGCGGGATGCCGTATTTCAGGCGGTGGCCCGGCGCACCCGGCCGATTTTGCTGACCACCGCGACCACCGTGGCGGGCCTGTTGCCGCTGGCCTTTACCCAGTCCACGCTGTGGCCGCCCATGGCCTGGGCGATTATCTCCGGCCTGCTGGCCTCCACCATGCTGACGCTGCTGGTGGTGCCGGCCCTGTGCCTGCTGACCTTCCGGGCGCCCGAGGCATCCCGCCCAGCCTGACGGCGTCTGTCGTCATTCACTGACACACCATGACCGTGATCACCGACAACCCTTCGGGGCTGTCGGTGGCATGCTGTGGATGACATCATTGACTTATTAAAACTTATGAAATACCGTATCGACTGGTTGTTGAGAGCGGTCAAACAGGCCGCTCATCTGCCTGCCCGGGAGCGCGCTCGCATTGTCGAGGCCGTGGACCGGTTGGCGGGCTGGCCGCTGCCGGTGGCGGACATCAGGCCGATTCGCGGCCAACCGGATCATTACCGGCTTCGAGTGGGTCGGTACCGCGTATTGTTTGAGGTGGCCACAGCCATACAGGTCATCCGTGTGGAAGAGGTGAAAAAGCGTGATGAACGCACATATCAGCGCCGCTGAGACGGATATCGAGTACGAGGTGCGCGAAGAGCAGGGGCGCCATCTGGCCGTGCTACCTCTGGGACAGTTCCTGAGCCTGGTGGAGCGCGCGGGCCAACTGGATGCCCTGACCCTGCCCCATGAGGTGGCCAGTCGCTACCTGCGCGATGGCGTGCCCCTGCCTCGCGGCTGGCGCGAGTATCTGGGCCTGACCCAGGCCGCCGTGGCGGAACGGCTGGGTGTGTCCCAGGCGCAGGTGGCGCAGTGGGAACATCCGGATGCGCGGCCGCGACGCACCAGCCTGAACAAGCTGGCGCGGGCGCTGGGTATCCATCCGGCCCAGTTGTCACTGCGGGATTAAGACTGGAGGTTTCCTGGTACTCGCAGTGCGGCCCGATGCCCGCTACAATCGGGGCTCGCGCACTGGTCTGGCCGGTGCTGACTCGACACGATAAAAGGATCAATCCGGTGCGCCGGACAACTGACATCTTCGTTTCTGCCTGCCTGTTCGCGCCCGCCTGTTGGCGATGGTGATGCACGCGTGCGTCTGGCCGGTCTGCTGACGGGTCGGCGACGCAGATCCGGCAGCGCCGAAGCCGGGTCCCTGTCAGCACCTTCGGCATCACCTGATTGAAGCAAGACCAAGGACAGCGCATGTCACCGGAACAGTTCGACACCTACGCCCGCGCCGGCTACACCCGCATCCCTGTGGTGCGCGAAGTGCTGGCGGATCTGGATACCCCGCTCTCTGCCTATCGCAAGCTGGCCGCCGCGCCTTACAGCTGCCTGTTCGAGTCGGTGCAGGGGGGCGAGCGCTGGGGACGCTACTCGATCATCGGCCTGCCCGCCCGCGAGGTGCTGCGCATCCACGGCAATACCGTAATGATCAGCGCGCCGGGGCAGGCTACCCGCAGCGAGCAGGTGGCCGACCCGATCGCCTGGATTGACGCTTACCGGCAACAGTACCGCGCGCCGGAGGTGCCGGGGTTGCCGCGTTTCAATGGCGGCCTGGTGGGTTATTTCGGTTACGACAGTGTGCGTTACTTCGAGCCGCGTCTGGGTCCGGCGCCCGGAGACGACACGCTGGGCGTGCCGGATATCCTGCTGATGCGCACCGAAGAGGTCGTGGTGTTCGATAACCTGCGCGGCAGCCTGTTCCTCGTGGTGCTGGCAGACCCGGCGCAGTCCGGGGCGTTGGCCCGGGCCGGGGAGCGACTGGATGCGTTGCAGCGTCAGTTGCGGGCGCCGCTGCCGGAGCCGGAAGATCGTCCGCGTGGCGACGCGCTGGATGAGAGCGACTTCGTGTCCGAGTATCCGCAGGCGGATTTCGAAGCGGGTGTTGAGCGCATTCGCGAATACATCCTGGCGGGCGATGTGATGCAGGTGGTGCCCTCCCAGCGCATGTCGGTGCCGTTTGCCGCGCCGCCGCTGGACCTGTACCGGGCACTGCGTTATCTCAACCCGTCTCCCTATATGTTTTATCTGGATCTGGACGATTTCCATATTGCAGGCAGTTCGCCGGAGATCCTGACCCGTGTCGAGCACGGTGTGGTGACGGTGCGGCCGATCGCCGGTACCCGTCGGCGCGGTGCTACCGACGCCGAGGATCAGGCGCTGGAGGCGGACCTGCTGGCTGACCCGAAGGAGTTGGCCGAGCATCTGATGCTGATCGATCTGGGGCGCAACGATGTGGGCCGCATTGCCGAAGCGGGCACGGTGCGGCTGACAGAAAAAATGGTGGTCGAGCGTTACTCCCATGTCATGCACATCGTATCGAACGTAGACGGCAGTTTGCGCCAGGGGTGTGGTCCGCTGGAGGTCCTGCGTGCGACCTTCCCTGCGGGCACCCTGAGCGGTGCTCCGAAAATCCGGGCAATGGAAATCATTGATGAACTGGAGCCGGTGAAGCGCGGCGTCTACGGCGGTGCAGTGGGCTATATCGGCTTCAACGGCGAGATGGATACGGCCATTGCGATCCGCACGGCAGTGATTCGCGATGGCCGTCTGTACATTCAGGCGGGCGCCGGTGTGGTGGCAGATTCCGTGCCGCGTCTCGAATGGGAGGAAACCATGAACAAGGGCAGGGCGGTGTTCACCGCCGTCAACATGGCCCTCGGCGGTTTGTCCCTGCACTCAGCACAGGAGAAGCAGCCATGACTCGCGTGCTGATGATCGATAACTACGATTGACGTCCACTGAGGACTGCTGACTTCCAAGGAAGAAGTGTAAGTCGTTGATTATCAATGGTTGATTGTATGCTGTCGTCTACTGCCAGCTAGACCGATCCACTGCAAAAGTGTATAATGGTGTGTATAACGACTCGAACGGAGGGCGTTATACACATGGCACTCAACCTCCTTACAGTCCGCAAGATCGAGGCGGCGCAACCTGGTCCTCGTCCCTACCTGCTCAGGGACGGCGGTAGCCTGTACGTGCGTATCCAGGTCAACGGAAGCAAGCTCTGGTGGTATCGATACCGCCTTGGGAAGACTCCCCACAACTACTCAATCGGCACCTTCCCCAAGGTGTCCTTGGAGGCTGCACGCAAGGAGCGCGATTGGGCGCGTGCGCTGGTCCGTGAAGGTCGTGATCCGATCCTGGAGAAGCGGGTAAAGATCGCCAATCAGGTCGAGCAGAACGAGTACACATTCGAAGAAGTTGCCCGCAAGTGGATGGCGAGCAATGTGCAGTGGGGCGAAGGGTACGAGGATCAGGTCAAGACCGTTCTTGAAAAGGACGTGTTTCCCCACATTGGCAAGCTGCCGTTCGGTGCCATCAGGGCTTCTCACCTGCGTCCCATCATTCAACGTGTGGTTGAGCGTGGTGCCCCGACCGTTGCGATCCTGATCCGACAGTGGTTCGGTCAGATCTTCGGATATGCGTCGGGCGAAGGGCTCTGTGACAACGACCCATCTGCCTTGCTGAAGCGATCGGTCAAGCGCCCGAGAGTTCGACATCATCCACCGCTGACGTGGCAGGAGATTCCGACCTTCTTGAACGGCGTGGATGACGCGGGCTACCGGGCCACCGTTATTGCATTGCGGTTGATGGCTTTGACCTACGTCCGCACGGCCGAACTGCGCAAGGCGCACTGGTCCGAGTTCGATCTGGACAGTGCGTTGTGGACGGTGCCTGCGGGGCGCATGAAGATGCGCGATCCTCACATCGTTCCGCTCTCGAAACAGGCGATTGCGCTCTTGAAGGAGCTGCACACGCTGACGGGTGGCGGCAAGGTGCTGTTCCCCAGCTATCGGAAGCCGGGGGAGACGATCTCAGCCACAACGCTCAACAAGGTGTTGGAGCGCATGGGTTATGGCGGACGGTTTTCCTCGCACGGCTTCCGCTCAACTGCCACTACGCTGCTTGGCCTGTTGAGCTATCCCGAGAACCGGGTCGATCTGCAACTGGCGCACTCGAAGCGGAAGAAGGATTCGTCGCGCGCACCCTATGACCACACCAAGTACATTTCATCGCGGAAGATCATCATGCAGGATTGGGCGGACATCCTTGATGCGCTGGCCCGTGGCGATTCGATGAGCGAGGTCATGGAAACCTTTGGGCCGCTGTCGAAGCGACGCAGGGCCTTGCTGAAAGTCACTGAACGGGAATGAGGCGCGTGCGGGGCTGAGGCTGCTCAGGACATTGAGCGAGCGCGTCGAAGAAAACTCTCTTGAGGCGCCGTCAGGGAAACATCGGGTCGAATCAGGTAGGCGGTCACGATCATCGGTGTGCTTGCCAACGGCCGCAGAGCGATGCCTTGGCATTGATATCCGGCAAGCCTCTTGGATGGGGCCACAGCAATTCCGTACCCCGCTGCGACCATTGTCATCGCGACCTCGAATGTACTGACGGCTTCTTCTCGGTTCCACAGTTCGTTCTCGAATGCGCTCTGTGCGGCCGTGCGCCAAGATGCTTCGGCCGTTGATCGTGCATAGATCAGCGGCTGCTTGAGCGCTTCCTGGCAGGGTACTTCGTGGTAGGCCAGCAAGTGAGATCGCTTTGCCACGGCGACGGCCAGGGTGTCGTGCCACAGCGGTTCGCAAACCCAACCTGGCCACTCCTGATGTGCGGCGGACAACGCGAAGTCGAAGCTGTCGTCAGGTCGTTCCTGTTGTTGTCCGGTGGCCGCTGTGCCGATCAGAACGGCTATGGTTTCCGGTTCTTCGGCGCGCTGTATGGCGAGCACGTCGGCGAGTTGGGGAGGAACCCAATCGCCGAGGACTGCCAGGCGGATTTCAGTGGAGACGTCGATCGATCTCACGTGCAACTTCCGAAGGCGCTAAAGCATGGAAACTTAATCGAATGAGTTAAGTTTAACGTGGTTTATATCGTGGCCCTGATCGACGCTTTTGGCAATGCAAAAGCGATCGATTCAACGCGGCCGACCAGCCGGGACAACAACATACGAAGCGGAACCAGCGATCGCGTTTGGGGCAGTGGTGCGGGAGGAAAGAACGGACCAGGGGATCGCGCAGGAAACGCT
>PNLU01000142.1 GCA_013823245.1 Alcanivorax sp.
TGCTACAGAGCCAGAACAGCTGCGGCGACCGACGAGCCGCCGCAGCAGGTGATCAAGGCTCCCCGACGCCGAAGTCGTTCAGGCAGCGCTGCACCTGGGTGTCCCGCTGCGCGCTGTAATCCAGCACGTCGGCGATAAAGCCCTCCCGTTGCAGGAAGTGGTGGATCTGGCAATTCGCACCACCATGACCGCGCGGGTAACCGTGCGGGTTGGGGCCTTCTGTCGGCGGAATATTGGCCAGCGGCGGCGTCAGCACGCCCGGCTGCACCCAGACGATATTGGCCGACCCCGGCGCGCGACCCTGCGCATCGAACTGCAACCGCGGAATATCGTAGTAAGGCGCAATATCCGGATTCAGGCCGGGATAACGCAGCGTGTCGCGATCATCCACCGGCGCCCCCATGGTGCGGGCCATCATGTCGACGCTCCAGTGCGTGACTTCCTGATCTGCAAACGCAGTGTGCAGCAGCACGTAGTTGTCCGTGCCCGACAGGTTCGGTTGCGTGCCGTCCACCGCCTTGTCGCGCTCGGTCAGATACGCCGCAAAGCCGGAGTTCTCGCCGCGATCCCAGAGCATCTGGATCAACGCGAACGCCAGGTTGCGGTCCAGCTCGTCCGGGTAGGCCAGATACAGCGGGATCGAGTACAGGGTGAAGTCCTTGCTGCGGCGCAGCAGCAGCGAGTAGTTCATGCCCGGCACGCCATAGACGCCCCGGTTGATATCCGGCGATACCGCCTGCACCGGCCCGGGCAGGATGCCGCCCTGGCTGTTGCCGTAATAGAACACATCGCTGCGATCAAACGCCGCGCTGGCCTGCGGGCTGCCGCCCTGGCGGAAAGCCGGGTGGCTGGCAAAGCCGTCCGGGTGGAGCATGGCGCGGGCCAGGAACATCCAGTTCAGCATGCCCTGCTGGGAAGCGTCCGGGACGATGCCGAAGTTGGACAGATCCAGCAGCGTCAGCAGGATGTTCGGCAGGTCGCCCTGGGCAAAGCCGAACCAGTCGAGAGCGCAGAACATGGTGTTGTAGTTGCGCGCCAGTTCCGAGCGGCCGCCGGGGTGGTCGTAGGTCAGTGCGATACGCCCCTGCAGCAGGCCGTGGCCGTACAGCGCGGCGCGGGCGGGCGGTGCATTCCCTTCGAAGGCTGCGCGGGGAATTTCGCAGGTATAGCGCGCCGACATTTCGCCCACGCCGGCCAGGCGATCCGGCAGGCCGTCGCCGTAACGCTGCAGATCCAGCGTGGTCGGCGACGGCGGCACCAGGCCATCCAGCGGGGAATAGTTGAGGCGGTTCGGCGGCAGCAGGCTGGCCGATTCGATGATGTCGTAGAACTCGTTGTCGAACGGCGACGGCAACGGGGACTGCTGGAACAGGGACAGCAGGCGGCGCACTTCCGGGCGGGCCAGCGGTGACGTGTCCGCAGGCAGCAGGTAGCTCGGAATCAGCAGGCTGCCGTCGATCTTCACCACGCGTCCGTTGTCGGCATCCAGGTCAACCGTGTCCACGGTAAAGCGCGGCACGGCGCAATCTTCCGCCAGGGTGTCATCGTGGCGCAGGCAATCCTGATCGCCGGAGCGGGACAGGCTGCCAAAGGCATCATCGCGCATGTGCACCAGGCGGCCGGTGATGTTTTCGGTGCTGGCCACGGTGAAGTCCCAGGCCAGATAAAGGCTGCTGTCGCGATGAATGCCGGCGGCCTCCAGCACGGGGAAGACGTCGCGTTCCAGGGCGGCACAACGCCCCTGCACGGTGGGCAGCGACGAGCCCAGCTGATCACGGCAGACCTGGAAGGCCGGGGACGGTGCGATGCCCTGGCCTGCGCCATCGCGCAGATCGCGCATCACCACCACGTAGCGACGTCCGGGAATGAAGTTCTTCGCCGGGCGGATCAGTACGGCAGAGCGGGCACCGCCCACACGATCGATGTCATCACCGAACAGTTCGCTGATGGGCAGGAACAGTTCTGCGTTCACATCCTGCTCGACCCAGACCAGATGCTCGCGGGTGTCGAGCTGTTCTTCATCCGTGACTTCCAGTACCAGCACGGGGGGGCGGCCCCAGCCGTTGGCGAAGGATTCGTCCGTCAGCGAACGACGCGGGTCGGCGATACCCAGCTGGTCCAGCGGCGCCTGGTAGGTCTGTTCCAGATCCAGGCCGGAGACAAAGGTGGTGATCAACTGGCCGGGGGAAAAACCGTCGTTACGATTCCAGTCGGTGGGATCAATCGGTTTGCCCACCAGATTGCGGGGCATCGCCAGCGGGTTCATGGCCACACGCCGCCCGGTGGCAAAGGTGGGTGTACCGGCAGGCACGGTGGCGGTGAAATGGTTGGACGGGAACGGATACAGGCAGTGTTCCGGGTCCAGCACATCGCACCCGCGCAGCAGGGCATCGGCGCCGGTCACCAGCAACGACAGATCGGCGGGGCCGGTCAGGCCGATGCCGGTGATCAGGCCATTGACCGTATCCAGCAGGTCATCCACCAGGCCACAGGCAGGGTCCAGCGGGCCCGCACATTGCTCCAGCAGGGTATCGACCAGGTTGTCCACCTGCTGGCAGATGGGGCGCAGCAGGGGCAGGCCCAGGACGCCACACACCTCGGTCACTTCGGGTACCAGATTGACCGGCGGCGGGGGCGTGTTGCCGGGGTCGGTCAGGCTGCCCGCCAGCAACGGCAGTTGCACCGTGCCCGCCACGTTGACGAACGGCACCAGGGCATCCCGCGACCAGCTGGCCGGGTACTGCAAATGGAAGCCATACACCAGCAGGGCCAGTTCTTCGCCGGGCGCCAGTTGCTCGGCCACGCCGACCAGTTGCACCACAGCTTCACGCTTGAGGCCTCGCACGGGTTTGATCTGATCGTCGATCAGGCGCCAGCGCAGATCGCCCGGTGAACGCCGCCCCAGGCCGATAAATACCGCCGGATCACAACCGGCGCTGAGCAGCGGAATATCCACTTCGCAGCGATCACGGCCAAGCAGGTCAGACACCGTCAGCAAGGCGGTGGGGATACCGCCCAGCAGCGCGCCCTCGGGGCCCGCGCGGCCCAGCGGCAGCACTTCCGGCCCGGTGCTCAGGGTGGCGACGGCGGTAAAGCCGGTGGGCACCGGCGCGGCGCTGGCCACCACGCGGCCGGTGCCGCCTTCCAGCAAGGCCTCCGGTGCGGGCGCCAGGAAGCTGTCCTTCGGCACCAGGACCGAGGCGCCATCCGCCAGCGACAGGCAGATGTTTTCATCGGTGCCGTCAAAATAGCCCGGCAGGGGCTCGCCCTGCAGGCTGTGCCGTAGCCAGTCGCGGGTGGCCCGGGATACGGAAATATCTCCGCAGGCAAAGCTGCCGCCCGCACCCTGGAAACCGGGCAGCTCCAGCAGGTTGCCCAGCGGCGGCGGCAGATAACCGCCGGGCTGGGCCGCGTCCGGCACTTCCACGGGCAGGATATGCCCGCTCTGGTGTGTGAGCATGCGCACGTCACCGCCCCGTTCGCGCAGGCACTCGAAGTTGCGCCAGGCTTCATTGAAATTGAACAGGGTGTCGCGCATGCCCTGAGTAATCAGGACATCGGCCGCCGGGTAGGCGGTGGGCGGCACGCTGTATTCGCGCGGATTGATCAGCCCCAGCAGCAGCCCGCTCGGGTCAAGGCCGCGCTCCGGAATCTCTTCCCCGTTACAGCGGTAGGCAGGGCTGTTGTAGTAGAAGAAATCCAGGCTTTCCTGCGGGAAACGGTTCAGCGCCAGACCACGCACCAGGGTTTCGCGAATCACCGGGTCCAGGCCGCCGTTGCGGTTGCTTTGCGAACCCGCCTCGCCACCCAGCACCAGAAACAGGTCCCAGCCGGTCTTGATCACATTGCCGGGATTGAGGCTGTAGCGCAGGTCATACCAGGTGATGTCCGGCACCAGCGCATCAAGGCGCTGCTTCGGATCAAGGCCGTGCAGCAGCATCTGGTAGCCGCCCCCGTAGGAGCCGCCCATGGCCCCCACCACCAGGTTGGGATTCAGTTCCTCCGGCAGATGGGGTTCGTCCCGTTTCAGCAGATAGTCGAGATGGTCTTCTGCCCAGTCGAGAATCCGGATCAGGTCGCGCCCTTCGAAATCCGGGTCCATCACCCGCACGGTGCCGCTGCTTTCGCCGAAGCCGCGCGCGTCGATGGAAATCACCGTCATGCCCGCTTCACGATAATCGTTGAAGCCACTGCGTGAGCGCGAACCGCCAAAGCCATGACCGTGCAACACCAGGGCATGGCCCGCTTCGCAGTCGATGCCGCCGATGGGTTCCAGCACCTGGAAGGCGATGGTCTCGCCGCTGTCGGAAGCAATATAGACCGGATAGCTGCGACCGCCTTCCAGTGATTCGCCGTCGGCACAGGACGCGGCAGGTGCCAGGGCCCCGGCGGGTGCCATCGGTCGTGAGAAGAGGCTGTCACACAGGAAACTGGCGGGCTCGCCGAACAGCGGCCGCCCCAGTTGCACACACTCGTTGTGCGCCAGATTCGGCAAGGTGAAAAGACCTTCGCAGAACTGCTCGCCCGGGTCACCGAGGCCGCCCACCGTGTCATCGCACTGCTGTCGTGTCACCGGCAGCAACAGCGCCGGGCCGCCCGCATCCGGACCCGGTTCCGGTTCTTCCGGCGGCGGATCCGTGCGCGGCAGCACGGTCACGGTGACGCTGTCGCTGGCCTGGGCGCCGTCATTGTCGGTCACCGTAAGACGGAATTGCAGTGCCGTGGTCTGGGCCACCAGCGGCGCCTGGAACGAGGCGTTGGCGCTGTCGGCGTTTTCCAGCGATACGGCCGGGCCACTTTGCTGGGTCCAGGCAAACGACACGATGCTGCCATCGGGATCGCTGCTGTTGTTGCCGTCCAGTTGTACCGGATCACCACCGGTCACGGTCTGATCCGGCCCGGCGTCAGCCACCGGCGGCACATTGGGGGTGGCCACTACGGTCACGCGGGTTTCCGCGCTGTCCTGCAAGCCGTTTTCATCGGTCAGGGTCAGCTCGAACACCAGCACCGCACCGGCAACACTGTCTGCGGGCACCACGACACTCGCCATCAGGGTGTCCGCCGCCATGATCTCCACCGGCTCGCCCGCAAGCTGAGTCCAGAGAATCACGTCCAGAGGCGCGTCACCCGCCAGGCTGGCTGTGCCATCCAGCGGCACCGTGTCTCCGGCCTGCGCCGTCTGATCGACACCGGCATCTGCCTGCGGCCCCTGCACCGGGGCAAAGGGCGCGCAATCCGGCAGCCGGTCAAACCGGTTGCGCGCCAGCAGGCTCTGTTCCAGGCGCTGGCAGGCCTCGAACGCCGACGGCAAACCGTCGCGGCCGAACTCGCTGTTCCGCGCCACCAGATACGCCTGGTGGCCATCCTGTTCGAACTGCGCCGCGAAGTCGTCCGGTGCCAGGGTGAAGTCGATCACCAGCCCCTGGGCATCCGCGCGTGCCTGCTCACTGACCTCCAGTTGCGCGGCATCCTCCGCACCATGCAATTGCAGGAACCGCGACAGATTGATCGCGCACAGGGCGGCATCGCCTTGCCCCTCGCAGGTCAGATCCACGGGGAAGGTGTTGCCGGCACGACAGTCGGACTGGCCCAGCGGGATACTGCCCAGTTGCCACTGCACCGGCACGTCGGCCTCGCACTGGTACTGCCCGGCGGGCGCGCCGGCGGTCAGCGATACCGTCTGCGCCTCGCCCTGGCGATAGCCCAGCCCCACCACCGGTGCATTGATAAACAACCCGGTGCGGGTCTCGACCTCCGGCGGCTCGCCCGGGGCGCCCGGCCCTTTCGCAGAATTGGAACCGCCGCAGGCAGACAACACGCCCGCCAGCAGAAAAAACGCGACCCGACGGCCAGTGGCAATCATTCCCGTATCTCCTGTTCTAGTTATCCGTGACCCATCGCTGTGATTCGGCGCTGTCACGCCGGTAGTTCAGCCACACCGATTCGGCGCCCGCTGCGCTGCGGGCGGCCTTGAGTTGTTCGTTGAAGAAAGCATTGCCAGGCACGGCAAAGTGGTAGCCCTGTGGGCAACTGGCGGCATGCCAGGCATCGGCGGTAGCGCTCAGTCGCCAGTCCGCCGGATCATGGTCGGCCACACAGGCATGGGGTCTGGCAACATCGCATGCGTCCGCACGGAAGCGGCCATCGCTGTCCTGCCAGGCACACTCGGCCTGCGCATCCTCCACGGGATGCCCGGGCGCCCAGCTCC
>PNLU01000143.1 GCA_013823245.1 Alcanivorax sp.
TCGCTGGCGCCGCCACGCCGCCGGTGACATGCCGGTCCAGCGACGGAAGGCGCGGCCGAAATTCGAGGCATCGCTGTACCCGAGCCGCTCCGCCAGCACCTCCACACGCACGGCGCTGTTGGCCAGTGCATCCATGGCCTGGGCCCGTCGCAACTCATCGACAATCTGCTGGTAGCCGGTCCCCAGGGCCTGCAAGCGTCGGCGCAGGGTGCGGCTGGTCATGTGCAGCGCTTCGGCCACGCGCTCCATGTCGTCCTGCCGTCCGGGTTGCTGCTCGGCCAGTTGCCGCACCTGCCCCAGCAGGCTCTGCTGGGCCTGCATGGCCTTGAGCGCCTGCTCACACTGCTGGGCCGCCAGCGACGCCAGCGGGGCATCCGCCGTGCTGACCGGTATTGCCAGCAACGCCGCCGGAAAACGTAACTGGGTGACGCCGCAATCGAACACCAGCCGCCCTTCGGTTTCTGCCCTCAGGCGCTGGTGGTGTGGCTGCTCGGGGTAGCCCAGGCGGAACTCGGTGACCGCCGGTGGCGCCACCCGGAACATCTGCCGGCAAATCGCGAACAGCGCCGCCATCATGCCATCCATGATCCACGGAAAACGCTCCCCCAACGGCACACCCTGATCAAACTGGATCACCTGGCGATCGCCATCCTGGAAGTGGCTCAGTAGCAGCACCCGGGTGCGAGTGGTCAGGTAGCGCACTGCCATGGCCAGCGCCTCACCCAGGGTCGAGCTGGCCAGTACGGCGTAGCCAAGAAAACCGTGGTAGCGCAGGTCGAGCCCGGCCGCCACCTCAAGTGACATCTCCGGTGTCATGCCCATTTCCCGGGCGCCGTCGATCCAGCGCAGGCACAGGCTGGCGGGCAGTTGCATGCCCGGCTGGAGCAGGTCTTCCACACTCAGGCCAGTGCCTTGCAACAACCGGCTGCCGGGCAACCCCCGTTCGTCCAGCGTGCGGATCAACAGGCCCAGATACGGCGTCAGCAGCAGTTCGTCACCGCCGGCAAAGATGCGCAAATCTTCTCTGAAGGACATCATGCCTGTCCGATAATGACCAGTTATTGGCAAACGATAACCTTCTGGCCGCCACCCCCACAAGTGACACTGGTCAATGTAACGGTTGTTCCGGAGGAAAGACGCCATGACGATGACCCCGCCCCAGACCGCGACCGGCAAGCCCGCGCGCGTACTCGCTGGCACTACCGTGGGCATCCCGCCACGGCAACTGGATTTCCGTATCCCGGATGCACCGCGCTACATGCTGGGCAACAACGCCACCGCGACCACCCTGATGGTGGTGCTGTCTGCCTTCTTTCCACCCGGCGAGCGCTTCTTCATGGAATCCGTGCGGCACTTCCGCCAGCGCGTGACCGACCCCACCCTGAAAGCGCAGGTCTCCGGTTTCATGGGGCAGGAAGCCATTCACGGACGCGAGCACGAGCGCCTGAACGCGCTGCTGGCCGAGCAGGGATTCAACGTGGCCGTGCCGGACAAGGCCGTGCGCATGGCACTGGCGTTACTGGAAAAGTTGCCGAAGTCCCAGCAACTGGCCTGCACCACCTTCATGGAGCACTTCACCGCCCTGCTGGGCGAGCAACTGCTCACCGACACCCGTTTCCAGCAACAGGCCCACGGCGAGATGCTGCAACTGTGGCTCTGGCATGCCCTGGAAGAACTGGAACACAAGGCCGTGGCTTTCGATGTTTACGAACTGGCCGGCAACCGCCGCCTGGAGCGTATCGCGGCGTTTCCTCTGGTCACGCTGGTCATGTTGCCCGCCGTCTTTGCCAGCTGGGGCTATCTGCTGGCCCGGGAGGGCAAGCTGTTCGACCGCCGGGATCTGGGCAAGGGCCTGCGCATGATGCTCGGGCGCCGCGGTCTGATCGGGCGCATCCTGCCGAAGATGGGGCTGTTTGCACGCAAGGATTACCACCCCGCCCGACACGATACCCGGGCACTGGAATCCGAGTGGCGCGAACGCCTGTTCGGTGCCCGGGGCAGCCTCAGCGATCAGGTGCGCAACCTCGAAGAGGTGCGCCACTGATCACCGGCCTTTCCTTGCTCAGGCTTTCAGGGCTTGCGCAATATCGGCAATGATATCGTCGATATGCTCGATACCCACAGACAGACGCACCATGTCGGCACTGACGCCAGCGCTTTTCAGTTCGGCGTCATTCAACTGGCGATGGGTGGTCGTGGCCGGGTGACAGGCCAGCGACTTGGCATCGCCGATATTCACCAGGCGCTTGATCATCTGCAACGCATCAATAAAGCGCGCGCCCGCTTCCTTGCCGCCCTGAATGCCGAAGCTGAGGATGGACGCCGGCGCACCCCGGGTGTAGCGCTGCGCCAGGGCATGATACGGATCATCCTTCAGGCCCGCATATTTGACCCACACCACCTTGTCATGGCCACGCAGGTACTCCGCCACTTTCTGCGCGTTTTCGCAGTGTCGTTCCATACGCAACGGCAGTGTCTCGATACCCTGCAGGATCAGAAACGCATTGAAGGGTGACAAGGCTGCGCCCATGTTGCGCAGCGGCACCACACGCGCCCGGCCGATAAACGCCGCCTCTCCCAATGCTTCGGTGTAGACCACGCCATGGTAGGACGGGTCCGGCTCGTTGAATTGCCGGAAGCGCGGATTGTCTTTCCAGGGAAACTTGCCGCTGTCGACGATAATCCCCGCCACCGTGGTGCCATGCCCGCCCATGTATTTGGTCAGGGAATGCACGACGATATCGGCGCCGAAATCGATCGGCCGACACAGAACGGGGGTCGCCACGGTGTTATCCACCATCAGAGGCACGCCATGCCGGTGCGCCATCTCTGCCAGCGCCGCCAGATCGACAATGTTACCCGCCGGATTACCAATGGATTCGCAGAAGACCGCACGCGTGCGGTCGTCGATCAACGCTTCCATGGCTGCGGGATCATCGCCGCTGGCCATCCGCACTTCGATACCCATGGTCGGCAAGGTGTGGGCAAACAGATTGTAGGTGCCACCATAGAGCTGACTGACCGAGATGATGTTGTCGCCGGCGCGGGCCAGCGTCTGGATCGCCGCCGTGATGGCGGCCATCCCGGAGGCCATGGCCAGGGCACCGATGCCGCCCTCCATCTCCGCCACCCGCTGTTCCAGCACGGCGTTGGTGGGGTTCATGATGCGACTGTAGATATTCCCCGGCACCTTCAGATCAAACAGATCGGCGCCATGCTGGGTGTTGTCGAAGTAATAGCTGGTGGTCTGGTACACCGGGACGGCCACGGCATGGGTTTCCGGATCGCCGGCAAAACCACCATGAATGGCCACAGTATCGAGTTTCATAATATCCCCTGGTCATTAGCAAAGAAGTCGAGCGTAACGATGCTCAACAGGGTACGCCAGAGGGTCCCGGCAGGCCATTACCCGGACGTTAGCCGACGGGCATGCAACGGCAGATACGGAACTGGCCCGTGCCGATATAGACCGAAGGCAGGGCATCGAACATATCGCGTGCGGTGCGCACCAGATGTGGCTGATCGTAAAAGCCCGCCTCGGCCGCCAGCGTGGACAGGGTCATCCCCGGTTCCCAGCGGGCCACGGCCCGGGTGATTTTCAGATAAAGCAGGAAGCGGCGCAGTGTCACGCCGGTCTGTTCGCGAAACAGATGGGTCAACCGGGAGGCCGACAGACCCACGCGCTGCGCCAGCGCCGTGGCATCCAGTTTCTCCGGTAGCGTGTCGCGCAAATGATTGCAAAGGTCTGCCACCCGGGCGTCCAGCGGCAAAGGCGGCACTCCGGTTGCATCCAGGAACCGGGCCAGGTGGCCGGACAGGTCACTGCAATCGCGGCTGCCCGCAAGAGCCGCCGCCAGTTCCCCGGACAGCGGCAAATCCGCAGACGGCTGGCCTCCCAGCGTGCCCGCCAGACGGCGCCAGGCATCGCTGTCGGGATCAAGCTGGGCCACCAGCATGGCCGTGCCACCCGGGTTCAACGCCTGCGGCACGTCCGGCGCCACCACCGCCGCGCGGGCGCGGCGCCGCTGGCCCTCCACTTCGAGCTCGAAGGTCCCGTCCAGACCCAGCAACAAGGACGCACTCACATGACGGTGCGCCTTGTTCGCGGGCAGGTGGCCCAGCAGCATCCAGCGGTCGTTCCAGAGGAACAGGGTTCCGCTTACGGGGGTGGTGTCGGTCACGGGCAATCCGTAGCTAGCAGGCAACAACCCCGAGGATAAACAATTCAGCGGTGCTCGGCAGCGCTCAGTGGCCTGCCGGACGCGGCACGCGCAATCCCAGCTTGTGCGCCACCTCATAGGTGACGAAGATCGGCCCGATCAGCAGGAACACCAGATCTTCCACAAAGGAGGGTTTCTTGCCTTCCACCTTGTGGCCCCACACCTGCACCGCCCAGGCGGCAATCCAGACCACCAGCGAGATCCAGAACAGCGACCAGCCCGCACTCTGGATGGCGATGATGCCCCACACCGACAGGGCGAACCAGGCCACCATCATCAGGAAGACACTGAAGGACAGACGCAGATAGACCACCCCGGCGATGACACCGAGCAGCGTGGCGCCGTTGATCCAGTAGGCGGCGCCACCGTCAAGGCCGAGCCAGCGACCAATGGGGATCAGCCACAACAGGCCCAGCGTGGAGAACAGAATCGCCGGTACACAGATGATATGCACCCACTGGTTAACCGGGTTCCGATGGCTGTCGCCGTAGTCGTCGAGAAATTGCTGCAAGTTACGCATGGTCGTGCCCTCGTTATGCTTATAGGGCCATGCTAGGCGTCGCGACCTGCCCTGCCTTGTATGTAACCGCTATCGCGCTCGTCACAGTCCGGCATCTTCATTTCCTTCTGCCACTCACGCACCAGGGTCGCGCGGCGGCGCGGATAGCTCTCGCCGGGCACACGCAGCGTCCGGATCCGGTCAAGCCGGAAGTGCCGGAACGCCTGGCGCAGCTCACACCAGGCCACCAGCACCCGGGCACGTTCGAAGAAGGCCAGCATGATCGGCCACACCACCCGCTCGCTGTATTCACCGTCAGCCCGGGTGTAGCTCATATGGACACGACGCTCGCGGCGGATTGCCTCGCGCATCTGCCCCAGAAAGACCGAACCCCGGTCTTCCACGGGCCAGGCCCAGAGGCCGATGTCCTCGATCCGGTCGCGCAGATCCTTCGGCGACGCCGTGGCAACCTTGGCCAGCACATTGCGCGCCGCCCGCACCAGTTGCTCATCCCCCTGGCCCGCCACCCAGCTGGCACCCAGCACCAGCGCCTCCAGCTCATCGTCATCGAACATCAGCGGCGGCAGGAAGAAGCCGGTGCGCAGCACGTAGCCCATACCGGCTTCACCGTCGATACTCGCGCCCAGCCCGATCAGGGTCTGGATATCCCGATAGATAGTGCGCACCGATACCGACAACTCGCCCGCCAGCGTCGCGGCCGTCACCGGCAAGCGGCGACGACGCAGCGCATCCATCAGACGAAACAACCGTTCCGTGCGATCCATCTGCCACCCCTCCCCAAGGAAAACCGGCCCGCAGTTGTACACCCCCATGCTGACAGATCGTGGCAGTAGCGCAACGCCCGGTACCTGTTATGTCAGGCGCCTCATTGCAGCGGCGGCTCCGGCCAGAAGTCGAACTGATCGGGCACCGCCTCGGATACCCGGGCGGTAAAGACCGGTTCGCGCTTTTCCAGAAATGCCTTGAAGCCATCGCGACCGTCCTGGCGTTCGCTGGTGATGTACATCAGGCGGGAATCCACCGCGTGGGCCTGCATCGGATGATCAAAATTGGGATTGCGCCAGAGCATCTGACGGGCCAGCGCCAGCGACACCGGCGACGTCTTGTGCATCAGCTTGCGCGCCAGCGCGTACGCCGATTCCAGCACCTGGTCTTTCGGCTCCAGATTGCGGAACAGCCCTTTCTCCAGCCCTTCTTCAGCGCTGAAAATCTCGCCGGACAGCACCCACTCCATGGCCGCCTGCATGCCCACCAGACGCGGCAGGAACCAGGACGAGCAAGCCTCGGGCACAATGCCGCGCTGGCTGAACACGAAGCCGATCCTGGCGCCCTCGGCGGCGATGCGGAAAT
>PNLU01000144.1 GCA_013823245.1 Alcanivorax sp.
TGACCCATCAGTACTGACCGAAAAGTCAGCGCGCCCGGAATCGCCTTTTTCCGGAAATCCGACGAACGTTAATACTAAAAAAACGACCAGAAACAGCGAAAAACCGCCTATCCATAACCTTCGCATTATTTTTCTCCTGGCCTGAACGGCCTTTTGTCAGAAAATGCCAAATCGCCCGTTGTATTCACGTTACCGGCGCTGTTTTCATTCTGGGGCTACAACACTAAAGCAAAACCGAATAATAACTCCAGGGAGAGCATCACTATGTTCGGAGTATGCCGTAAACTGATTATCACAAGCCTTTTGGCACTTTTGCCTTTCGCCGCACAGGCGAATTACACCCAGACCCAATATCCCATTGTCCTGGTACACGGCCTGTTCGGCTTCGACAGTATTGCCGGCGTGGATTATTTCTATCGCATTCCCGAGGAGCTGCGCCGCGACGGCGCTACCGTATTTGTGGCCCAGGTCTCTGCCGCCAACAGCACCGAAGTGCGCGGTGAACAGCTGGCCCGGCAAGTGGAGGATATCCTGGCAGCCACCGGCGCCAGCCGCGTCAATCTGATGGGGCACAGCCACGGCGGCCCGACCATTCGCTACGTCGCCTCGGTCTACCCGAACATGGTCGCCTCCGTATCTTCTGTCGCGGGCGTTAACTGGGGGGCCCCCATGGCGGACATCCTGCAAGGCGTGTCGGATCACATTCCGCTGAGCAGCAGTGTGATTGCCGGCCTGGGCAACAGCTTCTCTGGCCTGATCAACCTGATCTCCGGTGGCGGCCAGCCACAGAACATCAACGCTGCCCTGCGCTCGCTGACCACAGCGGAAACCGTGCGCTTCAACAACGATTATCCGGAAGGCATGCCGTCCACCTACTGTGGCAATGGCGCAGCGGTGGGCCCCAACGGCGTGCGTTACTACTCCTGGAGCGGTGGCCGTACCCTCACCAACGTGCTGGATGTGACCGACCCCTTCATGGCGGCCCTGTCAGTCGTGTTCCTGGGTGAAAAGAACGATGGCCTGGTGGCCAGCTGCTCCAGCCGTATCGGCCATGTGATCCGGGATGACTTCAAGATGAACCACCTGGACGAGGTCAATCACCTGCTCGGCCTGCGGCACATCTTCGAGACCAGCCCGGTCGCAGTGTTCCGCCAGCAAGCCAACCGCCTGCGCAACGCCGGCCTGTAAGTCCTCCCCCGCCGCCCTCCGGCTCCGGAGGGCGGTCACCCGCTCCGCCCCCCTGCCTGTCGGCATTGACCGTGACTGCCCATCGCGCCGACGCTTTGTGTCAGTACGGCCCTCGCTCGGCCCCACGGCAGGCGCTATGCTGCCATGGCGCTATTCACACAAGCACTCATATAAGGACAACACCCCCATGAAAAAGGTATTCAGTGCTCTGCTGGGCCTGATGCTGGCCACGACGGCCGCCACCAGTGCCGCGAACGAGCCCATCTCCCGCAAGATTTGCGTCTTCGATATTGCCGGTAATGCAGGCCCTGTCATGCAGGCCATGCGCGACTGGCGCACACACGCCCTGGGCTGGGGGCTGCGTGCCGAACTCGTGCCGTATACCAACGAGGCGATTGTGTCCGAGGACCTGCAAGCCGGCATCTGTGATGCGGGCCTGATCACCGGCATCCGCACCCGCAACTTCAACCGCTTTGCCGGCACGGTCGATTCAATCGGCGGCGTCCCCGACTTCGACCATCTGCGCATGCTGATGCAGGTGCTGGCCCATCCGAGCAGCGCGGACAATCTGTCTGCTGGCAGCTATACGGTGATGGGGATCGCACCGGCCGGTGCCGCCTATGTGTTCGTGAATGATCGCGAGATCAATACCCTGGCACGGGCAGCGGGCAAGCGCGTCGCGGTGCTGGAGTTCGATCCCACCCAGGCTGAGCTGGTCAGCCAGATCGGTGCGACTCCGGTGTTGTCCGACCTCACCAACTTCTCCAACCGCTTCAATAATGGCGTGGTGGATGTGATTGCAGCACCGCTGGCGACCTATAGCGCCCTGGAGCTGTATCGCGGCCTGTCGCCCAACGGCGGCATCATCAATTATCCGCTGGCACAGATCACCGTGCAGCTGGTAGCACGCAGCAACCGGATTCCGGCTGACATTTCGCAGAAGTCCCGCGAGTATTTCTTCGAGAATTTTGATGCGATTCTGGATGTACTGAACGCCGAAGCCGCAGCGATTGATCCGAAATGGTTTGTGGAAATCCCCGAGGAAGACAAGGCCGAGTACGAAGATATGATGCAGGAAGCCCGCATCGATCTGCGCGAAAAAGGTCATTACAGCCCGGAAATGCTGACCCTGCAACGGCGCATCCGTTGCCGCTTTGACAATACGCGCGGCGAATGCACCAATCCTGAAGAGTAAACGCTCATCATAAGAAAACGCCGGCTTTGGCCGGCGTTTTTTTATCTCCAGCTTTCTGTGACTACAGCCCCAGCTGCTTCGAGATCACTTCGTTCATGATCTCGTAGGTGCCGCCACCGATGGACAGAATGCGGTTATCGCGATAAAGCCGTTCCACCTTGCTCTCGCGCATAAAGCCCATGCCGCCAAACAGCTGCACGGCATCATAGGTCACCTTGTCAGAAACATTGGTGGCAAAGTTCTTGGCCATGGAGATTTCACGAATCACGTTCTCGCCGTTCTGGATCCGGGCGGCAATGCGATAGGTATACTCGCGGCTGATCTCCACCTGCGTGGCCATTTCCGCCAGCTTGTGGCGGGTGACCTGGAAGCCACTCAGCGTGCGACCAAATGCCTTGCGCTCCTTCGTCCAGGCCAGTGCTTCTTCCAGCGCCAGCTGGGCGGTGGTGTTGGCCATCACGCAGAGCATCAGCCGTTCCATCTGGAAGTTGGTCATGATGCAGAAGAAGCCGCCGTTCTCCGGCCCGATCAGGTTGGCCACCGGCACGCGGCAATCCTCGAAGAACAGCTCGGCGGTATCGCTGGCCCACCAGCCCATCTTCTTCAGGTTACGTCCCACGGTAAAACCCGGGGTGCCTTTCTCGATCAACAGCAGGCTGACACCGCCAAAACCCGGGTCGCCGGTGCGCACTGCCACGGTGTAATAGTCCGCCCGGACGCCGGAGGTAATGAACGTCTTGCTGCCGTTGACCACATAATGATCGCCGTCCCGCACCGCGCGGGTACGCAGGTTGGCCACGTCTGAACCGCCCCCCGGCTCGGTGATCGCCAGGGCGGCAATCTTGCGCCCGGCAATAACCTCGGGCACCACGCGCTGTTTCATTTCCTCGCTGCCCCATTTCCAGACCGGCGGCAGACCAATATCCAGCGACCCCAGGCTGGCCACCAGGCCACCGGAGGTGCTGCGCATCAGCTCTTCCGAGGCCGCCACCTTCATGAAGACATCCTGCTCACCCGAGCCGCCCAGGGCCTCCGGGTGCCCAATGCCCAGCAGACCGGCTTCTGCGGCCTTGGTGTACAGCTCACGCGGGAAGCTGCCCGCCTCCTCCCACTCATCAACGAATGGCAGGATCTCGCGCTCCACGAAGCGGCGCGTGGTCTCGCGGACCATGCGGTGGGTTTCGTTGAAGTAATCCAGTGATGTGCTCATAACGCCCTCCAAAGATGGGAGAACGCTACCAAGCAAGCGCTTGGTAAGCAAGACCACAGGGTGCGGGTGGGGTTGGTTTTGGGGGGCAGAGGCTTGGGTGGGCTGGGCCTGGGTGGGCTGGGGCTTGGGTGGGCTGGGGGCGCTTTGCGCCCCTGAGGGAGGGATTGATTCGCCCGCGTGGCGGGCTCACCCCTGCGGGGCGCGCTGCGCGCGTCCTGCGCCGCTGCGCGGCTTGTCGAACGGAGGGTTCGAATCACCCGGCCACGGCGCCTGCATGCGCCGCGGCGTTCGCTCGCTCGCGACGCTGTGCGTCTGAAACAGAGCGGCTCACCCCTCACCGCCAGACACAAAAAAGCCCGCTTTCGCGGGCTGTTTTGTGTCTGGCGGTGAGGGAGGGATTCGAACCCTCGATACGCTATTAACGTATACACACTTTCCAGGCGTGCTCCTTCAGCCACTCGGACACCTCACCAGAAACTTTTCATCTTTGCTGTGCAACCACTCTGCCTGGCCAGATGCAGAGGGCGCGTAGATTACCCGAGTCCCCGGATGATCGCAACGCGGGGACATCAATCAATACGGCCGTCGGGGCGGGACAGGTCGCGGGCCAGATACTGAGCGTTGAAACGGGCCACCACCTCGCCGGACGGCGACAGCAAGGTTGCGCTGATGGCCAGCCGCGCCCGGCCGCGACGGGTGAGGCGCCGGGCGAAGCGGTCCAGGTCTTCCTCGCTGGCGACCACACGCAGGGTGGCATCGGCATGCAGGGGGGCAACGTATTGCAAAGCGGATTCAGCCGCCACCACATCCACCTGTGGCACGCAGGCTTCTCCTTCCAGCGTGGTCAGGGCCCAGCCCCCCAGGGTCAGCAGGGCGGCCTGGCTGCCGGCGAAAAAGGTGCCTTTATCGTTCACGTTCGGGCCCAGTGGCGCACCAAGCAGCAATTCACCGCTGCGCCATTCCAGCAAACTGAAATCCAGATGCCGGGTCAGAGGAATAGCATCACGCACGCGCTCGGTCAGCGCGGTCAGTCGGCTCATTGTGGTGATCCTTGCGGCAACGCTTGTGGAAGGCTTCTGAGGTACTGGTCCGGGTCTTCCTCGGGCACGCGCTTGACCGCTCCGGCAGGCGTACCCAGATAGATAAAGCCGACGATCTCGTCCTTGTCAGCAAAACCCAGTGACGCCTTGACGTGCGGGTGGCGGGCCATGCCACCGGTGCGCCACATGGCACCGATGCCCATTGCGTGGGCGGCCAGCATGATGTTCTGCACCGCCGCGCCAGTGGCCACGATCTGTTCCAGCACGGGTACGCGATGGGCTTCATCGGTTTCTGCCACGGCCACCAGAATCAGGGGGGCGCGGAATGGCTTCATGCGCAGTTTATGCAGGGCGTCGTCGTCGGCCCGGGGGTCATCCTGCAAACGCGCTTCCACGAAGATTTGCCCGAGCCGTTCGCGCTGCTCACCCTCCAGAAACAGAAACCGCCATGGCCGCAGCACACCATGGTCCGGGGCGCGCATGGCGGCACGCAGCATCACGTCACGCTGGGCAGCATCCGGTGCCGGACCGCCCAGTACAGCAATGGAAACCCGGTTGTGCAGTGCGCTGATTGCATCCATCCGTTGTCCTCAGGCAAGGCGTCATTCAGAGGTGGCCCAGTGTACATGAGACGCACTCCGGTCGCCCGGGGTGCATCATGCCTTTTTACTTCCGCAGCGAGTGGTTTAAGCTTGCCCCATCAGGGGGGCATGCAGGCAGTGATGAAACCGGCACACGATAACAAGAAGCGGCGCGCGCGCCAGGAAGATCCCCATGCCCGGTCACGTCGCCAGGCCAATTATATCCGTCTGCTTGAATTTGTGGTCGCCGCGATCATCCTGAGCGCGGGCATTTACTGGCAGCTGTACCCCGAACTCTACATGTTGATGGTGGCCCTGCTGCTGGGTTACCCCCTGGTGGCCCAGAGCATCGCCTATACGCTGGAGCGCAAGGGCCGGCGCCAGCAGGAGGCGCATCGCATTCTGGTGCAGGTGGACGCCGTGCTGATCGGCCTGACCATCGCCGCCCTGCACTTCTCGCTGATTCCATCGCTGGCCCTGCTGATCATTGTGCATGCCAACGCCGTGTCCAGTGGCGGTATCCGTCCGTGGCTGCTCAATATCCTGCTCACGGGTACCGGCTGCCTGGTCGGCTGGTTCATTTTTGACGGCCAGGTGATGGCACCCGAGGACGCGCCGGTGCTGATGAACCTGCTGTCGATGGTGGGCCTGGGCATCTATGTCGGCGGCTCATCGCTCTACGTGCTGAACCAGACCCGCAATGTGCGGCTGGCCCAGGCCTATCTGGCGCGCCAGCAGAAGCAGGCCGTGGACCTGTCACGCAAGCTGGCCAAGTACCTGCCGCCGCAGATCTGGGGGCAGCTGTTCTCCGGCAAGCGTGATGCCAAGCTGGAGACACGGCGCAAG
>PNLU01000145.1 GCA_013823245.1 Alcanivorax sp.
ACTGAGGACTCGGGGAAGGGAGTCCCCCTCCCTGAGGCCGCGCTACGAAGTTCAGGAAACCAACAGCCCGACTAATCTTCGTCGTCTTCGAAGTCAGGAATATTCCAGGGCGTCTCGAAATTCTCGTCCTTCACGACCAGCAGATCACCCCGGGCGTTGCCCGCGATTTTTTCTGCGGTGCTGCCCAGCAGCAAACGGCGCACCGGGCCGCGATGCACCGTGCCCACGACCAGCAGCAGTGGTCCGTGGCGTTGTTGATGATCGGCCAGGGCTTCGGCCGGGCGGCCTTCGAGCAGGACCTGGGCATCGGGGTCCAGGCCGGCGCGGTCGCACAGGGTGGTCAGTCGCTCGGCGTAGTAATCACGCAGGGTGTCGGCATTGCCGATATAGCTGGGGATGGCTTCGCCGGCGATCAGCACCAGGGTTTCATCCGGGTGTTCGATGACGTAGCTCAGGCGCAGGTCGGTATCCAGGGCGTCGCTCATGTCACGGGCGGCGCGCACGATGGTGGCATTCAGGCCGGTCAGTTCACCGCCGTCATGTTCAGGGTCCACGGCAGCCAGCACCGGCAACTCGTCGGGCCAGGCGTTTTCATCCACACACAGCACAGAGCAGGGCGCCTTGCGGATCAGGTGCCAGTGGCGTGGCGTCAGCCACAAACCGCGAATGCCGCGGTCGCGGCCGTCGGAATGCACCACCAGCAAACGGGGGTCGGCGTCCAGAATCGCTTCGCGCAGTGCGTCGTATTGATCACTGTCCCAGAGGATGCGTGTGCTGATGCCCTCACGGACAGCGTCATCCAGATCCTGCTCGTCGAGGAGGGCTTCGATACGCGCTTCCCAGGCATGGCTGACGGCGTAACGGGCGCCGGCCAGGCGGTTTTCATCGTCGCCGATGCGGCGCACCAGGCTCGGCGAAAAGCTGTTCACGGCAATGACCACCGGAGCGTCCAGGCCCTGGGCAATACGCAGGCCCTTGTCGAGCGCCGGTTGGCTGGCCTTGAGTTGATCATCCAGCAGTATGAAAACCGGTTGGCTCATCCCTGTTTCTCCAGAATTTCCTGGGGTGCATTGCCGCACAGGCCACCCCGATCAAGAATTTCCACTTCGCGGCCTTCGACACGTAGCAGGCCCTGTTGCTGGAAGCGGGTAAAAATGCGGCTGACGGTTTCAACCGCCAGGCCAAGGTAATTGGCAATATCGTAGCGCGACATGGGCAGACGGAAAGCGCTGCCGGACAGGCCCCGCCGTTTGTGACGCGCGGAGATCGAGAGCAGCAGGGCGGCAATGCGGTCATCGGCAGATTTCTTGCTGACCAGCAGGTGCAGCTCGCGGTCGGCCTGGATCTCGCGGCTCATCAGGCTGAAAAAATGGTGCTGCAAGGTCGGGATACGCGCGGACAGGTACTCGAAACGTTCGAATGGAATTTCGCACACGGTCGCGGTGTCCAAGGCCTTGGCAGAAGACACATGGTGGGCGGTGCTGATGCCGTCCATGCCAACGATTTCGCCCGGCAGGTAGAAGCCGGTGACCTGTTCTTCGCCTTCTTCGGATACGGAGTAGGTTTTCAGGGCGCCGCTGCGCACGGCATACACGGCGTCAAACGGGTCGGCGGCACGGTACAGGTGTTCGCCGCGTTTCATGGCGCGGCCACGGCGGATGATGCTATCCAGCTGTTCGAGTTCGTCCGGCCGCACTGCCAGGGGCAGGCAGATCGGGCTCAGAGAACAATCGTTACAGGAAACGCGACCAGACATGGGATGTGGCCTTTCTTTCGGCGGATGTTCGGAATAAACCAGTCTGACGGTCACTGTACCCCTCCTTATCGCAAAATTCACGCACTGGAACCGTCCACCGGTTCAGATAATACGGCTGAAGCGGCTCTGCACCGGGCCATGCCCGCTGTACTGGTCGAACACCATGGCAATGGCCCGGGCGAGCAGGCGGCCCTGGTCAGACAGGCGCAGGATCGGGCCGTCTTGCCAGAGCAGGCCGTCGGCGATCATCGGCGCCAGTGCGGCCAGTTCGTCGGCAAAGTGATCAGCGGCGTTGAGGCCCCAGCGTTGGCCGATGCGGCTCAGGTCCAGTTCCATGTCACACAGTAATGTCATGATGACATCACGACGGATCTCGTCTTCCGGCCCCAGCACAAAGCCGCGTTCAAGGGGAACAACTCCGTCCTGAACCGCTTCCTGCCAGGCGTCAATCTGCTTTGGATTCTGGGCATACAGGGTGCCGATCTGGCTGATGGCCGAAACCCCCATGCCAATAAGGTCAGCATCGCCATGCAGGGAATAGCCCTGGAAGTTGCGGTGCAGTTGCCCGGCGGCCTGAGCGCGCGCCATGGCGTCATGGGGGCGGGCAAAATGATCCATGCCGATCAGCTGGTAACCGGCCTGCTCGAACAGGGTGCCCGCGCGGGCCAGCATGCGCAGCTTTTCCGACGGTGCGGGCAGGGCGGCTTCCTCGATCTGACGCTGGACCTTGAAGCGGGCGGGCAGGTGGGCATAGTTGTAGAGTGATACACGATCCGGATTGAGCGCCACCAGCTGCTCGACCGTGCGCGCCAGGCTGGCCTCCGACTGCCAGGGCAGACCATAGATCAGATCGACGCTGACGGAGCGGAAATCGAATTCGCGCAGGGCGTCCAGGGTGCGGCGGATCAGTTCCACGGGTTGCACGCGGTTTACTGCCTGCTGTACCCGGGGGTCCAGGTCCTGCACCCCCAGGCTGGCGCGATTGAAGCCCAGCCCGCGCAGCAGGGAAATGCGTGCGCGATCCACCGTGCGTGGATCCAGCTCAATCCCGTAATCACCCCGATCGTCTTCCAGCAAACGGAAATGCCGGGCGGTGCGGTACATCAGCTTGGTCAACTGGGCGTCGTCCAGGAAGGTCGGCGTTCCTCCGCCCCAGTGCATTTGCACCACGGGCCGTTGCCCGTCAATGTCCTGGGCACGCCGCGCCATTTCGGCCAGCAGATCCTCCAGGTAGTCGGCGCCACGCTGGCGGTTGGCAGTGACGATGCGGTTGCAGGCACAGTAATAGCAAACCGACTGGCAGAACGGGATATGCGTATACAACGACAGGGGCCGCCGCGCGGCATTGCCCTCGGCCACAGCCCGCTGGTAATCCTGTGCGGTGATTTCCTCGTGGAAAGCCAGCGCCGGGGGGTAGGACGTGTAACGGGGGCCCTTGCCGTCGTAACGGCGAATCAGGTCGGTGTTCCACTCGGTCATGAAGCCTCCGCAAGGCGTGGGCGCGTTCAGCAGAAATGATGGGAAGCATCATGACAGCGGCAGCGCCCCGGCATTTTGACGTGCATCAATGATGCGGCGAGTGCTCGTGATGAGAGTGAGGGTGAGCGTGACCGGCATCGTGATGATCATGGGAGTGTCCCAGCGCTTGCCAGACCAGCAGCACCGCCATCACTGCCGCCATGATCGCCGCGACATAACGACCACGGGGTCCTCGCAGGGCCGTCAAACTGCCACCAATCACCCCGGCAGCGGCCACCGGCGGTACCGTAATCAGACCAAAGGCCAGCATCAGTGCAGCGCCGGTCAATGGCGACGCCGCGCCCAGGCTGAGTGCCAGGGCGGCATAGACCAGCCCGCAGGGCAGCAGTCCCCAGGCCATGCCGAGGAGTAGCGCCCGACCTGGTGAATTGACAGGCATCAGGTGCTTGAGCGCGGGCTGCACGCGTCGCCACAGATGACGCCCCAGGCCCTCCACCCAGCGCAGCCCCGCACTGCGCCCGATCAGGTACAGGGCCAGCAATACCATGATCAGGGCGGAAATCAGCAATGGTACGCCCTGCAAAGCAGAAGGCAGGCTCAGGGTGGCGCCGAGCAAACCCATCAGGCCGCCCAGCAGGGTATAGGTGAGCACGCGACCACTGCCGAACAGCAGTTGCCAGTGCCACAGCGAGGGTCCAGCGCGCTGGTGCTCGGGCACGGCAAAGGTGGTGGCCATGGCCATGCCTCCGCACATCGCCACACAATGGGCGCTGCCGGCGAACGCCATCAGGATGATGCTGGCAAACAGCAGGCCGTCACTCATCTTTTGTCCTGTCGCGGTCATCAAACAGAATGCGCCAGCCGGGCGAGTCGAGGTCATCAAACTGATCGCGTTTGACCGCCCAGAAAAACGCCGCGATGGCGAGCCCCAGCACGATCAGGGCCAACGGGATCAACAGAATCACGATTTCCATAAAGGTTTCCTTTCTAGCGCATCAGCCGGCTGGCATTCCATGACACGATCAGGGAACTGGCGGACATGCCGATGGCAGCCAGCCATGGCGGGATCAGACCCACGACAGCGAACGGAATCGCCAGGGCGTTGTAACCCAGTGCCCAGGCGATATTCATACGCAAAGTCCGGCGGGTGGCGCGGCTCAGGTTGTGCAGCCACGGCAGCAGTGTCAGATCCGGCCGCAACAGGTACATGCCCGCCGCGTCGCGGGCCAGGGCGCTGCTGTCGGCCATCGCCACAGAGCAATCGGCGGCGGCCAGGGCTCGGGTGTCGTTGACGCCGTCGCCGGTCATCAGCACACGATGCCCCCGGGCCTGGAGGTCCTGTATCCAGGCCAGCTTGTCCTCCGGCTGCTGCCCGGCGCGGGCCTGATCGATCTGCAAGGTACGGGCAACGCTGGCGACGGCCATAGCCTGGTCTCCGGAAGCCAGCAGGGGCGTCATGCCGAGGGCCCGCAGCGCGGATAGCGCGGCCGGAGCTTCATCGCGCAACCGGTCAGCCAGATCAAAACGCATGACCGGCACCGGCGCCGCATCGGCTGCGCCACAATGGTAAAGCGCCACGGACGTCACACCCGGTTCGCCACTGCCCGAGTCCGGCGCGGCACGGAGCATCCATGACTCACCCAGCACCTCGCCGGATACTCCCTCGCGCTGCTGACGGAATGCCATGACGGGCAGTGGTTCCTCAAGCGCACTGAGTGCTCGCGCCAGCGGATGCACTGCGGAATGTTCCAGCGAAGCCGCCACCTGCCTGAGCGTCTGTTCCGGCCAGCGCGGGTCCAGCGGCACGATCTTCTGCACCGCGAAGTGGCCTGTCGTCAGCGTGCCAGTCTTGTCAAAAAGGGCATGATCGATGCCCGGCAGGGCGAGCAGTTGCAATGGTCGGGCAATGAGCACGCCGCTGGCCAGGGCCCGCGCCCGGGCCGCACTCACGGCCAACGGCGCCGCCAGCGCCAGGGCACAAGGGCAGGTCACCACCAGCACGGCCAGGGCATATTGCAGACCCTGTGCCAGCCCGGCGTCCCGATGCCACCAGAGGGTGAAGCTGGCCAGCACCAGTGTGCCGGCGATAAACCAGGGCACCACGGCGCGGGCGTAAAGATGCAGCCGGGATTCCTCCGCCTCACTGGCATCCAGCAGCGCCCCGAGTCGCGCCACACGGCTTTCCCGCGCGGGACCTTCGGCACGCATCTCCAGGTGTCCTTCCAGCACCCGGGTGCCTGCCAGCAGCGGCGCGCCTTCTGAACGGCGCACCGGCACGGCTTCCCCGGTCAGCACGGCTTCCTCCACCAGCGCTTCCCCGGCACTGACCACGCCGTCCACCGGCACCAGTTCCCCCTGTTGAACCTGCAAGTGATCCCCGGTGTTGATCAGGTGCGTCGCCACTGGCTGCCAGCCGTCACCGGCACGGCGCAAGGCCAACCCGGGAAGGCTGTCGGCCAGTTGGCTGTGCGCCTCAGCCACACGCAATCGCTGGCGCTGTTCCAGCCAGCGGCTGATCAGCAGGAAAAACACGAACATCGCCAGGGATTCAAAGT
>PNLU01000146.1 GCA_013823245.1 Alcanivorax sp.
CACCACCGTGACGCCGCCAACCTCGCTCCCGGTTTCACCCTCGGCGGCCTCGGCCTCTGGGCCGAAGCCGTGGCCACCAGCGACCGCGTACTGAGCTTCGGAGCCTGACCCCATGCTGGTCCTCATCGCCCGCGCCGCACCGCAACAGGACACCGCCGCCCGCGACCTCACCGACATGGCCCTGACCCTGGCCGCCTTCGGCCAACCCCTGACCGTCCTCTTCAGCGGCCCCGGCGTGCTGCAACTGCGAGACCACGAAAACGACCCGCATCCCCTCGCCAGCCTCCTCGATTTCGGCATCCACTGCGCCGCCGAACAACACGCCCTGACCACCTGGCTCAGCGACACCCCCTGCCCCGCCCACGTCAGCCCCCTCGACCCCGACGCCGTCCGCACCCTGCTCCACGGCGCCAGCCAGGTCTGGGGGTGGTAATGCTGCATCTCGTTGCCTTCCCACCCTGGAATACCGCCCGCTGTGAAGCACTGGCTACCGCACTCGCTGATGGCGATCAGGTGGTTTTTATCGAGCAAGGCGGGGTGTTTCTCGATGGCACGCCGGGCAGCCGTGCTGCGCTGGCGTTATTGCAGGATGCTGCGGAAATAGTCTGGCGTGTGGAAAGTTCTGTGGCGCCATCCGGAGGGATGCAGGTGGGAAATTTGGTGGTGATCGACTGGGCGGAAATTGTGGCGCTGACAGAAGCGCATACGCCCTGTCTTAGCTGGTACTGAATTTGCGGAGGTGCTGGGGACGAACGAAACTTTCGGTTGGCTGGAAGTGGTTAACCGGGCTGCGCGTGACGGCCTTCGGGGGGCGGGTAAGGGTTTTCTGGACCTTCGAGAGGCATGGATGCCGAACGAGAGCCTACATGGATGTATTCACGGCGTGTCCAGAAAACCCTTACCCGCCCCCCGAGGGCCAACACCACCACAACCCTAAAACTAACCTTCACCATCCTCAAACCAGCGATAACGCGGATACAACCCCACCACATCACCAATGATGAGCAAACTCGGCGCCTCAGCCCCCGCCTCCGCCACAAGGTCCGGCAAACTGCCCAGCGTCCCCTTCAGGACCCGCTGACCACTCAGCGTCCCCCGGGAAATCAATGCCGCCGGCGTATCAGGACTCCGCCCCGCCATGATCAGCCCCGCACTGATCGCCGGCAGACTCACCAGCCCCATATAGAACACCAGCGTCTCCGACGGCGTCAGAAAATCCGACCACGGCAGATTCAGCTCACCGTTTTCCTTGCGATGCCCCGTGATGAACCGCACCGACTGCGCATGATCCCGATGCGTCAACGGAATGCCCGCATACGCCGCACACCCCGCCGCCGCCGTCACCCCCGGCACCACCTGGAAATCGATGCCCGCCTCGACCACCTGCTCCAGCTCTTCACCGCCACGCCCGAAAATAAACGGGTCACCGCCCTTCAGACGACAGACCTTCTTGCCCTGGCGCGCATACTCCACCAGCAGCCGGTTGATATCATCCTGAGGCAGCACATGCTCCGCACGCTTCTTGCCCACATAGACCAGTTCAGCATCCCGGCGCGCCAGCTCCAGCACACCCGGCGACACCAGCCGGTCGTAAACCACCACATCCGCCTTCTGCAACAGACGCAACGCCCGGAACGTCAACAAGTCCGCATCACCCGGACCCGCCCCGACCAGATAGACTTCCCCGCGCATCAGCTTGTCAGCATCCGCCGCCTCGATCGCGGCATCCAGCTCTGTAGCCGCCGCCTCGTCCTGGCCCGCCAGCGTCTGCTCGGCCACCGCACCATCAATCACTTTTTCCCAGAACAGACGACGTGCCGACACCGACGGCAGTTTTTCTGCCAGACGTTTACGGCGGCTGCCCATCAGCGCCGCCAGACGACCCCAGCGTGCCGGAATAAGCGTCTCGATGCGGCTGCGTACCCAACGCGCCGCCACCGGCGAGGCACCGCCGGAACTGATGCTGATGATCAACGGATCACGATCGACAATGGCCGGGAAAATGAAGGTACACAGCGGCGGGTTGTCCACCACATTCACCGGCACACCACGCGCTTGCGCCGCCTCGGAGACCGCACGGTTAACGGCCTCGTCATCGGTCGCGGCCAGCGCCAGCAACACGCCATCCAGCTGATCGGCAGCAAACACCTGGCGCTGGATTTCGCCACCGCCCTGCTCCACCAGCGCCGCCAGATCCGGCTCCACCTCCGGCGCCACCAGACGCAACCGGGCGCCCGCGCGATCCAGCAGGCGTGCCTTGCGCAGGGCGATTTCACCGCCCCCCACCAGCAGCACGGTCTGCCCTTTGATGCGCCAGGAAACCGGCAGATATTCCATCAGAGTGTCTCCGCACCGCCCATGTAAGGCCGCAGGGCTTCCGGCACCGTTACGCTGCCTTCAGCGTTCTGATAATTCTCGATGATCGCCACCAGTGTGCGCCCCACCGCCAGGCCAGAGCCATTCAGGGTATGCAGCAGTTCCGGCTTGCCGGTTTCCGGGTTGCGCCAGCGCGCCTGCATGCGCCGCGCCTGGAAATCACGGAAGTTCGAACAGGAAGAAATTTCCCGATACGTGTCCTGGCTCGGCAACCACACCTCGATGTCATAGGTCTTGCTGGCCGAAAAACCAAGATCGCCACCACACAGGGTCACCACCCGATACGGCAGCCCCAATGCTTGCAGAATGGCCTCCGCATGCCCGGTCAGCGCTTCCAGGGTGGCGTCGGATTCATCCGGGCGTACCAGTTGTACCAGCTCCACCTTTTCGAACTGATGCTGACGAATCATGCCGCGGGTATCACGCCCGTGGCTGCCCGCCTCGCTGCGAAAACAGGGCGTGTGGCAGACCAGCCGCTGGGGCAGCATGTCCGCCTCCAGAATCTCGTCCGCAAACAGATTGGTGACCGGCACTTCCGCCGTCGGAATCAGATACAGGGTGCGCTCACCGGCAATGCGGAACAGGTCTTCCTCGAATTTCGGCAACTGTCCGGTACCGCGCAGCGCCTCCGGACCGACCAGATACGGCACATACGCTTCGGTATAACCGTGCTCACGGGTGTGCGTATCGAGCATGAAGTCGATCAGGGCGCGATGCAGACGCGCCAGGCTGCCGGTCATCACGGCAAAACGGGCGCCGGACAGCTTGGCGGCGCGCTCGAAATCCAGGCGTCCACGGCTCAGTTTTTCGGCCACGTCCACATGGTCCTGCGGCACAAAATCAAATTCGCGAGGCGTTCCCCAGCGGCGCACCTCGATATTGTCGGCTTCATCCTTGCCCGGCGGCACATCGACATGTGGCACATTCGGGATCGTCATCAGCCAGTCACGCAGTTGCTCACCAATGCGCTGGGCGCGGGCCACTTCGCTGTCAAGTTCAGCGTCGATGGCTTTCAGCGCGTCGGCCACCTTGGCCTTCGCCTCATCCACATTCATGCCGGACTGGATCAGACTGCCCACTTCCTTTGCCGCGCGCTTGCGATCGGCCTGCAACGCCTGGGAGCGCATGTCGGCCTCCTTGCGCTCAGCGTCCAGCGCCTCGAAACGGTCCATGTCCAGGGTATAGCCCCGTTTGGCCAGTGCGGTTCTGATCTCTTCTCCTGCCTTGCGCAGGTCACGGATGTCCAGCATTGCCTTGTCATTCCAGAGCGAGTGAATTCAGGGGGCACATTATCGGGGACATCCCCCATGGATGCCAGTCAGCGCTGCCAGTCGCTGTCGTCGTCTTTCTGGCGCAGGGCGGCCAGTTTCTCGGCAATACGGATTTCCAGGCCCCGGGGCACCGGGCTGTAGAAACGCGTGGTGGGAATGCTGGTGGGAAAGTAGTTCTCCCCGGGCACATAGGCGTCGGGAAAATCATGGGCATAGCGGTAATCCGCCCCGTAGCCCTCTTCCTTCATCAGTTTGGTTGGCGCATTGCGCAGGTGCAGGGGCACCTCGTCGGTGGGATGTTCGGTGACGAAGCGGCGGGCCTGATTCCAGGCGGTATAAACCGCGTTGCTCTTGGCGGCCACGGCCAGATAGACCAGCGCCTGGGCGATGGCCAGTTCACCTTCGGGCGAGCCAAGACGTTCCTGCACCTCCCAGGCATCCAGTGCCAGGCGCAGGGCTCGCGGATCAGCATTGCCGATGTCTTCGCTGGCCATGCGCACCACCCGGCGGGCGATATAGAGCGGGTCCGCCCCGCCATCCAGCATGCGGGCAAACCAGTAGAGCGTGGCGTCCGGGTCAGAGCCACGTACCGACTTGTGCAACGCGCTGATCTGGTCATAGAAGATATCGCCGCCCTTGTCGAAGCGGCGCAGGCTGTCGCGGAACAGTTCGCGCAGCAGCGCCGGGGTAATCGCGGCCTTGCTGGCGCCTTCCGCGTCGCCACGTGCCAGATCGGCGGCGACTTCCAGCAAATTGAGCAAGCGACGGGCATCGCCATCCACCTGGTCCAGCAGCAGGCTGCGGCTTTCGTCCCCCAGGTCGATATCGGCCAGGCTGTCGTGGGCCAGAGCGCGGGTCAGCAGTTGATCCAGATCGTCCCGTTGCAGGGATTGCAGACGATAGACCCGGGCGCGGGACAGGAGCGCGTTATTGAGTTCGAACGAGGGGTTCTCGGTCGTGGCGCCGATAAAGATCACGGTGCCGTCTTCCACATGGGGCAGGAAGGCATCCTGCTGGGACTTGTTGAAGCGATGCACCTCGTCGACAAACAGCACGGTGCGCTGGCCATTACTGAGGCGGGCCCGGGCCTTTTCGACCTCGGCGCGAATATCCTTGACCCCGGCGAGCACGGCGGAAAGCGTGACAAAGGCCGCGCTGACGTGCCCGGCCAGCAACAGGGCCAGCGTGGTCTTGCCGGTGCCGGGCGGCCCCCAGAGGATCATTGAATGCAACTGGCCCTGTTCCAGGGCGCGGCGCAGGGGTTTGCCCGGGCCGACCAGATGGGTCTGGCCAACGTAGTCGTCCAGCGTGGCCGCGCGCAGGCGCGCCGCCAGAGGCTGATGCCGGGTGTCACTGTCCGGCACCGGGGCCTGGGCGCCTTCGGTGTCCCGGTTGCCGAACAGGTCGCTCATAGCTCGCTGATAACGTCGGCGCCTTCGGGGATCTCGAAGCGGAAACGAGCCGGATCGATATCCTGATTCAGGCGCACATTGCGGAAGTCGATGGTGGTTTGCTGACCCAGCGCGTCTTCCAGGCGCATGCTGCGCGGCGTATCCCCGGCGAACGTCACCTCCAGCAGGCTGAACAGCAACTCCTCGCTGCGCGGAATCAGTCGGTAAGTCACTTCACCGCGGTGGCGGTCAGCCTCGGTAATCCTGAATTCCGCCGCCACTTCATCGGGATTGCCGCTGAACAGCAATGCCGGGGTATTCCCCACCTCATCACCCAGGGCTCGCTCGATGACCTGTTCCAGATCCACGTCGTAGATCCACACCAGTTCGCCGTTGGACACCACGATCTGTTCATAGGGAGATTCGGCGTGCCAGTGGAACTGGCGCGGGCGCGCCACCAGCATGATGCCGCTGCTTTCCTGCAAGCGCGAGCCACCGCGGTCCAGCACCAGCTGCTCGAAGCTGCTGCTCATGCTGCGCACGCCGGAGAGTTTTTTCACCAGGTCTTCGGTGGCATCGGCCAGCGCGGCCGGTGCCAGCAGGGTCAACATGCCTGCACCGAGCAGGCCATTACGTATCAGGTTCTTCATCTGGCAGGCGCCTCAGTCGCCTCCGGGTACGATCACTTCGCGCTGGCCATTATGGCCTGCCGCTGTAACCAC
>PNLU01000147.1 GCA_013823245.1 Alcanivorax sp.
GGCCGGGACCTCCAGTTCGGCGGAAGCGCAACCGTTCTACGTCAATTCACCGTATGGCATCACGCTGGCCCACAACGGTAACCTGACCAACTCGAATGCGCTGGCGGAAGACATCTTCCGCGCCGATCTGCGCCACATCAACACCAACTCCGACTCGGAGGTGTTGCTGAACGTGTTCGCGCACGAGTTGCAGGCGCTGGGCAAACTGGTGCCCGGGCCCGAGGACGTGTTTGCGGCGGTGCGTCGTGTGCATGAGCGGGTGGAAGGCGCCTATGCCGTGGTGGCGATGATCACCGGTTACGGTATTCTGGCATTCCGCGATCCCTATGGTGTGCGGCCGGTATGCTACGGCAAGCGCGACACCCCCCAGGGCCCCGAGTACATGGTGGCGTCCGAGAGCGTCGCGCTGTCGGCACTGGGCTTCCATCTGGAGCGTGATCTGGCGCCGGGTGAGGCCATCTATATTACTGACGACGGCACCCTGCATACCCAGCAATGTGCCGACAAGACCCAGTTGTCGCCGTGCATTTTCGAGCAGGTCTATCTGGCTCGCCCCGATTCCATCATCGATGACATCTCGGTTTACAAGGCGCGTCTGCGCATGGGCGAGAAGCTGGCGGAAAAAATCCGCCGCGAATGGCCGGATCATGATATCGATGTGGTGATCCCGATCCCGGACACCAGTCGTACTTCGGCCCTGCAACTGGCCAACACGCTGGATGTGAAATACCGCGAGGGTTTCATCAAGAACCGTTACATCGGCCGCACTTTCATCATGCCGGGGCAGCAGCAGCGCAAGAAGTCGGTGCGCCAGAAGCTCAACGCCATCGAACTGGAATTCAGCGGCAAGAATGTCCTGCTGGTGGATGATTCCATCGTGCGGGGCACCACCTGCAACGAGATTATCCAGATGGCCCGCGAGGCCGGTGCCCGCAAGGTGTACTTTGCCTCGGCGGCACCGCCGGTGAAGTATCCCAATGTCTACGGCATCGATATGCCGGCGGCGCAGGAGCTGATCGCCCATGGCCGTTCGGTGGAGGAGGTGTGCGAGCTGATTGGCGCGGACCGGCTGGTGTATCAGGACCTGGATGATCTGATCGATGCCTGCCGTGAGGGTAATCCCGGTATCAAGCAGTTCGAGTGCTCGGTTTTTGATGGTCATTATCTGGCAGGCAACATCAATCGCGATTACCTCGACTATCTTGAGCAACTGCGCAATGATGCGGCCAAGCGTGATCGGGATCGCCAGCGCTCTGCCGCGCTGGCAGAGAATGGTGTGATTGATCTGCACAACGCAGAGTGACGTACTGAGTAAGGAGTGCCCACATGTCGGATCGGCCGCTGCCGGATGATCTGGATATAGATACCCTGGCGATCCGGGCGGCGCAGTTGCGCACGGATGAAATGGCGCACTCCGATCCGATTTTCCTGACCTCCAGCTTTGTCTATGAGTCAGCGGCCCAGGCGGCCGCGCGCTTCTCTGGCGAAGAGCCGGGGAACGTCTACTCGCGTTTCACCAATCCGACGGTGCGCGCTTTCGAACAGCGCCTCGCCGCACTGGAAGGGGGCGAGCAGTGCGTGGCTTTTGCGTCGGGCATGGCGGCGATCACGGCCACCTTCATGGCGCTGCTGTCGCCGGGCGATCATATCGTCAGTTCGCGCGGGGTCTTCGGCACCACGCATGTGGTGTACGACAAGTACCTGCGCAAGTTTGGTATTGAGACCACGCTGGTAGACCTGGCGGATCTGGACGCCTGGCGTGCGGCCATTCGGCCCGAAACCCGGTTCCTGTATCTGGAGACACCCTCCAATCCGCTCGCCGAAGTGGGGGACATTGCTGCCCTGGCCGAGCTGGCCCACGCCCACGGCGCCGAGCTGATCGTGGACAACTGCTTCTGCACCCCGGCGTTGCAGCGGCCGCTTGAACTGGGTGCAGACATCATTATTCATAGCGCGACCAAGTACCTCGACGGTCAGGGGCGCTGCCTCGGCGGTGCGGTGATCGGCCCTGCGGCGCGTATGGGTGAGGTGTACAGCTTCCTTCGCAGCACCGGCGCCAGCATGAGCCCGTTCAACGCCTGGGTCTTCCTCAGTGGCCTGGAAACCCTGTCGTTGCGGATGCAGGCGCATTCGGCCAACGCGCTGGCACTGGCCGAATGGCTGCAACAGCAGCCGGGCATCGCGCGGGTTCATTACGCGGGCCTCACCTCGCATGCGCATCATGAACTGGCGGCCCGGCAGCAACGCGGGTTTGGCGGTGTGCTGTCCTTTGAGGTGGAGGACAGCGCCGGTCAGCGTGACCGGCAGGCCGCGTGGCGGTTTATCGACGCCACGCGACTGGTGTCCATCACCGCCAATCTGGGTGACGTGAAAACGACGGTCACCCACCCGGCATCGACAACCCATGCACGGGTCAATGACGACGAAAAACGCCGCAGCGGCATCAGTGAAAACCTGATCCGTCTGGCCGTGGGCCTGGAGGCACTGAATGACCTCAAGGCAGACATGGTGCGCGGGCTGCAGGCCATGGGGCAGACCCCGCGCGCCTGAGCGCTACAACTGATTTCCGGGGGATCCCGATGCAGAAACTCACGGACGCACTCGCCCGTGTTGGCAATGTTGTGCTGGGGAAGGAAGAGCAGGTGCGCCTGGCGGTGGCCTGCATGCTGTCAAGCGGCCACTTGCTGATCGAAGACTTGCCCGGCATGGGCAAGACCACGCTGGCTCACGCGCTGGCACGCATTTTTTCCCTGGATTATCAGCGCGTACAGTTCACCAGCGACATGTTGCCTGCCGATATTCTTGGCGTGTCGGTGTTCAATGCCGATACCCGTGAGTTTGTCCTGCGCCAGGGGCCGGTGTTCACGCAGCTGTTGCTGGCCGATGAAATCAACCGGGCCACCCCGAAAACCCAGAGCGCCTTGCTGGAAGCGATGGAAGAGCGCCAGGTCACGCTGGATGGCAGTACGCGCCCATTGCCACAGCCGTTTTTCGTGATTGCGACCCAGAACCCGGTGGATCAGGGTGGCACCTTTCCGCTGCCGGAATCGCAACTGGACCGTTTCCTGATGCGCATCAGCCTGGGTTATCCGGCGCCGGACGCAGAACGGGCGCTGCTGCGGGCCGGTGATCTGCGCGAACGGGCGCTGGACCTGGCGCCAGCACTGAGCGTCGAGGATTTGCACGCCTTGATGGCGGAAGTCGGTGAAGTGCATGCCTCTGACGACCTGCTGGATTATCTGCAACGTCTGCTGGAGCACAGCCGCAGCTGTGGCCTGTTCGTGGCCGGCCTGTCGCCCCGTGCGGGCCTGGGCATGCTCCGTGCCGCGCGCGCCTGGGCGCTGCTGGATGGCCGTCGCTATGTGATTCCCGAAGACATTCAGGCCGTGTTCAAGCCGGTATGCGCGCATCGGCTCCAGTCGGTATCGGGCGCGGCCTCGGGCAGTGTCAGCCGCCTGCTGGAGGCGGTGCCGGTGGTGCGGTAATGGTTGCCGCGCTGCGCACGGCCTACCGCCGCTGGCTCGCCCGGCGCATGCCGGGGGCACGGCAGCAACGTCTCAACCAGCGTCGCATCTTCATTTTGCCCACGGGATACGGTCTGTTCTTTCTGGCCATTGCGGCGGCGCTGTTTCTGGGTGGCATCAACTACGAAAACAACCTGATCATGGCGCTGGCCTTTCTTATGGCCAGTCTGTTCATGATCGCCATTCTGCATACCTTCCGTAATCTCTCCGGGCTGGTGTTGCGCGCCGGTCAGCAGAGCCCCGGCTTTGCGGGCGGCGAAGGGGCGCTGGAAATCGTCCTGCATGCCGGCGACCGGCACGCCCACACCGGCTTGTGGCTGCATTACCCCGGTGTGCCGGCCGAGGAAGTCTCTGTGGCACCGGGTGAAGAAAAGTCCCTCTGGCTTACGGTGCGCCTGCGCCGACGTGGTTTTAACGCCCCCGGACGGTTACGCGTGGAGAGCCGCTATCCGCTCGGCCTGCTGCGTGCCTGGAGCGTACTGGATATGGCCCACAGCTGCCTGGGGTGGCCGCGTCCGGTGCCCAGTGACGTGTGCCCGGCGGGCGGCGGCGAGGAGCGCAGCGGCGAGCATCGTGCACGGCAGCGCGGCAGCGAGGACTTCCAGGGGCTGCGCGGCTATCAACCGGGCGACTCACCACGGCAGGTGGACTGGAAAGCCTATGCCGGAGGCCGGGGGTTGTTCACCAAGGACTTTTCCGACCCGCAGGAGGGCTGGTTGTGGCTGGAGTGGGAGCGCATGTCCGGCCTGGATACCGAGACCCGACTGTCACGCCTCGCCTGGTGGGTGCTGGCGCTGGAGCAACGCCAGCAGCGTTACGGGCTGCGGCTGCCTGAAGGCGAACTGGCGCCGGGCAGCGGAGCGGACCAGCAACGCCAGGCCCTGGACCGTCTCGGGCGCCACGGCGAGCCGGAGCAGGGGGGCTGATGCGCGTTTATCAGGTGCCACACCATACCTTCTGGTTGCTGACGCTGGGCACCTTCCTGGCGGCCTTGCCCCATTTGCTGATGGGGCCACTCTGGCTGCGCGTGCTCATTCCTGCATTGGTGGTGGCCCGTGTGCTGGTGCAGCGCGGTCGCCTGCGCATGCCCGGGCGGCTGCTGCGTGTGCTGCTGCTCGGGGCCATCGTGGTCGGCACGGTGTACACCCATGGCACCATCGCCGGGCCCGAGGCCGGGGCCTGTTTGCTGGTCGCGGCCTTCGCGCTGAAACTGCTGGAAATGTTCCGGCTTCGTGATGCCTATGTGTTGCTGGTGTTGGGCTATTTTGTCCTGGCCACCACCTTTCTGTTCTATCAGGGGCCGCTGGCCGCCTTCTATGTGTTGCTGGTCATGATGCTGCTGACGGCGGCGCTGATCGGGATCAACAAGCCGGAAACGCACGCCCGGCCCACCGCCCACGTGCGCCTGGCCAGTGTGATGCTGTTGCAGTCGCTGCCGGTGATGCTGTTGCTGTTCGTGCTGGTGCCGCGCGTTGGCCCCTTGTGGGCTCTGGAGATACGTCAGGAGGGGGCGCGCACCGGCATGTCCGACTCCATGGCGCCCGGGGAGGTCAGTAACCTGACGCAGTCCGCCGAGCTGGCCTTCCGGGTGGAGTTCGAGGGCGAGGTGCCGCCTCCGGCAGAGCGGTACTGGCGTGGTCTGACCTATTCCTGGTTCGACGGGCGCCGCTGGAGTCAGGCTGCGCCGCGCCATGTGCCCCGCGACGAACTGGTCCGCTTCGCTCAGGGATCGGCGAACACCTGGTATCCCGGGCTGAGTGTGGCCCGGGAGCAGGTTCCGGGTCCGGTCTATCGTTACCGGGTGGTGCAGGAGCCCAGCCGCCGTCCCTGGCTGTACGCTCTGGCGGTGCCGTTTGCCGAGCAGCGGGATATTGGCCTGGCCCGGGATTTCCGGTTGCTGCGCGACAGTGATCTGGAGCAGCGCTATGCCTATACGGTGACCAGCTACCCGTTGCTCAAGCCCGCGATGTTGCTGCCGGACTGGGAGCGTGACTTCAATCTCTCGTTGCCGGAAGCGGGAAATGAACGCAGCCGTGCCCTGGCCGAATCCTGGTTCGCGGAGGTCGATGGTGAACCACGCGATTAT
>PNLU01000148.1 GCA_013823245.1 Alcanivorax sp.
GGAGGTGTTGGAGCCGGAGGAGCTCAGGGAGGCGGTGGCAGAGCAGTTGAAAGTGGCGGCTCGGCAGTACGGATAGCTCTCTGGTTACTGTACATAAGGGTAGTGCCATTTTGGTGGAGGGTCGGATGGTAGCTTGGGCAGGTGCAATACCCTAGAGAGGACAGGCTGGATGAACAGGCGACAGAGAAGTGTGATTGCGCTTGCAGGGCTCGTACTTGCTGCGATGTTGGTATTCCCCCCGTTTCATCAGACGTCCCCGCTGTCTGGGAACGTGATGCGCAATCACGGTTACCACTTTATTGGTGATGCCCCTCGACGAAGCAGTGTGAATGGCCTTGCGTTGTTGATACAGATCATGGCGCTTGGCGTGGCTGCGGTCAGTATCCTTTATGCGTGTAGAGACGAGTGACGAAGAAGAGATGAAGACGGCTGCATACAAGAGAGCCAGCATGTAGTCGTGGGGGAGTGTTGGTGGTTAATGTGTCTTTGGGGGATTGCTCGTGAATCCAGCTGTAGTTGCGATGACTGGCTATTTTCGGTACTGGGGCAAGGCAAGACCCGATGCAGAGCGGGCTACTGACGAATCGCCATGCCACCTATTGCCATTCCATAGCCTGGATGTGGCCGCAGTGGGTTACCGCTTGTTCTCACCTTCGACAGCCCGCTGTCGGGCGCTTGCCCAGTCCCTTGATCTGGAACCGGAGCAGTTGCAGTCGCTCGTCGCGTTCAGCCTGGCGCTTCATGATCTTGGGAAATTTGCACGGGCATTCCAGTCGCTTGCCGAGCCCCATCTGGCGGGTTTGGTGCCTGCCGATCCATCCCTCGTTTACCGTCCTCACCATAGCGCTGCGGGTGCAATGTTGTTGGCGGAGGTATTCCTTGAACGGCAACTGAGTGGTGACGGGATTGCAGCATGGGGCTGGAAGAAAAGCTCTCCTGCGGCACGCCAGCATCTGCGCATGATGTTAGGGACTGCATTCGGGCATCACGGCGAGCCCGTTGCCTCTGACAACTACCCTGATGTTTGGGCGTCAGGCGAGGATGTGGATGCCGCCTGGCAGTTCTCTTGTGACGTAGCGGGCTGGCTGAAACCTCAATGGCCGGAAGACAGGGTGGGCGACAAAGCATGGCAAAAAAAATTCCGGCAACTCAGTTGGCACCTGGCTGGCTTTTCCGTCCTGGCTGATTGGCTTGGTTCGGATCAGTCCGTATTCCGATACCAGTCTACACCGCAACCGCTGCAGGATTACTGGCAGGAAAAGGCGTTGCCAGGCGCAGATGAAATACTCGCCAGGCTGGGATTTGACAGTCCGCTCTCGCCAACCGCGTTTCCGGGCTGTAGTTCGTTATTCGGGTTTTCCCCCACGCCACTTCAATACTGGGCGGAGTCATTGGCTTGGCGAGAGGGGGCGCAGCTTTTTGTTCTGGAGGACGTAACGGGGGCCGGAAAAACTGAGGCAGCGATGATGCTTGCGCATCGCATGCTGCAGCATGGGCAGGCGCAGGGTGTGTACTTCGGGCTGCCAACCATGGCGACGTCTAACGCGATGTATCGCCGCATCAGCGGGGTCTATCAACAATGGTTTCAGCCCGGGCGCAAGCCGAATTTGGTGCTGGCCCATGGGGCTAGTCGGCTGAATGCCGATTTTAATGAGTCGCTTTCCGAGAATCAGCCGGAGGATCATGGTTATGCTCCTGAGGAAAGCACGGCATCCGCCGCCTGTAATCGCTGGTTCGCTGACTCGCGCAAGAAGGCGTTGTTGGCGGATGTAGGCGTGGGCACTATTGACCAGGCGCTGATGGCGGTATTGCCTTTCAGGCATCAGAGCCTTCGCTTGATTGGTCTTGCCAATAAAGTGCTGGTCGTGGACGAAGTGCATGCCTGTGATGATTACATGGCGCGCTTGCTCGAAACGGTGCTGGAGGCCCATGCAAGGCAAGGAGGCAGCGCGATACTGCTCACGGCAACCCTGCCGCATTCCATGCGTCAATCATTGGTATCAGCGTTTCTAAGGGGGCGAGGCGACGAGCCCGCAGTTGTGTTACCGACGCAGGGGTTTCCTCTGGCAACGCATGTTGCGGAGGGGGTGGTGACGGAAGCCCCCGTGGCTACCCGGTCATGTGTGGCCAGACAGGTAGGAATAACGTTGTTACACGAGGACGCTGACGTCGTCGACCAACTGGTTGCTGCGGCGCGCACCGGACGGTGCGCCTGCTGGGTGCGCAACACCGTAGATGACGCCATTGATGCGTATCAGAAATTGCGAAACAGCGTCGATGAGCCGGACAAGGTGATGCTTTTTCATAGCCGTTTTGTCATGGCCGATCGACAGGCCATTGAGCAGGCGGCGCTGAGACGATTTGGCAAGGAATCAACGGCTGAGGACCGTGCAGGCTACATTCTGGTGAGCACGCAGGTGGTAGAGCAATCGCTGGATCTGGATTTTGACGACATGGTCAGTGACCTCGCGCCAATCGACCTGCTGATCCAGCGGGCAGGGCGTCTGCACCGTCACCAGCGTGACGCGAAAGGAAACCTTTCTGATACCGGCAAAGATGGGCGTGGAAGCCCGATCCTGGGCATACGGGCTCCACGGCCCGATCCAGCCCCTGCCTTTGATTGGCTGAGTAGCAACCTGCCTGGCACTGGAGCGGTATATCGCGACCATGGTCAGTTGTGGCTAACACTGGACGTGTTACAGGCCGAAGGCGGTATCAGCATGCCAGGTCGCGCCCGCCACCTTATCGAATCGGTTTTTGGTGAGCATGCCGAAGCAGCAATTCCCGAGGGGCTTCAGAAGCGCCATCTGGATCAGGAGGGTGAGCGCAGCAGTCGCCGTGCCATGGCGGGCTTCAATCGTCTGGATATGAACAAGGGCTATGTACCTGCGGCAAGCCATGGCTGGACGGAGGATGTGGATATCGGCACCCGTCTGACGGAGGAGCCCAGCGTCACGGTGACGCTTGTGCGCTACGACGAGGCCAGCGACACCCTGATGCCGTGGGTGGAGACAGGCAGTATGCGCTGGGAACTGAGTCAGTTGAAGGTAAGAGAGTCAATAACGAGAAGACTTTCCGATGTTCCCAAGGAGTACGGGGTTGCGATGGAGCGGTTGCTCAAAGAGCGGCCCCAGCTCAAGTATGGTCGCTTGTGGGTGCCTGGAGGTGAGGTGGAAATAATGAGTTACAGCTCGGTTCTTGGGCTGCTCAAGTCCCGCAAGAGCGCTGAATAGCCAAGGAGAAAAAAATGAACCTGATTGATGATTCATGGCTTCCATTCAGAAAAAGGGACGGAAGTATCGAGTACTTGCCGGTTGGGGCGGTGGTCGAACCGGATGTCGTGGACCTGGCGCTCCCCCGGGGGGATTTTCAGGGGGCGGCATACCAGTTTCTGATTGGTCTGCTGCAAACGACCTTCGCGCCAGAAGACAAGCAGCAATGGGCGGAGCGCTATGAGCAGCCGCCGTCGTCGTCCGAGCTTGCCGGAGCGCTGCAGGAGGCGAGAGGCGCCTTTGATCTGGATGTTGCAGGCCCGGCCTTTATGCAGGACCTTGAGGCGCTCGACGGTGAAAAACAGTCCCCGGTAGCTGGGTTGCTGATTGATGCGCCCGGCGCATCAACCATCAAGAACAACACCGACCACTTCGTGAAAGCCGGGCGCACGAGGCAGATATGCCCTGACTGCGCCGCAATGGCGCTGTTTACCCTGCAGATCAATGCACCCTCGGGTGGGAAAGGGCATCGCACAGGATTGCGTGGCGGAGGGCCGCTTACGACGTTGGTCATGCCGGATGATGCGGAGGCATCTCTGTGGCAGAAGCTCTGGCTAAACGTGGTGGACCGCGAGACATGGGGTTACGAATCACCGGATTACGGTGACAGGGATGTCTTCCCCTGGCTGGGCCAAACGCGGATCAGCGACAAGGGGCAGATGGTAACGCCTGATGATGTTCATCCGTTACATGCCCATTGGGCAATGCCTCGCCGGATACGCCTGGAGATAGAAGAGGAGGCGTGTCGATGTGACCTTTGTGGCCGCGATGCCGTGCGTCGTGTCCGTCATATTCGGGCCCGTAACTATGGCTACAACTATGAGGGGCCTTGGACGCACCCTTTGACACCTTACCGGTTTGATCCTCAAAAGCCTGAGCAGTTGCCTTACTCTCGCAAGGCGCAGAAGGACGGGCTTGGATACCGCCACTGGGAATCGCTGGTCCTTGCTGACAAACAGGAGGCCGGAAACCTTCCTGCCCCGGTAGTGCTGGATTACGCAGAGAAGTATCGGGCGGCGCGTGACTATGATCTGGCCCTGCCGCGTACGGCCCGGATATGGGTGTTCGGCTATGACATGGACAACATGAAGGCTCGGGGCTGGTATGGCGCTCACATGCCGTTGGTGGCCTTGCCCCGAGAGAGGCAGGCCGTGCTCCAGGCCTGGTTGCGACAAACGGTTGACCTTACGCGAAGCGCAGCCAGTCTGCTGCAGACACATATCAAGGAGGCCTGGTTCTCAAAGCCGAAGGATATCAAGGGGGATACCAGCTTTTTGACAGCGTCGCTGTGGGACGCAACTGAGCAGGATTTTTACCAGTTACTTGCAGCTCTGGGTGAGCTGTTGGCAGAAGAGGGGGGCGGTGGAGACTTGCGCCACTTCCCCGGGGCACTTGCTGCGCAGTGGTATAGAACCATAACAGGGCGGGCGTACCAGTTGTTCGATGATTATGCCCTGTCTGGCCCGGCGGAGCAGCTTGATATGAAGCGCATCATAGCCACCAGAAACGCATTTTCGAAAAAGCTCTTCGGTGGAAAAGAAGCCAAGGCCTTCAGAAAAGTGGGTGGCCTGGAAGGGAATGATGCCGAGAAAGCGGCATGACATCAGGAGTGGAGTGGAGGATACATTGATGACAGATAAGATCCGGTATCAGGCGCTACGCGACGATGACCTGCGCAAGGTCGTATGGAGTTGGTGGACCACACTTCAGGAGCCACGAAGCCGCGGCGCGAAAGCAGAACTGCGTCGTGGTGACTCCGTTGAGGCGGCGCTGATGACCGAAGGTTTCAGGAATCTCTGGCAGGCGCTTGGTGAGACGGGGCAGCGGAATGATGGCGCCATGTTGGCCTGGGCCTGCGTTGCCGCTGTACTGGCTGGTGTTCGTGATGGAAGGCCGACGAGTTTTGCGTACTCGCTGGGCAGCGAGAAGGAGCGAAAGAGCGGCAAGCCATATATGAGTGAGCTTCGCTTTGCGCAGCTGCAGAAGAGCCGCGATGCAGATGCTTTTCTTCGCCGATTGCGACGTGCAGTGGCGCTGCTGGATCGGCAGGCACATGTACTGTCGCTGGCGGATAGCATCCTGCATTGGCACCGCGAGCAGCAGGGGGAGTTAGCCCATAAACCAACGGATCGACTTGCCGTGCGCTGGGCCTCTGACTACTTCACCGCCCTTGGCACCTATTCACGATAACGACCATTCAAACCAAAGGAATGACAAGATGAGCACTTTTATACAGCTTCACCTTCTGACCTCATACCCGCCGGCAAACCTGAATCGT
>PNLU01000149.1 GCA_013823245.1 Alcanivorax sp.
CCAGACTCAGGGCAACGATATCCCATTTGCTCTCGCTGCGATCGGTGTTGACGTTGTTCCAGAACGGGCTGTCTTCCCGCTGCAGCAGATGATCCTGAATCGCCGAGTAACTCAGTAACGTCATGCGCGTAAAGGCTTCCCAGGCCGGCGAATCTTCCGGGCCGAGTTCATCAAGAAACGTATTGCGCGCCAGCGTATGGAAGAACACGCCATACACCGCGGCGGCGGCACTGCGCTCATCCAACTCGCCATCGAACGCCATCAACATGGCCAGCGCCTCGCGGGCCTGATCCGCGCGCCGCGACGGCAGCGCGGAAATGGCGTCCTCCAACTCCCCGGCGTGGGTGTCGAGCATGGCCTGCACGGCAGGCACCAGAGGATCATGACGGTCCGCCTGCATCGCCACCATACTCGCGGCATCGTGGTCGTCACGGGCCGCCAGCAGAGCATTGACCCGCTCACCGCGCTGCGGCGCAAACCAGGAATGGCTCATGTGCAGCGGATAATCCGGGTCCACCGTGCGGTGATTGGCGGTGCCGATATGGCCAGCGGCAGGCTGGTAGTCCGAGGGATGCTCGTCGACGTCGGCAAACCCCTGCCAGCGCCAGGTATCGACCCAGCCCGGAGACGGCAGCTGCCCGGTACCCGCCGCGCGCAATGGATAGCGGCCCGTCACTTGCCAGCCGATCTGCTCGGCATCAGCCATCACCATGTTCAGATGAATGAAGCGCACATCGCGCACGTGTGCACGCGCCTCTTCCAGGGAACGGGACTGCCCCAGCCGGAACATCGCGTCCATGGTGGTATCGGTTTCATAGGCGGTCCAGGCAAACGCCAGGCCATAGTTCGGCCGGTCATCCTGCTCGGCCGCCAGGGCCAATCGTGGCGGCACCACCGGTGACACCGGCGGCGCATCCAGCGTGGCGCCAATGAGCGGACCATTGCGGGTGCGGTGCAACGTGTGGGTCACCGGCTCGCCACCCAGCACATGGAAGGTTTCCTCGCGCGCCTCCGCAGGCCGCCAGTCATCATCCACGCGGTAATGCAGGACACCGTCGATCTCGCGCAGTTGCTCAATGAACAGGTCCTGGGCATCCGCCATCACCATGGTCGCCCCCCAGGCAAAGTCACCGTTGAAGCCCAGCACCGGCACCGGAATACCGGCCAGCGCGACCCCGGCTGCTTCCACCTCGGGTGTGCGCACATGCATCAGCATCCACATGGGTGGCTGGCTGATCAGCAGGTGGGTGTCGTTGGCCAGCAAGCTGCGCCCCGTACGCGTCTGCGCGGGCGCCACCGCCCAGTTGTTGCTGGCCGCCAGCCCCTGCGGCATCAGCAGACGCTCGAAGCCCGCCCGGGCGGCATCCACCGCCGCCACTTCACCGCGCAGGGCTGACATATCCAGATCCGCCAGCTTGTCCGCCTCGTCAAACGGCAACGCCTGGTCAGGGTAGATCGGCAATAGCCAGGGCAGCCGCTCCGTGCCGACCCGCTCCGCCAGATTCAGTGCCATGATCTCTTCGTGCAGGTTCAGACCCAGCCCCAGGTTGACCATGGTGAAGACATCGGCGGAATTCAGCGGCGTCCAGGGTTCGGGGCTGAAATCTCCAAGACGGAAATCCAGCGGCATCTTGTCCTCATAGGCTGCCAGCCAGGCGTTGACGCCGTCACTGAAGTGCGCCAGTAACTGCTGCAATTCATCGCTGCCGGCCGCCAGCTGGCGCTCGGAGATGGCGCGCAGGTCCAGACTGCGGGCGTACAGATCCATGGGCAGCGCCACCTCGCCAGCCATTTCCGCCAGGCGCCCCTGGGCGGCCAGGGTGAACCCGACCATCTGCGACAACCGGTCATTGGCCATGACCCAGCCGATGGCAAACGCCAGATCCTCCATGTTGTCGGCGCTGATATGGGGAATACCCAGATCATCGCGCCGCACCTGCACCGGGGCGCTCAAACCGGCCACCTCAAGCTGCCCTTCTGCCGGGTCCATGGAACTGGCCAGCCAACGGTCCAGCAAACGGCCGGTGCAGGCGCTCAGCCCCACCAGCACGGCCACCATCATCGATACCATCACCAGCACGACGCCGAACCGCTTTCCCTTGCCCATGGACACACTCCATCTCTTTTCCGAATTGAGCCGCATGATAGGGGGCCAATGCCGCCACTGCCTACTCACCCGCCCGCGTTTGTCCCAGACTGCATGCAGGCCTGCGGGCAGGGACAAGCCGGGACAGCGCCCCTGTGTCAGGCTGACATCATGGACAACACCTCACACCTTGCCGACACCCCGACCCTGCGCCAGGCCGCTACGGCCCGCGCGCTGGCCGAAGCTCTGTTCCCGGCGGGCGCCAGACTCAAGGCCCCGGATCCGGACGCCGTGACCCAAACGGTCGCAGGATATGTCGCTGCACATCCCTGGCTGCGCCGGGCCCTGGATGCCGGGCTGCGCTGGCTCGCCCTGCGTTGCCTGCTGCGCCATGGCCAGCGCTTCAGCCACGCCCCGCTGGCCCGGCGTCGTGCCCTGCTCTCTGCACTGGCGGACACGCCGCTGAGCAGCCACCTGCTGCGTGCGGTCTGCGCGCCCTTCAAGGCGGCTTATGTGCTGGACGAGGAACACGCACGCCTGATGGCCGTGCCCCGTGTACAGGTTCCCGGCCAGCTGGAGCAGTTCCGCTGGCAACAGCAGATCAGCAGCGCAGCACAGATGGATACAGACCAGACACTGGAGGCCGACGTGGTGGTGATCGGCTCCGGGGCTGGCGGCGCCGCAGCCGCTTATGAACTGGCCTGTCGCGGTCTGGCGGTGGTGGTGATCGAGGAGGGCCAGTGGTACGACCGCCGCGATTTCAACGGCAAACTGCCGGAGGTCATCAGCAAACTGTATCGCAGCTACGGCGCCACCGTGGCGCTGGGCAACGCCTTCATTCCGGTGCCCATCGGCCGCAGTGTGGGCGGCACCACCACCATCAACTCCGGCACTTGCATGCGCACCCCGGATGCAGTGCTGGCACGCTGGCGCGACGAGCTCGGCCTGGCACATGCCACACCGGAGGCGCTGGCGCCATGGTTCGAAGGGGTGGAGGCCATGCTCAAGGTGCAACGCGCCGCACCCCGTCATGTGGGCCGCATCGGCGAACTCATTGAGCGCGGCGCCCGCGCCCTGGGCTTCACCGATATGCACCCGTTGCGGCGAAACGCCGAAGGGTGCGACGGCCAGGGACTGTGCCAGTTCGGCTGCCCCACCGACGCCAAGCAATCCACCAATGTCAGCTATATGCCACGCGCGCTGGAGCGTGGTGCTTTCCTGTTCACCGGGTTTCGTGCCACCCGCCTGCTGCGTCGCGGTCAGCAGGCCTTCGGCGTGGAAGCTCAGGGCCGCGATGCGGCCGGCCAGCCGATCCGGCTGACCGTGCATGCACGCAGCACCGTTGTGGCCATGGGTACTTTTCTGACCCCCGGCTTCCTGCGTGACAACGGCGTGCGCAACCGGCACCTCGGCCGCCACCTGACATTGCACCCATGCGGTGTGGTGAACGCGGTTTTCCCCGACGATATGCTCGGCAATGCCACCAGTATTCCACAAGGGTTCGGGGTCGCCGACCTGGCAGAAGACGGCCTGATGTTCGAGGGCGGCACCCTTCCTTTTGCCGGCCACGGGTTGATGAACAATCTTTACGGCGACGCCTGGGTGCGTTTTACCGAACGCTACCCGCACACGGCCTATTTCGGTTTCATGATCCGCGATACCAGCGAGGGCCGGGTGCGGCGAGGCCTGCACCGCGACCTGCCGTGGATCCGCTATCACATGAACCGGCAGGACTTCGCGCTGTTCCTGCGCGGTATCGAGACACTGGCCCGCATCTATCTGGCGGCGGGCGCGCAGGAAGTGCTGATTCCCGGCATGAAACGCATGGTCAGTGTGCACAACGAAACCGAGCTGGCCGCGTTCATGGCACAACGCCATCGTCCGAAGGACTTCCTCATGAGCGCCTACCATCCGCTGGGCACCGCGCGACTGGCTGCCGATCCGCAAGCCGGCGTTTGCGCCCCGGATCACCGGGTGCATGGATGGCAGGGCCTGTACGTGATGGATGGCAGTTGCGTGCCCTCCAGCCTGGGTGCCAACCCGCAGGTCACCATCATGACCCTGGCCAGCCATGCCGCCGCACGACTGGCAGATCAACTGAACAGCACCGAATCGACTACACCTGATCGACACTGACGGAGTTCCGACATGGCCATTGGATTACTGCTACGCGAGACCATGAGCGGCTGGTTGACGCTGGACAATAACGCCGAGGCACAGCGCCTGCCCTTCGCCTTCTCCATTGCCGCCTTCACCACGCGCATCTTCAGCCTGAGCACGCCGCGTTACTTCCGCGGCCGGGTGACACTGGGCGGCGAGCACTTTCCCTGCGAAGGCGAATTGACTATTCGTCTGGGCGGCCCGCATTACTGGTTGCGCTTTGTCCATCCGGTTCATGGCACACTGTATCTGTCTGGCCAGAAAACCTACGGTCGCAATGGCATGTTGCGCTCACTGATTACCTGCCCGCTGACCGTGTTCCGCCAGGACACACCGGTGGGAGAAGCCGAAGTGGCCTATCGCGATTCCATTCTGCTTTTTGCCTTCCGCGCCCTGCGACTGGTGCGCGAGGAGAACGCCTACACCGAGTATGGAGCAGCACAATGATTCCCTGGCATGGCAGTCAATATTCAGGCAAGGGTGGCCATTACGAATCCTGGTTCCTGCGCGCCAATCACCCGCGCGAAGCGCGCGCCTTCTGGATCCGCTATACCCTGTTTATTCCGGCAGACGATCGCGCGCCGCTGGGCGAAATCTGGGCCATGTGGTTCGATGCCGAGCGCAGCGATGATGTCCGCGTGGTGGCGGTAAAAAATGAATCGCCGCTGTCGGTCTGCGATTTCAATCAGGAGAGAATGCGCGTCATGCTTCCGGGGGCGCAGCTGGAGAGCCACCGTCTCAACGGCGACGCGACCAGCGGCGGGCATACCATCGCCTGGGACCTGACCTATGATGAGGGCGAAGACAGCCTGATCTTTCTGCCGGAAAAACTCTACAAGGCACCGTTGCCGAAAGCCAAGGCGCTGGTGAGCCGACCGCAAGTCCGCTTCAGCGGCCATCTGCTGGTGGATGGCGAGCGTTACGAGATCGACCGGTGGCAAGGCAGCGAAAACCATAACTGGGGAAGCAAGCACACGGACCAGTATGCCTGGGGCCAGGTGGCGGGTTTCGATAATGACCCGACCGCCTTCCTCGAGTGCATCACCGCCCGGGTCAAACTGGGGCCAATCTTTTCTCCCTGGCTGACCATTGCCTGTCTGCGGCTGGACGGGGAAACCTATACCTTCAATCGCATCAGCACGGCCCTGCGCGCCAAGGCCCACTATGAGTTTTTTGACTGGCAG
>PNLU01000150.1 GCA_013823245.1 Alcanivorax sp.
TTCTCGGTCTGATCGCGGCCTTTACCGCTGTGGCCAACGCCGACCCGGCCCAGAAAGCCGACCTGCTGTCCGCCTCGATTTCCGTGGCCATGAACACCACCGCCTTCGGTCTGATGACCGCCATTCCGCTGCTGCTCGCCCACGCATTTATCAACTCGATGACCAACAAGATTGTCGACAGCATGGAAATGGCCTCGGTGAAGTTCATCAACGTGTACCGCCAGGCACTTATGCAGCAGGAACAGCGCAAGGCTGACGGCGAATAATCGAGGAGCCCGGTATGCGGTTTCGCAGACGAGAACGTGATACCGAGGTGGAACTGAACATCACTGCCTTCCTGAACCTGATGGTGGTGCTGATTCCGTTCCTGCTGCTCAATGCAGTATTTGCCCAGGTAGCCATCCTGCAGCTGAACCTGCCTTCGGATGATGCCACGCCCTCGGAATCAGAAGACAAACGCCCGATCGTGCTTGAAGTGCTGATCTATCAGGACCGTTACGAAGTGGTCGACCGCCAGAGCGGCCCTTTGAAAGTCCTGCCGAATCAGGACGGCGAGCATGACCGCGATGGCCTGCACCAGTACCTGCTGGAGGTGAAAGAGCGCTTTGCTGACGTCACCGACATCACCCTGCTGTGCGAGCCGGACACCCCCTATGAACTGCTGATCCACACGATGGACACGGTGCGCTTGCGCGACGTGCAGCTCAACGGCCAGACCATCCGCCGCGAGCTGTTTCCGGATATCGGCATTGGTGCAGCACCACCAGATCCGCAGCGCGCGGCGGGAGGTGACGCATGAAGCAGCAATCCGCACGCAGCCGCCGCAAGGTACGCCACTATCGCCGGCGCCGGAAAACCAATCCGCTGAACCTGACGGCGCTGATGGATATCTTCACCATCCTGGTGTTCTTCCTGCTGGTGAACCAGACCAACACCCAGCAGTTGCCGGACAACCCGGATCTGCAACTGCCCACCTCTATCGCGCAGGAATTGCCCGACGATGTGCTCACGGTGCAGGTCAGCAGCCGCGACATCCTGGTGCAGGAACGCCGGGTGATGAGCGTCAGCGAAGCCATGGAAGGTGACGAGCGCGTTATCCCGCAACTGGCCGAGGTGCTCAACAGCTACGCCGAGCGCGCCCGCCGTCTGGGCAGCGCCGACGACGAACGCGAGTTGATGATTCTGGGTGACCGGCTGACCGACTTTGCGCTGTTGCAGCGCATCATGTTCACCGCCAGCCAGACCGAGTACAACCGCGTTGCCCTGGCCGTGCTGCGCACCAACGGGGAGGACGGCGAATGAGCAGGCAATTCGACGCCACCCTGCCCTGGGATCCGCTACCGGGAGAGCGCATCCGGCAGTACGGCATTCTCGCCCTGCTGCTGTTGCTCTGCGTGGTGCTGATCTGGTTGATCCGCAGCACCGAGGTACCACGCCGGGACACCAGCGCCGACCCGGTCCCGGATCGTCTGGCACGGCTGGTCATCGAGCAGCGGCAGGAACCCCCTGCCCCACCCGAACCCGTGCGCGAAGAGGCCGAACCGGAAGCGCCGCCGGAAGAAGTGCCGCAACCCGAACCGGAGCGCCCACGCCCCGAGCCCACGCCCGAACGCATTGAGCAGGCGCGCGAGCGCGCACGGCAGGAAGTCAGCGTGTTCGAGGATTCCCTGGCCGGTCTGCGGGATCTGGCGCCGCCGGTGTCGTCGGCCCGGGAACTGCGGCGCGGTGGCGACACCCAGACCGAAGTGCAACGCGACCTGCTGACCAGTCGTTCTGGTCGCAGCTCCGGGGGCATCAGCACCGGCAGCGTTTCCAGTGGCGGCGGTGGTGGCGGCGAACTGGCCGGCGGCGAAGTAGCCCAGGTGGAAAGCGGTATCGCGTCTTCCGCTGCGGCAGCCTCGGAAACCGAGCGCCGGCCGGACGGCACCAGCCGCCGGACCAGCGAGCAGATACGCCGCACCTTCGACCGCTATGCGGGCCGCATCAACAGCATGTACCAGCGCGCCCTGCGGGAGAATCCCGCCATGCAGGGTACGGTGGTGCTGAATCTGGAGATCGCGCCGGATGGCAGTGTCAGCGACGCATCGATCCGCTCTTCGGAGTTGAACGATCCGGAACTGGAACGGCGCATCCTGCTGGTGGTCCGCAACATGGACTTCGGCGCCCTGCCCGTCAGCACCTGGAAGGGCGACTACCCGCTCAACTTCTTCCCCGGCTGATAAAAGCCGGTCAGGGTGTGTAGCCAGCGTGCCCAGCGCTGGTTACGCATCTGCTCACGGTAACGCGCCGCCTGCGCTGCCACAGCGGCCGCGAAGGCGGTGGCGTCACCGGTTTCGCCGTTCAGGTTATCCAGCGACACCGCGAACGGATGCCCGCACGCCTCACAGAACAGCAACTCCAGTGCCTGCGGCCTGACCTCCACCTGCTCGAAGGCCTGCTGCTGCACCGCATCCCGGCCATCCGGCGCATACCAGTAACCATAGTCCGCCTGCTGGCGCCGCGCGGCGCCCGCCACACACCAGTGCGCCACTTCATGCAGCGCGCTGCGGAAATAATCGCGGGTGTACAGAATCCGGTGCGGCTGCCCCGGTTGCCCCGGTTGATAGAACGGCTCCTCCGCGCCACCACACAGCACCGTGTCGTAGCGCTCGGCAAAGGTCTGCGCAAACAGGCGCTCCAGATCACGGGCATCGAATCGCCCCTGCGCCCCGGCCTGCGGTTGGGCTATACTCCCCACGCTGACGGTGGCTGCACCGTCCTTCACTGAATCGCCGTACCGCATAGATCCTCTGCCACAGGAAACCGCCTGACGTGCTACCCCGCGCCACCACCCGCCGGGCCGAGCTTGGCCTGCTGCTGCGTCTCGCCCTGCCGATTCTCGGCGGCCAGCTGGCCCAGACCGCCAACGGTTTTGTCGATACCGTCATGGCCGGTCGGGTCAGCCCCACCGACCTGGCGGCGGTGGCCGTGGGCGCCAGCATCTGGGTGCCGCTGTATCTGTTCATGACCGGCGTGCTGATGAGCGCCACACCCATTCTGTCGCGCACGCTCGGGGGCGCAGCTTACCATCGCATCAGCCCGTTGACACAGCAGGCCCTGTGGCTCGGCCTGGCCCTCGGCCTGACAGGCTTTGTGCTGCTGCGCAGCGTCGCCCCGGTGCTGGTGTGGATGGATGTCGACGAAAGCATGCGGCCGATGGTCAGCGGCTACCTGAACGCCCTCAGCTGGGGCATGCCGGCCGTGGCCCTGTTCCTGGCCCTGCGCAGCTACACCGAGGCCATGAATCACACCCGGCCGGTATTGTGGATCAGCGTGATCGGCCTGCTGATCAATATTCCCGCCAACTACGTACTGATCTACGGCAAGCTCGGCTTCCCGGCGCTGGGCGGCGTCGGCTGCGGCTGGGCGACCGCACTGGTGATGTGGTGCATGGCGCTGATGATGGCCGCTTACGTCGCCCGCCACCGCGTCTATCACCAGGCCCGCCTGGTGCTGCTGCCCCTGCGCCTGGAGCCACGCACCCTCGGCTACATGCTGCGCCTTGGATTGCCGGTGGGCCTGTCGATCTTTTTCGAAGTGAGCATCTTTGCCGTGATTGCACTGTTGATCAGCAGCCTCGGCGCCGTGGTGGTAGCCAGCCACCAGATTGCCCTGAACTTTGCCTCGCTGCTGTTCATGGTGCCCTTGAGCATGGCCATCGCCGTGACCGTACGCGTGGGCCACGAACGCGGGCGCCGCGACGCCGCCGCCGTACGCCTGGCCGCCGACACCGCACTGCGTGTGGCCCTGACCTGCGCGGTGGTGGCCGCCTCCCTGTTGCTGCTGCTGCGCCATCAGGTGCCGCGTATCTACACCGACGACGCCACCGTACAAGTGATGGCCGCCGGGCTGTTGCTCTACGCCGCACTTTATCAACTCTCGGATGCCTTTCAGGTCACCGCCAACGGCGTGTTGCGCGGCTTCGAAGACACCACCGTCCCCATGCTGTACACCCTGCTCGCCTACTGGGGTATCGGCCTGCCGGTGGGTATTGTGCTGGGTCGCACCGACCTGCTGGTGCCCGCCATGGGCCCGGCCGGATTCTGGATCGGCCTGCTCGCCGGACTGACCAGCGCAGCGGTCCTGCTGGGCTGGCGACTGCGCCACCGGCTGCGCCAGCGCCTGGTCTGAAGCAACGCTTGCGGTGCCGCGCACAAGCGGCTAACGTGATAGAAACTGGTGAAACGCACTGCAAGGAGGGCACCATGCCCAACATGCACCACCAGCACGGCACCGGGCAGCGTGGCAACAAGATCGTTTCCCTGTGCGACCACCGCGCCCGCCATCGCAATGAGGGGCCCGGTGACCACTCGCCCCGCATCCTCCGGCTCTCCCCGGAATATGACGGCATAGAACTTCTTTATGCCAACGACCGCCACCCGGACAAACTCTTCTCACTCAAGGTGCTGGCCTGGGCACGGCTCGACGACGGCAGCGTCACGGCCCTGGTGCCCTGGCTGAAAAAGGTGGTGCCTGCCGAGCAACTGGCAGACCCGCTGAATGGCCGCTGGATGGGCTACCGCCTGCCGGAAAGCGAGTACCTGTTTACCGAGGCACCGGAACACAAGGTGCAGGAACTCGATGCCGCGGTATCCTTTTTCGGTGAACCCGCGGCGGGTGGCGATATCATCCCGCAGCAGATTCCCGACACCATCGGCACCCACGCGGTTTTTTCCAGCGATGGCTTTCACACCATCAGTCTGGTGGAGGTGGTCAGCTGGCAACTGGATCGCTGGGGCAGCGTGCATGCCCTGGTGGCCGATGAGGAACGCATCACCCGCACGCCGGTCCTGCCGAATGACCCCTGTCTGGTCGATGCGCAGACGCGGGCGGACTTCCGCTATTTCTTCCAGCACGGCATTGCCAACCGCATCAAGGATCAGGACCCGGAGGCGCTCGCCGCGATCGCCACGCTGGCCGAATAAGGCCGCCCGGGGGAGTGATAGCAGTTTGCTATCACAGGTATCAGCGATTTGTACTTCCGCAACGACAGGTGCGGCTCTAGGCTGCTACTCAAGGGTTGTCGTGACCCAAACAGTTCACCTGGCGCTCACCGCCAATATGGATGCCCGCCCGCGATCAAGGAGACGCGAGCGGGCATTTTTTGTTTGGACCATTCTGTTTGTGGTGGTGGTTATGGCCCTCGGGGGGCGGGTAAGGGTTTTCTGGACACGCCGTGAA
>PNLU01000151.1 GCA_013823245.1 Alcanivorax sp.
CGGCATGGTGCAGGCTGAGGCAAACCGATGCTGCCGGAAATGATCGACACTATGCCTTCTTCGCCCGCTCAGGATACGCCTGCCTCGATTCCCAGCCGCGCTGCGATTGCCGGTCATCCGCTGCATCCCATGATGGTGCATTTTCCGGTGGCCGCCCTGATCGGCTTGCTGGGCACGGACCTGGGCTGGTTTCTGACCGGTGATGTGTTCTGGGCGCGCATGGGGCTGTGGCTGGCGGGCGTTGGTGCCGTGGGCGGCTGGCTGGCCAGCATTGCCGGGCTGGTGGATCTGCTGACCGTGCGCCAGATACGGCGCCTGATCACCGGCTGGCAGCACGCCATCCTCGCGGTGATGATGCTCTCGGTGGCGACCCTGAACTGGTTGTTGCGTCTGGCCTGGGGTGAGATCGCGATTCTGCCCTGGGGCATGCTGCTCGGCTGGCTCACGGCCGGGTTGATTGCCATGGCAGCGTTCCTGGGCGGTCGCCTGGTCTACGAGAAAGCGGTCGGTGTGGAGGTGGACTCGTGATGTCGTCATAGCGGCGTCGCCAGTACCAGCCAGAGCACCCCGACGATCAGCGCAGCACTGAAGGCCATCAGGCCGTGACAGAGCATCCCCATTGCCTGGTACTGCCCCGCCTCATGGCGCTGCACCAGCCAACCGGTGAATGCATGGCAGACCACCATGCCGGCGACCAGCAGCAGTTTGGCCATTAACCACACGGGCACCGCCGGTTGTTCTGCGCGCGGATCGATAACGCCAGTAAACAGCAATGAGCCGGAGATGATCGCCAGCAGGGCCATTGGCGTGGCAAACAGGGTAAAGACGTGGCGTGGCAGTGTTGCAGGCAGGGTGGGGGTGGCGGCCGTTCCCGCCTGACGGGCCTGCCCGCAGCTGTGCACCAGCGCAGGCAGATAAAGCAGGGCGCCGCACCAGAGTGACAGGGTGGCGATGTGCAGGAATTTGATCCAGGGCATCCGTCCTCCGCATCCAGCGGTCATCATACGGAGCGCCCTGCGCAGGGTCCACCCGCTTACACTTTTTACATTTGTGCCGTGCTGTTCTGACAGATACTGTATCTCGCAATCGCGATGGAGTTGTCATGTCCGCAGTATCGTTTTTTCGTACCCCTTCGTTGGCGGCCCTGGTGGCCGCTGTACTCGCTGTGGCGGCTGCGCCGGTGTGGGCCATTCCCGACGCAGAAAGCTTTGCCAGTTGTGTGAGTGATCTGGGCAGCCAGGCGCGTCAGGCGGGCGTGTCCGGTACGGTGGTATCGCAGAGCCTGGCGGCGATCAGCCTGAACGAACGCGTGATCGAGCTGGATCGTGCCCAGCCGGAGTTCACTGCCAGTTTTGCCGGTTACTTCAATACCCGCATGAGTGAGCAGCGCATCCAGCGCGGGCGAGAGATGTACCGCGAGCATCGCACCTTGCTGGAACGTATCGCTCGTGAGTACGGTGTACCCGCGCAATATCTGGTGGCCTTCTGGGGTATGGAAACCAACTACGGCAGCTTCTTCGGTCGCATGTCCATTCTTGATTCGCTGGCGACCCTGGCTTGTGAGGGACGGCGTGGCGCCTATTTTTCCACCGAGTTCGTCAACGCATTGCGGATTATTGATGAGGGCGCGGTCACCGCAGAGCGCATGCAGGGCTCCTGGGCGGGTGCCATGGGGCATGTGCAGTTCATGCCGTCGGTGTTTTTGCAACATGCGGTGGACTATGACGGCGATGGCCGTCGTGATTTGTGGGGCAGTATTCCTGATGCCATGGCGTCTGCCGCGAACTTCCTTAACGCCATTGGCTGGCAAACCGGCGAGCGCTGGGGGCGCGAAGTGCGCTTGCCGTCGTCCTTCCCGTTCGAGCATGCCGGACTCAGTCAGCGCAAGACACTGACTGAGTGGCGGCAACTCGGCGTACGCATGGCCGATGGCAGCGCCTTGCCGAATGCCGACATGCAGGCGTCGCTGCTGCTGCCCTCGGGGCACCGTGGCCCGGCGTTCCTTGTGTATGACAACTTCCGTGTCATCATGCGCTGGAACCGCTCGGAGTTTTATGCCTTGTCGGTGGGCCACCTGGCGGATCGTATCGCGGGCGGCGGTGCGCTCGCGCGTGCTCCCGTGGACGCGCCACGCCTGCACCGCGATCAGGTGAAGCAGTTGCAGACCCTGCTCAATGAAAAAGGTCATGAGGCCGGCGACGTGGACGGCATTCTGGGCCCCGGGACGCGGGCGGCCATCAGCCGCTATCAGCGCGAGCAGGGCATCGTGGCGGACGGCTTTCCCGATCGTGCGGTCCTGACGCGCATTGGCCTGGAACTGGATTGATGACCGAGCAGACATTCTTCTGGCATGACTACGAAACCTGGGGGGCCAATCCGGCCATGGATCGCCCCTCACAGTTTGCCGGTGTGCGCACCGACGCCGAACTGAACATCATTGGCGAACCGCTGATGTTGTACAGCCGTCCGTCCCCGGATTATCTGCCGCATCCCGAGGCCTGCCTGATTACCGGGATTACCCCGCAGCAGGCGCTGGAGGAGGGCGTGCCGGAAGCAGAATTTATCGCCCGGATTCATGCCGAGCTGGCGAAACCGGGCACTTGTGGTGTGGGCTACAACAGCATCCGCTTCGATGACGAGGTGACCCGCCACACCCTGTACCGCAATTTTTTCGATCCCTATGCCCGCGAATGGCAAAACGGTAATTCCCGCTGGGATCTGATCGACGTGGTGCGCCTGTGCCATGCCGTGCGTCCGGACGGGATTCAATGGCCGCAACGGGATGATGGCACGCCCTCGTTCAAGCTGGAGCGGCTGACCGCGGAAAATGGTCTGGCCCATGAAGCGGCCCACGACGCCCTGTCGGATGTCACCGCCACGATTGCCCTGGCGCGGCTGCTTCGTGAGCGTCAGCCAAAGTTGTTTGAATACGCGCTGTCCATGCGCTTCAAACATGAAGTGTCGAAACAGCTCAACGTGATCAGTCAGGTCCCGGTGCTGTATGTCGCCGGGCACATACCGGCGGCGCGTTTCTGCGCGGCCATCATGATGCCGCTGGCGATGCACCCCACGAACCGCAACAGCGTGCTGTGTTACGACTTGAGCGAAGACCCGGCGGATCTGATCAACCTGGATGCCGACGCGGTCCGCGCCCGTGTCTTTGCTTCCGCCCGGGAACTGGGAGACACCCCGCGTATCCCGCTACGGGAAATCCAGGTCAATCGCTCGCCCATGGTCGCCACCGTCAAGCTGGTGGATGAGGCGGTGGCGGCGCGCCTGAATATCGATATGGCCACCTGTCGTCGACATTGGCAGCAACTGCGTGAATCTGGAGACCTGACCCCCAAGCTGCATCAGGTCTATGGGCAGCGGGAATTTGCTGAAAGCGCGGACGACCCGGATCTGCAGCTCTATGGCGGTGGCTTTTTCAACGACAGCGACCGTCGCATGATGGACCAGGTCAGGGAAACACCGCCGGAGCAGCTGGCAGGCCTGCGGCTGCCGTTCCAGGATGGCCGCCTGGCCGAAATGTTGTGGCGTTATCGTGCCCGCAATTATCCGGCGACGCTGTCACCGGGCGAGGTGACCGAATGGATGCAGTTCTGCCGTGAACGGCTGCAACACGGCCATCATGGCGCGCTGGGGCTGTCCGACCTGCGCGCCCGGCTGGACGCGCTGCGCACCGAGGTCAGCGATGACCGCAGCCAGCACATTCTGGACGAGCTGGCTGATTACGCCGATCAGCTGGAGCAGTATCTGGGTGCGGGCGCCGCTCAGGCGCCCTAATGTATTTCTGACTGTGATGACGTACCGGAGCACGCATGGCTGATCGCAAATCCGGCGGCCCGGAGGTGGTGCTGGTGGATGCACAGGATCGTCCGCTGGGCACACTGGAGAAGCTGGCCGCCCATCAGCAGGGTGCGCTGCACCGTGCCCTGTCTGTGTACCTGTTCAACAGCGCGGGTGAATTACTGATGCAGCGGCGGGCGGCGGATAAATACCATTGCGGCGGCCTGTGGGGTAACAGCTGTTGCAGCCATCCCTTGCCCGGTGAGCCGGTGGCGCAGGCTGCCGTGCGTCGGGTGCGGGAAGAATTGGGTCTGGATTGTGTCCTGACGCCGCTGTGCCAGTTGTCCTATCGTGCGCCGGTGACCAACGGCCTGATCGAGCACGAGTACCTGCATGTGTTTGTTGGCTATACCGACGAACCGCCGCGACTGGCACCCGAAGAAGCAGACGCCTGGCGCTATGAGTCCTTGCCCGACCTGACGAGGGCGCTGGTGAAAACGCCAGAAGTCTACGTGCCATGGCTGGCGCCGGTACTGCCAGCGGTACGGCAGGCGCTGTCCTGATGTCAGGCCCTGATGTCAGGCCCGGTGTTGAGAAGCTGTTTCGATTTCGCTGCGTAATGCCTGTACTTCGGCTTCCGGCAACTCGGTGACGTCGGCAATGCTGGCATTGTCCAGGCGAGTCTTCTGAATCAGCTTTCGGGCGGTGGCCACTCTGGCTTCCCGCAAGCCGCGTTCGAGGCCCTGTTCCACGCCTTGTTCCCTGAACCGTTCTGCAAACCCTGTCATGGCGGTTGCCTCCTGCTGGTAGTGCTGTTCAAAAATCATACGCTCATTATTGTCGAGGCAGGTGTAGATGTCGACAAAGGTGGTGTACTTGGCGCGCTTGTCCGGGTTGTGTTCAAGAGCGTTCAGCCCCCGGATGGCGCTGGCATAGATGGCCAGTTTCAACTCGGGCGGCCAGCGCATGGTGGGCAAGGTCAGCCGGGCCACGATGTTGGGGCTTTCCAGGTAGTGCTCGCCAGGCATATCTGGCAGTACACAGCGGATATACCGAAAGTGAAGGTAGTCGAAGAATTCGTTGCCCAGCACGATGCTTTCTGGTGCCCGGCGAGGCCGGTTGAGAAACACCACCACGGGCACCACCCGATCCGTTCCGAAAAGCTCGGCCAGAGACAGGCTGTAGCGGGCCAGTTTATGCACCGAGAAACTACCGGGGTCGGTATGTTGCTCGATCACAAACAGCAGCGCTTCACGGCGCCCGTCGGGCCATTCCAGTAGCAGGGGAATATCCAGTTCCAGAAAGCGGTCGCTGAGGCGGTCCTTGAGCTGTTCCTCGCGGATGGGGGTAATAACCACCGCATCATCCAGATGGGTGGCTTCTTCCGGTGCAAATAACTCG
>PNLU01000152.1 GCA_013823245.1 Alcanivorax sp.
GGGCGAAAGCCCCGCTTTTTTTGTGTGCCTATGCGCGGGTGGTCCGTTGATAAAAATCCTGCAGCCGGGATTCGATGCTGTCCTCCAGCTCAATGCCGGCGTTGATCAGCAGGCCCGCCACCATCTCGTAGTGGCCCACCAGCATGACGATCTCAATCAGTGCCGCCGGTGTGTAGCGGGCAGCCAGCGCCTGCCAGTCCTCGGTACAGATCAGCTTGTCGCGGCACTGCTGGTCACAGATGCGCATCAGCAGGCGGTCGTGTTCATCGACGCCGGCGTTGTCCTCCCGGGCCAAGGCCACAATTTCCTCGTCGCGCACGCCCACGCTCAGCGCCATATCCACATGCTGGCCCCATTCGTAGCGGCTGCGGCAGTTCCAGGCTACCCGCAGGATCAGTTTTTCCCGCACCGTGGCCGGTAGCTTGCCAAACGGCATGAGCCGCGAGGCAAAGAACAACCAGCCACGGAACAGGCGCCGATTGATGTTCAACACTGGAAAGATGTGCGGCAACTCCGGTCGCCCAAACCAGCGCGATACCAGCGACATGGAACGGAACGCCATCCCACGTTCGGAGGGTGGCGGCGGTGGCAGACGCAGGGTTTCCGGGGCAGCCCAGCCGTCGGCAGGTTGCAGGGGATCGCGGTAACGCATGGCGTGTTCCTGTGAGGCGACCACTCGAGGATAGTCATGCCGGTGAGCGGGTCAACCCGGCAGTACGGGCCAATCGGGGTTTTCGCACTGCTATCCTGCGGTGCAGAGGCTATGCTCGGGCTTTCGGATTGGCGGGAGGCACCATGAAAACATTTCACGATCGTCACTGCTTTATTACCGGCGCGGCCAGCGGCATTGGCCGGGCCACGGCGCTGGCGCTGGCCGAGCAGGGCGCCTGGTTGAGTCTGACCGATATCCAGGAAGCACCGCTGGCGGCGGTGTGTGAGGCGGTGCGCCAGCGGGGCGGACGCGTGCTGGCCAGCCGGGCGCTGGATATTGCCGATTACGCCGCCGTGCGCGCCTTTGCCGACGACATCCTGAGCGAGCATGGCAGCCCGGATGTGCTGATGAACATTGCCGGCATTTCCACCTGGGGCACGCTGGAGAACCTGGCCATCGAGCACTGGCGCCAGTTGCTGGACATCAACCTGATGGGCCCGGTACACGTGTTGCAGTCGTTCGTGCCGGCCATGATCGACGCCGGACGCGGCGGCCACATCGTCAATGTGTCCTCCGCCGCCGGGCTGTTTCCGCTACCCTGGCACGCGGCTTACAGTGCGACCAAGTTTGGCCTGCGCGGCATCAGCGAAGTGCTGCGCATGGACCTGGCCCATCATCGCATCGGCGTCAGCCTGGTGTGTCCGGGGGCGGTGGACACCGGGCTGGTGCAAACGGTCAATATCGTCGGGGTGGATCGTCACGACCCCGACGTGCGCGCGCTGGTATCACGCTTCCAGCGCCACGCGGTGCAGCCCGAGCAGGCGGCCCGGGCGATCCTTCGTGGTGTGCAGCGCAAGCGCTTTATGGTGTTCACGTCAGCCGATATCCGTCTGGGTTACTGGTTCCAGCGCAAGTGGGCCTGGCCCTTCGAAGTGGTGATGCGGCTCATCAACCGGCAGGCCTTCCGGCTGGCACAGCAGAAAATGAAAAAGGGAGGTAAGTGACATGGCGGATCTGTTTTCCATACAGGGCAAGGTGGCCCTGGTCACGGGCGGCACCAGCGGTATTGGCTACATGATTGCCCAGGGGCTGGTGAAACACGGTGCCACGGTCTATGTGGCATCGCGCAAGCCCGAGGCCTGTGCCGAGACCGCGAAAGCCCTGTCGGCCCATGGCACCTGCATCGGCATTCCGGCGGATCTGTCTACTGAGGGCGGGTGCCAGGCGCTGGTCGATGCACTGAAAGCCCGGGAAGAAAAACTCCATGTGCTGGTCAACAACGCCGGTGTGACCTGGGGAGCCTCCTTCGAGGACTATCCTGGCGATGCCTGGGACAAGATCCAGAATCTGAATGTGAAAGCCGCGTTTGTGATGACGCAGCGATGCACGCCCCTGCTGGCCGCCGCAGGCAGTGCCGGTGATCCGGCGCGGGTCATCAATGTGACCTCCGTGGCGGGGCAAACCACCGCCAGCATGCAGGCCTATGCCTACGGGCCCAGCAAGGCGGCGCTGAACCATCTGACGCGCATTCTGGCCAACGAACTGGCCGCGCAGCACATCACCGTCAATGCCATCGCACCGGGCGTGTTTCCCAGCAAGATGACCCGTTTCATCATGAAGGACGAAGCCGTGGCAAACGCCCAGGCGGCGCAGGTGCCGCTCCAGCGCCTGGGTGAACCACGGGATATGGAAGGGCTGGCGGTATTCCTGGCCTCACCAGCGGCGGCCTATATCACCGGCAACGTCATTGCGCTGGACGGCGGCACGGCGGTAAAGCCCGCGCCGTTCATCTGACGCGGAAGCCCCCGAGGTCTCTCATTTCCCAAAGGAAACCTTTTCATGGGAAATGGGAGACCTGACCCCAATGGTGCGCAGGTGCTGCTCGATGGCGAACACATGCTAGTCGTGGGCGCCCAGGGCGCGCAGCGCGTCGGCCAGGTTGAGCAGGTAGTCGCGATTGGGGCCGCTGGGGCCCCGGGCGGTATCAATATGTCGGGCGATCTCGGCTTCCGTGGCGGGGCCCAGAAAGGCTGCGTTGTCTTCCGTGGCGATGTAGACCAAGCCCTCTTCCTGTGTCGGGTTGCGGCCGTCTGTAAAGGTCAGCGGGGTGCTGAAGCGTAAATAGCCGTTCTTCTCGCGCATATCCAGATGCTCGAACACCGCCGGGGTGATCAGGTAGGCCATGCCGACGCACAGGGCGCCGGGGTCGCGGATCAGCGTGGCGACGCGTCCGGGAGCGTCCGGTGTGCCGCGATGATCGTGGGAGCCTTGCCAGAAACGTCGTGACCAGTCGCGAATCGAGGCCGGGCGACAATCCCGGAACGGGAAATCCACCTTGAAGATCAGCGAGCCATAGCCGAACAGCCACAGTTCTTCCCGGTCACTGAAATGCCCGCGCTGGCGGTTGATATCAACGGTGTTCAGTGGCATGGGGCACGTCATCAAACTGTTGCAGTTGCCCGGCCAGGGCGATGCCGGTCAGTCGGCGCAGATGATGGATGTCTTGCATCGGGTCGGCGTCCAGCAGCAGGAAGTCAGCCCACTTGCCCGGGGTCAGCGTGCCCACCTGGTCGCCCACGCCGGTGCACTCTGCTGCATCCCGGGTGGCAGAGATCAGCACTTCCAGCGGTGTCATGCCCGCCTCCTGCATCATCGCCATTTCCATATGCTCGAAGTAGCCCTGAAAGCGCGCCGGGGGGCCGCTGTCGGTGCCCATCGCCACGCGCACGCCTGCCTCGTGCAAGGTCAGCATGTTGGCCTTGGCCAGTGGCAGGGCGGCGCGGTAATAGTCGGCGGCCCGGCCAGTGAAGCGCGCCTGCATTTCTGGCGCTTGCAGCGCGTCCAGCACATCGGGGTCGGCGGCTTTCAGGAAGAAGGGGTCGTCAAAGAAATCCGGGCGTTCGGCGTACACGAACACCGACACTTCCCGGGTTAATGTCGGGGTGATGCAGATGTCACGCTCGCGCATCAGTTCGATCAGTTCGTTATCCACTGGCGCATCGCGCACGCTGTGCGCAATCAGGTGCGTGCCTGCGCGCAGCAGTCCCTTGGCGTCCTCCAGCGTGACCATGTGAGAAGCCAGAGGCCGGCCGAATTCGTTGCTGGCATCAATCACGGCGCCATACACATCCGGTGGCATCTTGTCTGCCGTGCCCAGGTGATCGTCCACGCGGATCTTGATCCAGTCCGGGTTCATGCGCATCAGCGCCTCGACCTTGCCGCGCGCACTGGCGGCATCGGGCGGGTGCAACACGTCGCCCGCCAGGAAAAGGCGTGCTCCGTGTGGGTCGGCCGGGTTCTGTTCATCGCGGGCCTCGAACGCCTGCTCCGGCTCGTCGCCCAGGCTGATCACCGTGGTGATGCCGTAGCGGGCATACAGCTGCAGTTGTGCCTCTACATTGGCGCGGCTGTGGATGGCCGGGCCGGTTTCCAGTCCGCGTGCCATGCCGACATGCCCGTGCGCGTTGATCAGCCCGGGGATCAGGTACTGGCCGCTGACGTCCCGCACCTGCACGTCATCCGGCAGATCACCCCGGTGCAGGGCCAGCACCTTGCCATCGCGCACGATCAGGGCAGTGTCCTCCAGATAGCCCTCGTCGTCACCGGTCCAGATGCGTGCGCCAGTCCAGGCAGTGGCACCGGCAAAGGGGGACGGCGGCGGGCTGCCGCAGCCCGTCAGTAGCAGGGCCACGCACAACAGTGGCAAGCAGTGACGGATACCTGAGAGCAGGGGCATGGGCGGATCCTTTGCTGACGAGTTTTTACACTAGCGGTGCAGGTGAGGCGGAGCAAATCCTATATCATTAAAACGATGACTATGCAGAAAACACTGATACTCGGCGGTATCCGCAGCGGCAAGAGTGGTCGCGCGGAGGCGTTGGCGCGGCCCCATCCACAGGTGCTTTACGTGGCCACCGCCACGGCCGGTGATGAGGAAATGGCGGCGCGCATTGACCGGCACCGCGCCCGGCGTCCGCCCCACTGGCAACTGGTGGAAGCGCCGCTGGCGCTGGGCGCCGTGCTGCGCGAAGCCGCTGCAGCCCCCACGCCGCCCTGCCTGCTGGTGGACTGCATGAGCCTGTGGGTGAGCAACCTGCTGCACGCGGGCGAGGCCACCTTCGGCCGCGAGCGCGACGCGTTCCTGCAAGCGCTGGTGGCCTACCCGGCGGATGTGGTCATTGTCAGCAACGAAACCGGATTGGGGACCATCGGCATGGACCCGCTCACCCGGCGTTTTTGCGACGAGCTGGGCTGGTTGAATCAGGCGTTGGCCGCGCGCTGCCAGCGCGTTGAACTGGTGATGGCAGGACTGTCCCTGCCGCTCAAGGCGCCACGCTGATCAGGCACGCCCGAGCCACAATGCGGCGCTGAGCAATACGGCTGTCTCGGTGATTTCCACCAGCGCCCCGGCGGTATCGCCGGTGAAACCGCCCAGCCGCTGTCGCATCTGGCGGCGGCCCGCTGCAAAGACCAGTAGTGCCGTGCCCAGCATCAGCAGGCCCAGCCATC
>PNLU01000153.1 GCA_013823245.1 Alcanivorax sp.
GCCGTTGCTGAAACGCTGCTCGATTATCGGGGTCAACTGGGGGGGCGAAGTGATGGGTAACCCCGCCGTGGTGCCGCCGGTGATTTCCCAACTGGTGGAATGGACCCTGGCGGGCAAGCTGCGCACGGCGCCGGATCACGTCTATCCGATGGAACAGGCCGGTGAGGCCTTTGCTGCACTCTTTGAGCGCCGCTCCAGCGGTAAGATCGTGATAACACCATAACGCTATTGGTCATCATGAGGAAACAGGGATGAAGTTGCTCAAGGCGCAGTACGATATTCGTGGGCCGGTGCCGCAGGATGTGATTCGCCCGGTGCCGTTCGAGAAACCGGTACCTGGCCCTGGCCAGGTGCTGATCGAGGTGCTGGCGGCCCCGATCAATCCGTCCGATATCATGACCCTCACCGGCGACTACGGCATGTTGCCGCCGTTGCCCGCTGTGGGGGGCAATGAGGGGGTGGGCCGGGTCATCGAGCTGGGGCCGGAGGTGCGCCATCCGGCCATCGGTCAGGTGGTGCTGCTGCCGGTGGGCAGTGGCACCTGGACGACGCACCTGCTGGCGGAAGCGCGCAGCCTGCTGCCGCTGCCGGACACGATCGATCCCCGGCAGTTGGCCATGATTACCATCAATCCGCCCACGGCCTCGCTGCTGCTGACCGAGTTTGTCGATCTGCATGCCGGTGACTGGGTCATCCAGAATGCCGCCAACTCCAGTGTTGGCGGCTACCTGATCCAGTTGGCGAAGATTCGTGGTTTTCGCACGATCAACGTGGTGCGCCGCGAGGCCGCTGCCGAAGCGGTGCGCAAGCTCGGCGGTGATGTGGTACTGGTGGACGGCCCGGACCTGCGCAAGCAGGTGCGCGCGGCGGTGACCAAGGGCGAGATCCGGCTGGGCATTGATGCCGTGGGCGGCGAGGCCTGCGACCGGCTGGCGTCGTGCCTGGCCACTGGCGCGACGCTGGTGAATTATGGCCGCATGAGTGGCGAGTCCTGCCAGGTGTCATCGCAATCGCTGATCTTCAATGATGTGCGATTGATCGGCTTCTGGCTGGCCCGCTGGTTCCAGCGCGCATCGCAACCGGAACAGATGGCGTTGTTCAGTGACCTGACCCGGTTGATGGCGGCGGGGGCGCTGCACGCGCCGGTGCAGGCCACCTACGGTATCGAGCAGATCCAGGAGGCCGTGGCGGCGGCTGCGGCGGGCGAGCGCGATGGCAAGATCCTGCTGGTACCGCAGGGCGGGGCGGGCTGACGTCAGACCAGATGGCGGGCGCCCAGGATGGCGCCCTGTCGTGCTCCGGTGACCTGCGGAGCGTTACCTTCCACGCCGCTGAGGTGAGCCCAGGCCAGCCAGGCGAAGGCGCTGGCCTCCACCATGTCTGCGGGCGCGCCGTGCGCGCTGGTGGTATCCACCTGCACGCCGAGCAGTAACGCGGCCAGGGCCTCCAGCAGGGCGCTGTTGTGCGCACCCCCGCCACAGGCCAGCAAGTCGTCCGGCTTCACATCACGCAGACAGTCCGCCACGGTGCGTGCCGTCAGGGCCAGCAGGGTGGCCTGCACATCCGCCGGCGCCTCATCGCCTTCCAGGCGCGCTTCCAGCCAGGCGCCGTTGAAGCGCTCGCGCCCGGTGCTTTTCGGGATCGGCAGCGCGAAGTAAGGATCTTCCAGCAGGCGCGCCAGCAGCGTCGGCAAGACCGTGCCGGTGCGCGCCCAGCGGCCGTCGGCGTCATAGCGCGCGCCGGTATGTTTGCGGCACCAGTAATCCATCAGCACATTGGCGGGGCCGGTATCAAAACCGCATTCCAGCGTGTCGCCGTCAAGGATCGTCAGATTGGCAATGCCGCCGAGATTGAGTACCGCGCGGCGACGGCCGGATTGTGCCAGCGCAGTCTGATGGAAACGTGGCACCAGCGGGGCGCCTTCGCCGCCCAGCGCCATGTCACGGCGACGGAAATCACTGATGGTCATGATGCCGGTGCGTTGGGCGATGACATCGGCGTTGCCGATCTGCACGGTGGTATGCAACGCGGGCAGATGGCGGATGGTTTGCCCGTGACTGCCGATAGCGGTGATATCACCGGCGTGCAGCCCGGCCCGGGCAATCACTGCCAGCGCCGCGTCCGCAAAGGCCTCGCCCAGTTGCATGTCCAGGGCGGCCATGCGTTCGATCTCGTTATCACCCGGTCGGCACAACGCCAGCACGGCATCGTGCAGAGCATCGTCCATGGGCGCAGTGTGATCCGCCATCAGGCGGCATTGTCCGGCGCGGATATCCAGCAGCGCGGCGTCAATTGCGTCCGCGCTGGTGCCGGATATCAGGCCGACATAAAAGCCGTCGAAGGTGTGATCAGAAGTTCTGGGCAAGGGTGAACGCCTCGGCGTGCAGGGCCATCTGGTTGCGCAGCCGGTTGGCATAAACCAGAAAATCACGACGCTCGTTATCAGCAATACCACGTGCCTTGGGCAGCTTTACGGTCAGCGGGTCGCGATGCACGCCGTTGACGAGGAATTCGTAATGCAGGTGCGGCCCGGTAGCCAGGCCGGTCATGCCGACGGTGCCGATGGTTTGCCCCTGGCGTACACGCACGCCGGAGCGGATGCCGCGGGCAAAGGAATTCATATGGGCGTACAGCGTGCTGTATTGCTGGCCGTGGCGAATGATTACCACGTTGCCATAACCACCACGCACGCCGGCAAATTCGACCCGGCCATCACCGGTCGCACGAATCGGTGTGCCGGTGGGTGCGGCGTAATCCACACCCCGGTGGGCGCGAATGGTGTTCAGCACGGGGTGGCGGCGATTCGGATTGAAGCGGGAGCTGATGCGGGCAAATTCCACCGGTGTGCGAATGAATTCGCGGCGCAGTGAATTACCGGCGATATCCAGAAACTCGGTACTGCCTTCCTGGGTTTCGTAGCGGAAAGCTGTCAGCTTGCGATCACGGTTGTTGAACTCGGCCATCAGGATGTTGCCGGTGCCGACCTGCTCACCATCCAGAAACAGTTCTTCGTACAGCACCTGGAAGCTGTCACCCTGGCGGATATCCAGCACGAAATCGATATCCCAGGCAAAGATGTTCACCAGCTGCATGATCAGGTTGTCAGTCATGCCAGCACGCTGTGCCGCCAGAAAAAGGGAGTCGCTGATCTCGGCCTGGGCGTAACGCACCTGGCGTTCGTATTCGCGTTCTTCCTCGCGCACACTCCAGCCGTCTTCAGTACGTTCGGCATGCAGGGATTTGATACGACTGACCTGGTGCTCCAGAGCGGCCAGAGTGTTGTCATCATTCAGGGCCACGCGCAGCACGTCACCAGGGCGAATGTTGGTCAGGGCGGCCAGACGCTTGTCGGCGGTGACCAGACGGTGAACCTCACCAGGGGAAACGCCTTGGGCCTGCAACAGACGGGACAGGGTGTCGCCGGGTGAAACGGTAATTTCGCGCCAGTCGATGGCGGGTTCCTCGGCCACGGCCTCAGGGCTGGCGGCCGGGGTACCGGCCTGCTCCGGGTCGGCTTCCCGGCTGGCCGGGCGTGGCAGGCTCAACGCCACTACCGCAGGCTGGGCGGTGGGGGTGGCATCACTGGTGGGCAGGATGACCGCCGCGCTCAGCAGGCCGAACAGGGCTACGGTGGCCAGCAGGTGGCCCCGGGGGAAGCTGCTTATCAGCCTGAAAAGGCGTGTCAGGAAAGGCTTCATCTGCAGTGAATTCTTAATTAGTGTGCGTAACCCCCGGAAAAATCGAGGAACTCGGTATCTCCAGGTCAGAAGATAACCGCCTTTCGCCGGGTCATTCAAGTGCTACAATAGCGCCCGCTCACCTACCCACCGGCTAATACGTAACCAGAGGTAAATGATGGCCGATCAGGATCTGGAACAGATACTCGCGGAGATTCGTCGCGGGACCGACGAGATCATCCTTGAAGAGGACCTGCGGCGCAAGCTGGCCAGCGGGCGCCCCCTGCGTATCAAGGCGGGCTTTGATCCCACCGCGCCGGACCTGCATTTCGGCCATACGGTACTGATCAACAAGCTGCGCCAGTTCCAGGACCTCGGCCACCAGGTGGTGTTCCTGATCGGGGACTTCACCGGCATGATCGGCGACCCCAGCGGCAAGAGCGCCACCCGTCCGCCCCTGACCCGGGAGCAGGTGAAGGCCAATGCCGAGACCTATAAAGAGCAGGTGTTCAAGATCCTGGACCCGGCGAAGACCGAGGTGCGCTTCAACTCCGAGTGGATGGACGAACTGGGGGCTGCGGGCCTGATCCGGCTGGCCAGCCAGTACACCGTGGCCCGGATGCTGGAGCGGGACGACTTCGACAAGCGTTACAAGGGTGGCCAGCCGATCGCCATCCACGAGTTCCTCTATCCCCTGATCCAGGGCTACGACTCGGTGGCGCTGAAGGCCGATGTGGAGTTTGGCGGTACCGACCAGAAGTTCAACCTGTTGATGGGGCGCACCCTGCAGAAGCACTACGAGCAGGAGCCCCAGGTGTGCATCACCGTGCCCATTCTGGAAGGGCTGGACGGGGTGCAGAAGATGTCCAAGTCGCTGGGCAACTATATAGGCGTCACTGATGCCCCCGGGGAGATGTTCCGCAAGCTGCTGTCGGTGCCGGACGAGCTGGTGTGGCGCTATTTCGAGCTGCTCAGCCTCAAGCCTCTGGCGGAGATCGCGGCCCTGAAGGCCGAGGTCGAGGCTGGCATGAGCCCCCAGGAAGCGAAGAAGGTGCTGGCCGCCGAGCTGATCACGCGCTTCCATGACGCCGCCGCCGCCGAAGCGGCCCCTCGCTCAGCGGGCAACCAGATCGGGCTTGGGGATATTCCGGAGAACCTGCCCGAGCTGGAGGTCAGCGCGGGCGAGGACGGCAGTCTGCGGCTGCTGGACCTGCTGCGGGAGGCCGGTCTGGCGCAGAGCGGCAAGGCGGCCAAGGACATGCTGGCTCGGGGCGTGGTGTACGTGGATGGCGCCCAGGCCGCTCCGGATCTGACCCTGTCCCGGGGCGAGGTTCGGGTGGTTCAGGCCGGCAAGAAGAAGATCGCCCGGGTCCGGGTGATCTGACCCGGAAAAATCTTCAAAAAGTATTTGACAGTGAGGGGCGGCTCTGTAGAATGGCGCCTCTCTCGACGAGGCCCCGCCTCGGA
>PNLU01000154.1 GCA_013823245.1 Alcanivorax sp.
AACCACCCAACCCCAAAAAACGGAAAACATGATGAAAAAACACGCCCTGCTGCTCACCACCCTGCTCACCACAGCAACGGCCAGCTTCGCCGACGACGCCACACTGCGCGACGAAGCCCGTGATGCCGCTGCCCGTGAGCAGCGGGAACTGCAGGAGCGTGCCGAGGCGCTGGCGCAGCAGCTCGAGGATGCCAGGCAACTTCAGGCCCTGCAGGACGAGTATCTGCGGCGTCTAGAGGCCGAACTGGGTGCGTTGCGCGACGATGACGCACAACGGACCGGACGCTGAGCATGTTTGACTGGTTGCGTCGCAAGCGCCCTCCCCGGCATCGCAGCATCCCTGTTGCGGAGCCAGAGCCTGCCGCGCCCATTTCAGTGGCGCCGCCGGTGGTCGACGACACAGACCGCTTGCCGGATATCGGTGCGGGCCCGTTCATGATTCGTCCGTTGGAAGACAGCGATTTGCCGTGGCTGCCGCGCATCTTTCGTGCAGCGATCAAAGGTCAGGGGGCCGACTTTTATACCTCAGCGCAGTGCGATGCCTGGGCCGCGACGGCCGAGGATGAAGCGCAATTCGTGGCACGCCTGGGTGAAGGTGTCACCATCGTCGCCGAGCTGGATGGCAAGCCCGGGGCCTTTGCCCAGTTGTATCCCGACGACACCATCGAGATGCTGTACGTGGCACCAGGCCTCGGCGGTTACGGCATTGCCACCCTGCTCTGCCAGTATCTTGAAGACGAAGCCCGTATCGCAGGTACGGCCACACTGCATACCGCCGCCAGTCTGGTGGCGAAGAAATTCTTCGAGAGCATGGGATTTCGCAGTGAGGGCGAGGAAAGCGTGGAGCGCCACGGCGTCGCCCTGACCCGCCATAAAATGGTCAAGGCGCTGCGTTAGCGCACGAAGTACAGGCTGATGGCAGGCACGTAGGTGATCAGCAGCAGCGCGATAATCAGCACCGCCATGAACGGCAACGTCGCCGCATACAACGACGTGATCGGCTGGCGGAAGCGGTAGCTGGCGATAAACAGGTTCATGCCCACCGGCGGGGTGAAGTAGCCGATCTGCATGTTTGCCACGAAGATGATGCCCAGGTGCACCGGGTCAATGCCGTAGCCAATGGCCACCGGCAGGATCAGCGGCACCATGATCACCAGCGCCGCGAAGATATCCAGCACCGCCCCCAGAATCAGCAGCACGATATTCAGCAGGATCAGGAACATCAGCTTGCTGGAGACGTGCTCCTGCATGAAGCCGAACAGGCTTTCCGGTACGCCGGCGTAGACCAGATAGCCGGCAAACGACATCGCCACCGCCAGGATCAGCAGGATGCCGCCGACCATGGTCATGGATTCCCGCATCACGGCGGGCAGACGGCGCAGGCCCACCTCGCGATAGACAAACACTTCGACAATGGTCACGTACAACGCCGTGATCGCGGCGGCCTCGCTGATCACCAGGAAACCGGAGAAGATGCCGCCCAACACCACGAACGGCAGCGGTAATTCCCAGCGGGTCTCCCACGCCGCCTGGCGCAGTTCTTTCCAGTGGAAGGTCTGGCGTGGAATCGGGCTGCGCCGGGTCGCCCACAGGCAGTAGACGTAGAGCAGCGCGATCATCAGCAGCGCTGGCAGGATACCGGCCAGGTACAGATCGACGATTTCCACCGAGGGCATGTCCAGATTCTGCGACATCTGCTGGGCGATGATGCCGTAGATCAGCAACGGTACAGACGGCACCAGCAGCAGGCCGAGACTGCCGGAGGTGGTGACCAGGCCGGTGCTGAAACGCTTCGGATAGCCGCCCTTCAACAACGCCGGTAACAGCAGGCCACCAAGGGCCACAATGGTGACACCACTGCCGCCGGTGAGAGCAGTAAAGATGGCGCAGGCGATCAGCGCCACAAACGCCATACCGCCCGGCATCCAGCCGAAGGCGGCCTGCGACAGCCGCAGCATGCGATCGGCCGTTTTTGATTCGCTGAGCAGGAAACCCGCATAGGTGAACAGTGGCAGGGCCATCAGCACCACGGAGGTGCTGACCTGATAGATATCGATGTGCAACACCGACAGGTCGATACCCAGGCCGTAATAGCCCAACGCCGCAGCCGCCAGAATAATAGCGAACAAGGGTGCGCCCATGAGGGCCAGCAGCACCAGCAGGATGACCAGCAACCAGATCATGCACTGGCCTCCTGCAACGGCTTTTTCTTCAACGCCGGGCGGCGCCCGAGGAGACCCAGCAGGGTCAGGGTGGCATAGCGCAGGGCGATGGAAATAAAGCCGAGGGGAATGATGACCTGCAACCACCAGCCCTGCACGGCCATATCACCAATGCTGAGCAAGGCGCCGCCGAACTCGGCTTCATCGCGCACGGCGTTCAGGCTGTACCAGCCCGCGACGGCGCATACCGCACAGGTGAACAGGTCGACACACACGGCCAGCCAGCGCAGCAGTTTTTCAGACAGGTAGTGGGACAACGCATCGATACTGATATGGTCGTCGTGACGCGAGGCGATCATGGCGCCAAGCAGTCCGATCCAGAGCACGGCATTCTGCAGCAGCGGCTCGACCCAGGTCAGGCTCATGCCAAAAAAATTGCGCAACAGGATCTGCAGCACTGCCAGCAGGATCATGCCTGCCAGCACCAGCACGATGAGTGCATCCTCGAACCGATGCAGTAACCGGATCAGGCCCATGGAAGCACTCCGTGACGGTAATCAGCCGCCACGGTACTCGTCCAGCAGTGTGTTCAGTCGCTCCAGCATGTCGGCGCTGACCTGGCCGCCCTCCACCAGCCGGTCTGTTGCCTGGTCGGCCAGCTTGCGCCACTCGCTCAGTTGTTCGTCATTCGGTTCCACCGGCTCCAGACCCTGAGCCTTGAGCGCCTGCATGGCACGCTGGTTATCGGCACGCTCCTTGCGGTCCATTTCCGCGAAGGCGTCCGTCAGCACACGTCGCAAGGTTGCCTGGTCTTCATCGCTGAGGCGCTCCACATGCTGCTTGCCCAGCGCCAGAATGCCGTAGGTGTAGAGCAGCGGCATATCGGTAAAGTGATTCACGCGGGAATACCACTGCAACGTCAGCGCGGGCACGGCCGGCGCGGCGAAGGCATCAATGGTACCGGTCTGCAACGAGGTCAGTACCGCGCCCACGTTCAACACGACGGGCGATACCCCGAACTCACGCGCCGCCATGGCCGAGCCCGAGTCACCCGCAGGCAACCAGACTTTCTGACGGCGCAGGTCTGCAACGCTCGCCACCGGGTTGCGGGTCATCAGATAGGCAAAGCCGCCATCCACCGGACCGAACACCACCCAGCCGTTTTCCTCGAAACCCTCGCGAATCATCGGGTCCAGGGTTTCGCGCACATGATCCACTTCTTCCAGTGAGCGGAACGACAGCGGCAGGTTGAGGATCTGGCTGTCCTTGTAATGCGAGGCAAAGGCCCCGGCCTGGGCCAGTTGCCCGTGCAACTGGCCGATGCGGATGCGGCGCTGCACCGCGCGATCATCACCCATGGTGCCGCCTGCATAGACACGAATGCTGACGCGGCCGTCCGTCTCTTCAGCCAGTTGTTTGCCCGCCGCGCGCAGCGCGTTCACGGCGCTGGTGCCGTCCGGGTACAGGGTGGAAATTTTCAGTTCCATGGCCGCCGCCGATACCGGCAGGCTGATCAGCCCGGCCAGGGCCAGGCGTCGGAAGGTCTTGAACACTGACATGCGAACTCCGCTTCAGGTCAGAAGTAATCCGGGGATTCCGCCAGCAGGCGCTCGGCCTCCTTGCGGGCAAAGGTATTCTGCAGGGTCAATCCATGTTCTTCAGGGTCGGCATCCAGCACTGTCTGCAGCAGTTCATCATGCAGGGACTGGTTGCCCGTCATGCGGGCGTAGCGTTCGGCAAACAGCACCTTGGCCAGAAGGTTGCGCCCCTCTGACAGCTCGATGGCGCGCTCGAAATGCTTGCGCGAGGCCGAGGGATGTCCTCCCAGGGCTTCCGGCAGCAGGCTGTCCAGCACTGCCAGGTACATGGTCGCCTGGCCGTGCTGATACGACTCATCCAGCGCCACCACGCGATCCAGAATCACACGCACCCGGGCCAGATCAGCCACGGCATTCCAGTCATCGCTGTGGGCCTGCACGTAACCCGCCCAGGTGGTGCCCAGCGTGTACAGCGCCGGTACGTCACGCTTGCGGGTGCGTTCCAGGGCCTCTTCGAGACGCGGCACCGACAGGCCTCGTACCTCGCACAGGGTCTTGCGGCGGCTGCATGCCGCCCGCTCGGCATAGTCCAGGGCCTTGCTGGACAAGGCGCGCTGCCGCCCGGTGTCTTCCACCACCAGCCCGGCATAGGCGCTGTAGAGGCTGGCCCCGGTACGCAACAGGTCCTCACTCTCCGGCCAGTTGACAATCAGTCCGTCGACCATCAACAGGTAGGTCGGCAAGCCGTCAGCCACCAGATCGACATCGTCGTTGTTGAGAATCCCGTAGGGCAAGTTGTCGCCCACCCGGGTCACAGCGCAGGCGGACAGGCCCAGTACGAGCAGCGTCAGCAACGCCAAGTTATTGATAAAACGCATACTTCATCCTGAGCCACTACGAACGTCTTTATAACAGGGGGGGCATGCCCGCTCAACCACGGTAGTACTTTTCACGCCGGTACCAGCCGGTGGCTGCGCCCAGGGCACAGCCACTGAGCAACCCGAACAAGTGGGCTTCGTTGGCCACGATACCGGCCAGGCCGACGTAGCAGATCACCAGCCAGGCGAGCATGAACAACACGATTTCGCGGCGCAGGCCGTAACCGGCACGCGGGTTGACCTTGCCATAGATCCACAGGTAACCCAGCAAACCGTAGACCACACCGGACAACCCGCCAAACGCCGGGCCAGACGCCAGGAACTGCGCCACCGCCGACACCACAGCGGTGACCAGCGTGACCCCGACCAGCTGCGGGCCCGACTGGAAGCGTTCGATGATGCGCCCCAGCTCCATCCACCAGAGCAGGTTGAAGGCCAGGTGCAGCAGGCCGAAGTGCAGCAGCATCGGCGTCACGGCCCGCCACGGGGCCTGCGCCAGCATGGCCAGCGAGTCGGGAAACATCAGGTAGCGATAGACCGTCGGCCCCATGA
>PNLU01000155.1 GCA_013823245.1 Alcanivorax sp.
CGAGCCGGCGCTGATGCAGGAGTTGCAATCCATCGTCCGGCAACTGGATGTCCGTCGTGCCCAGATTCTGATCGAGGCTGCCATTGTTGAGGTGGGTGGCGACCTGGGTCTTCAGCTGGGTGTGCAGTTTGCCGGCGGGGACGAACGTAGCGGCGTGGGCGGCACCAACTTCAGCAACGTCGGCCTCAGCGTCAACGATATTATTGGCAGCATTCTTTCCGGCCAGCCGACGGCGACCCTCAACGATGGTATTACCATCGGCGGCGGCGAGCGTCGCAGCGACGGCAGTTTCCGCTGGGGTGGTTTTCTTCAGGCCCTGGCATCCAGCTCCAACGTCAACCTGCTGTCCACGCCGAGCGTGCTGACCCTGGACAACCAGGAAGCCTCCATCGTGGTTGGCCAGAACGTGCCCTTCGTGACCGGGCAGAGCACCAGCACCGGGGCAGGGCTGGATAATCCCTTCCAGACCATCCAGCGCCAGGACGTGGGGATAACCCTGACCGTGACCCCGAGCCTGGCGGGTGACAGTACAGTACGACTGGAGCTGGAGCAGGAAGCCTCGGCAGTGCAGGCAGCGTCCGAGGGTATCAATGCCGTGGACCTGATCACCAGCACGCGTTCCATCAAGACGACGGTGCTGGCGGATGATGGCGAAACCATCGTGCTGGGTGGCCTGATACAGGACGATGTCCGGCGCGTGGTGCGCAAGGTGCCGATCCTCGGCGACATTCCCGGACTGGGCATCCTGTTCCGCTCCACCGATGACCGCCGCGAGAAGCGCAACCTGATCGTGTTCCTGCGGCCGACCATCCTGGCGGACAACCAGCGTTTGCTGGAACTTACCCAGCAGCGCTACCTCGGTATCACTGCCTTGCAGTTCCGCGTCAATCGCCGTGGTGATCTGGAGCGGGTGGTGCCACAGCCCTTGCCGACCAGCGTGGATGACCTGTTCGACGGTCGTCGTCCGCCGCCGGAAGAACTGCGCCGTTACATGGAGCAGAACCGCCTGCCTGATGATGCGCGCCGTATGGAGGATACCGCGCTCGACTGACCCTGGCGCCACACCCTCGATGCGCCAGGGCCCCTGAGGTGCCCGACAGCAGGGTTGTCGATAATGTGAACCGTGTAGCACAATGGTTCCACTTCGAGCCGCCTCAAGGGCGGCTCGGGGCGTGTTCCGGCATACCGACAAGAATGGTATTCCAAGAATAAAAGGATGCTCGCCACGCCCTCGTTATGGGCCGAGACGGGCCCGACGAGGGAAGTGCTGTCATGCTACGACTCCGATTCAACGACCGGCATCGGTCCGGTATCTGGTTGTCCGAACCGCGTTATGTGATAGGTCGCAATCCGTCCAACACCATTGTCATTGATGAAGAGGGGATCAGTGACTTCCATGCCGAACTGATTGTCGAGGCGGACAATCGTGTCTACCTCACCGATCTGTGCAGCGAGCAGGGCACCCGGCTGAACGGTGACCGCGTTGAGCTGCCGACCCGCATTGTTCCCACGGATGTGATCCAGATCGGGGATGTGGAACTGGAACTGACGGACCCGGCCCATCAGATGATGCGCATGCCTGATGATGCGGTCAGCGTGATGATGCCCGCGTTCCGGGAAGTGTCGGTCACCACCTCTCCCTATGATGCCTGGACCCTCTACGCCACCTCCGGCGACCTGCTGGGGCGCCGATACCCGGTACCACCCTCCGGCAACCTGTTGCTGGGCCGCTCCCACGGTAGTGACATTGTGCTGCCGGGCGTCCATATCTCCCGTCGCCATGCCCAGGTCTGGTGTACTGAGGGACGGTTATTCGTGTGCGATCTGGATTCCGCCAGCGGGACCTGGGTGAACCGTGCCAAGGTGTCGGAGGTCGAGTTGCACGGGGGGGATGATCTGCGTATCGACCATGTGGTCTTCCGCATCGAGGCGCCATGCAGCACCCTGAAAGACCGTAATGGCCGGGAGGCACTGATCGCCGGTGATGCCCACCAGGCGGGCTCGGCGTCGCGCCTGGCAGATGGCGCCCTGTCACGGTTTGCCGGTCGCCAGCATTGATCTGACCGGGGCTTACTGGCGGCGCAGTTGCTCCAGTGAGCCCAGCACCCGGCGAGTACGCTCCAGCTTCTTGTCCAGTTCCTGGTCGTCCGGTTTCAGGGGCGCGATACGACTCCAGTACCGATAGGCCGCCTGGTAATCGCCACTGGCATAGAGGGCGTCACCGGTGGCCAGATCTTCCTGAAAACGGCGCCGGGTCAGCGTCTCCACCTCTGCGGCCTCCCGTTGCAAATCACCGCGATGCCGATGCTGCTCTATGTAGTCCCGAGCGGACAGCAGATCCTCAATGGTGCCGCTGCGCTGATAGCGGTCAAGCCGGGTACGGGCTTCGCGCTGAAGCGTGGAGGTGCGGCGCGCCTGGGCAGCCCGGTTAGCCTGCGAGACGGCCAGTTCGGCGCGTGCCAGTTGTGGGTTGTCAGCGCGTGTGGGCTCCAGTCGGGCGGCGGTGCGCAGCGCATCCCGCGCCAGCGTCCAGTGCTCCTGGCTGGTATGCCATTCGCCCAGGGTGGTCAGTTCTTCTGCCAGGCTGGCGGCACGCTGTTGATGGCGCTGATACAGGCTGGCGGCGGAGGGATCGGCAAAGCGCTGCAGATCGTCCACGGACGCCTGCGCGCCGAGCAGCCAGTCGGCCTCGCTGACCAGCAACCGGGTGCGCTCGCGAAGCAGCGCCACCATTTGTCGCTGGTCCAGCTCCGAACGGGCTTCGGCGATCGCATAGCCATGAGCCCAGTAGCGCCGGGCGTCGTCCAGATGATCGAGCGCTTCCCGCCATTGCCCCTGATTGGCCAACTGGCGGGCTCGGGTAATCCGGGTGCGCTCGAAGCGGATGATGTCCTGATTCAGGGTTTCCCGTCGTTGCTGTACCGGCGGCGAGGTGTCTTCAGGGTCGATGCGGTTGGCAATCCGCCAGGCGGTGTTGTAATCCTGCGCGGCCAGCGCCTCATCCAGGTCGGTCAGCGGGTCCGTCTCCGGTTGCAGCAGGCTGCACCCACTGAGCAGCAATATGACGGCAAGCCAGACGGCGAGCCAGACGGCACCCCCTGATACACGCAGGTCAGGCATGGTTCACCTGCGCGCGGGCGCTGCGAGCAATGGCATACTCACTCAGAAACCGGGCGATACCCTGTTCCATCAGCGTCTCGGAATGCGCGTGTACACCCTCTACACGGTAGGTCAACACCGGATCAGTCTTGCCACGCACGCGCATGGTGCCAGCGATGCGGGTGCGTAACCGGGGGGCTATATTGGCATCCCGCACCAGGTGATCCGGAATGATGACCTCGCCGGGGGCCGCCATGTTCGACAGGCGCGAGGCCAGGTTCACGGCGTCACCGACCACGGTGTATTGCATGCGGTTCTGTGAGCCGAGGTTGCCCGCCAGCATTGGCCCTGCATTGATCCCGACGCGGAAATCCACGGTGACCTGCCCATGCGCCGCGCGGGTTTCGTTCAGGCGCGTGACCAACCGCTGGATCATCACGGCGCAGCAGAGCCCGTGGTACAGATGCTCGCTATCGTCCTCAGGCACACCGAATACCAGCATGGCACAGTCGCCCATGAACTTGTCGATGGTGCCACGGTAAAAGTCGGCCGCCGAGGAGATGGCGTTGAAATAATCGTTCAGCAATTCCGCTACCGCATCCGGGGCCATGCCTTCAGACAATTGCGTGAAGCCAACGATATCAGCGAACAACACCGTGGCGTTGACCTCGCGCCCGCCCAGCTGCACCTCGCCCAGGTCCGCCATCATGCGCTCGGCGACCCGCGGGCTGACAAAGCGCGACAGCACTCGCTCCACCTGGGTTTTTTCCAGCAGGCCGTGGGCCATATTGTTGTAGGCCTCCACCAGTTGGCCGATTTCGTCATTACTGCGGCCTTCCAGGCGCACATTGAGATCGCCGGAGCGCAGCGCCGTGGTGGCCGCCACCAGGTCGGTCAGCGGCTGCGCCAGGCGACGGCTGATGACAAAGGCTGCAATCACGGCGATCAGGCTCATCAGCAGGGTGGCGGTGATCATGGTGGAGCGGGCGGCGGCCTGAGCGCTGGCAATGGCCTTGCCGGACAGGGTCACGGCGGCATACCCGGCGGTGGCGTCGGCCACGCGAATGACGGCGAAGTAGGTGGTGAGGGCGTGCTCCTGATCGCGCCAGTGGCGAACCGGCCCGCTCAGGGTGGGCACCGCATCCACCGGCAGTTTGCCTGCGCGGTGCATCAGGCGCAGGTTGCGATCGAACAGCGCCGCACCGTCGAGGTGGTCGCTGCTGGCCAACTGGTTGACCAGCACGCTCAATGCCAGCGGGTCTTCGGCGAGCAGCGGCTCGCGGGCGGTGTCCGCCAGCTGCGCGGCGATGGTATTGCCGAACCGGTCCGCCTGCGTCTGCATGGCGCTCAACTGGCTGTTGAGAATCACGGACCCGAGCACACTCATGCCCACGAGGACCAGCGCGGAGAACGTCAGGCCGAGTTTCCAGGCCACCGGCAGGTAATCCGGCAGCAGTGCACGCAGGCCATCCGCCAGGTGGCGGCCAGTGGAGAGCGTACGGTGTCGCCAGCGTGTCATCACAGCGGTGGCCTCGGCAGATAGGCGGCCCGGGCGGCGTCTGGATGATTAGGAGAGGTTTGGCCACCAGGGGTTCCAACAGGCAACCATAACATTTTGTAGCGTTTGCGTAACAGAGGCACCCGGACGGGCGGTGCCCGCCCGAGAGCGAACGATCACACCGCCAGCGGAACGCCGTGGTCCTGGCGGTCGGTGAGGATCTCGAAGGCGGCGCGGTGGTGCGTCTGCAGCCGGCGCGGTGCCTGGCCGTGGCTGGCCAGCGACACATCGCAGTGCGCAATCTTGCTGTTCAGGCAGGTTTTGCTGCCACCGGGTGGATTGTAATAGGTCAG
>PNLU01000156.1 GCA_013823245.1 Alcanivorax sp.
CACACCCCACCCAAACGATTAATCCTTTTCAGGCGTAGGCCACCACGGATACCCGGCCGGCATGTCCGTAGCACTGGAAAGCGTAAAGGCCGGCGGCCGTTTTTCGATAAAGGACATGACCCCCTCTTTGGCATCCGCCGAACGCCCCGTCCAGTAAATCGCCTGACTCTCGATCTCGTGCGCCCGCCACGGATGCGATTCCCCCGCCATATGCCACAGCATCTGCCGCGACAGCGCCACCGATACCGCCGACGTATTGTCCGCGATCTCCCGCGCCAGCTCGCGCGCCACCTTCATCAGCTCATCCGCCGGATGCAGCGAACGCAGCAGGCCGCCCGCCTTGCCCTCCTCCGCAGAAAAGACCCGACCACTGAGTACCCATTCCAGACTTTGCGGCAACCCCACCACCTTCGGCAGCAGCCAGCTCGCGGCCCCGTCCGGCACAATGCCCCGGCGGCAGAAGACGAAGCCCATGCGTGCCGTGTCCGCAGCAATGCGAATATCCATCGGCAACGTCATGGTCGCGCCCACGCCCACCGCCGGGCCATTGATCGCTGCAATCATCGGCTTGTGGCAGGCAAACATCCGCAACGTCACCTTGCCACCCGTGTCGCGCAGTTGCGTCCAGTCCGGTGCTCCACCGCTCGTGCCCGTCTGGGCGTCGTAGTCAAAGGTGGCTGCGCCCTTGCCCAGATCGGCCCCCGCACAGAAGGCGCGGCCCGCGCCCGTGACGATGATCACGCGGATAGCATCGTCAGCGTCCGCCGCATCCAGCGCCGAGATGAGTTCTTCCGCCATGGTGTCGGTAAAGGCATTGAGCCGGTCAGGGCGATGCAGTGTCAGGGTCAGAATGCCCTCGTCAACCTCGTAGCGCAGTGTTTCAAAGTCGAGCATGGTTCAAGGCTCCTAGCAGTCAGAATGCAAACGGGCGACGGCGGTCATGATCTGCATCAATGCAATTCCCACCGCTGTCGCTAGGCTGAATGCATCGTCTCACTGACTTCCGGAGAGCACCATGACACGACCGAGCGAATATGTGCGCAATCTGAACCAGAAGCTTGAGGACTGGGAATATCAGCTGGACCGTTTCCGGCACCGCTTGCAGGACGTGCGCCAGGAGCTGCGTGAGCGCGGCGAGGAACGGGCCGAGGATCTTCAGGCGCGACGCGCGGCCCTGCGCGAACGGCTGGAGGCCGTGGAGCAACAGGGCGAGCACGCGCTGGAGGATATTCGTGACGGCCTGGAACTGGCCTGGGAGGGCCTGCGGCTGGGGTTGCTCAGCGCCCGGTCCGAGTTCGAGCCGCAGGACGACGACTGATTCAGGCGTCGGCTTCGCGGCGCCGGAAGACCAGCGTATCCCCCTTCGAACTGGCCGCGTGGAAGCGATAGCCCGCTACATTGAAGTCTTTCAGGGCTTCCGGGCTGTCGATATCCTGCTGCAGTATCCAGGCGGCCATCAGCCCGCGCGCCTTCTTGGCGTAGAAGCTGATGATCTTGTACTGGCCTTTCTTCTCGTCTTCGAACACCGGCGTGACAATGCGGGCATCGAGTGCCTTCTGGCGCACGGCCTTGAAGTATTCGTTCGAGGCCAGATTGACCAGCACATCGCTGCCCGCGCGCTTCATGTCATCATTGAGCAATCGGGTGATGCGGTCGTCCCAGAAGGCGTACAGATCCTTGCCCCGGGGGTTGTCCAGGCGAGTGCCCATCTCCAGACGATAAGGCCGCATCATGTCCAGCGGCCGCAGCAGACCATACAGACCAGACAGGATGCGCAGGCGCTGCTGCGCCCGTGCCAGGGCGGCGCTGTCGAACTGTTCGATATTCAGCCCGGTGTAGACATCTCCCTTGAACGCGAAGACCGCAGGCCGGGCGGTGTCGCGATCGGTTTCCGGCTGCCATTCGGCAAAGCGGGCGGCGTTCAGGGCCGCAATCCGGTCGCTGACTTTCATCAGGCCGCTGATATCCGCAGGCGTCATCGGGCGCAGGGTATTCACCAGCGCTTCACTGTGTTCCAGCAAACGTGGCCGCGTAGTGCGTTGCCCGGCCAGTGAAGGAAAGTCAGATTCGTAGTCCAGCGTCTTGGCAGGTGATACAACTATCAGCATGATAAACCTCATCTCCGAATGCAGCGGAGTATAGCAGGGGCGTTAAAAGCTTTTGCCAATCAGCGTGAAAGGACCGGGAAAACAGCATGCGCATACTTCTTGTGATCATGGGTCTGCTCGCCGTAGCGGTGGTGCTCTGGGCGAGCTGGCGCATAGACCGTCGGTTGTTCATTTTTACCCTGATCGCGGTGTTGGTGGGAGGCGTGATGTTTGGTCTGGGCGTCTGGCATAGCCGTGATCAGGCGATGGTTCAGGTGCCGCCCGAGGCGGTGCGCCTGACGCTGGAGCAGAGCCGCAGTATGGAAATCGGGGTGCGCTTGCAGGGCCGTGTCACCAACGACAGTGCCCATCCGCTGGCCCGGGTGGAAGCCCGGGCGGTGCTGGAGCGGTGCACTGACGAGGGCTGTGATCTGCTGGGTGAAGACCGACTGACGATCCGTCAGCATGTGCCGCCTGGTGCCAGCCTGCCCTGGTCGCAGATGGTGCAATTGCCCGGTGGCGTGCCTGATGGCGCGCGGGATTGGCGGCTTGAGGTCAAATCCGTGAGCGGATATGCCAATGACCGCCGCCGCCGTCCTTGACTCGGCCCGTCGTATCGCTATCGTTGTGACCAACTGGTCATAGCCAAGGAACCCCGATGGATTTTCAGCTCAGTGAATTCCAGCAGATGCTGCGCGACAGCGCCCAGCGTTTCGTGCGTCAGCAACACGCCTTCGAACAGCGCCGGGCCCTGCTCAAGGAAGGTGCGGGGCTGCACCCTGCCCTGTGGCAGCAGTTCGCCGAACTGGGCTGGCTGGCCCTGCCGTTTGCGGAAGACCAGGGCGGCCTGGGCGGGCAACACCGTGATCTGGTGCAGATCATGGAAGCTTTCGGTGAAGGGCTTGTCGTCGAACCCTATGTCGCCAATGTGCTGTTGGCGGGCACCCTGATTGCGCGTTGCGGCGCGCCGGAGCAGATCGGCGACCTGCTTGAGCCGATGATGGGCGGGACACTGCAACTGGCGTTTGCCCACGATGAGGCCGGGCGCCGGTTTGCCAGTGACGCCAGGGGTGTTGTGGCGACGGAAGATGGCGACAGCGTGGTGTTGTCCGGCAGCAAGTGCAGGGTGCTTAACGGCGATCAGGCACAGCAGTTGGTGGTGTCCGCGCGTCTTGGTGACGATACTGCACTGTTTGTGGTGCCCGCGGACACGGACGGGGTGAAGCGCCGGGCCTGGCCGGTCGTGGATGGCGCCAGTGCCGCCGAGATCGATTTTGATCAGGTGCGTATCCCTGCCAGCGCGCGGCTGGGCAGCGGCGATGCCTGTGATCACATCAGCGCGGCCCAGGATATGGCGCTGCTGGGGCTATGCGCAGAGGCCGTGGGCATGTTGCAGGCGTTGGTCCGTGACACGGTGGAGTACACCCGCACGCGCAAGCAGTTCGGTGTGCCCATTTCCAGTTTTCAGGTGCTGCAGCATCGCATGGTCGACATGTTCATGCGCGCCGAACAAGCCAGTGCCTTGCTCGACATGGCGGCGATCCAGATGGATGCTGGCGATGGCGCTGCAGGTCAGGCGGCGCTGTCCACCCTCAAGGCATGGCTCGGCAGCGCCGGGCGTCTGGTGGGCCAGCAAGCCGTGCAGTTGCACGGCGGCATGGGTGTCACCGAAGAACTGCGGGTCGGGCATTATTTCAAACGGCTGACCCTGATCGAGCAGTTGCTCGGCAACGAAGACTGGCATTTGCGTCGTCTGGACCGCCTGTCCAGCGCCGCCTGACGCTTCCGCTCAATCCTGACCTCCGCGACTGATGGCACTTTGCCGTCAGTGGCGGAACAGGTCACAATGCCCTCCCCTGCACAGCCCGAGACATCTATGAGCGGTCTGATTCCCGGCCAGGTGACGGCCATTGCTGACGGCGTCTGGCGCCTTCTGGCGCTGAATCCCGGCATGATGACCGGCCCCGGCACCAACACCTATCTGATTGCCGCAGACCAGGGCCTGCTGGTGCTGGATCCCGGCCCGGCTGACAGTCACCACATCGACAATATCGAAGCCGCCGCGGCGGAGATCGGTTTGCCGCTGAGTGCCGTGCTGGTCACTCACACCCACCGCGATCACTCCCCGGCCACAACACTGCTGCGGGAACGCGTACCCGGACTGCGCAGGCTGGGCCCGGTAGCGCCGGATGATGGCTTGCAGGATGACGACTGGCAGCCCGATCAGGTGCTCGGCGATGGCGATGTCATTGCGCTGGGGGAGCGCCGTCTGCGGGTGATTGCCACGCCAGGTCATGTCGGCAACCATCTCTGTTTCCTGCTGGAAGACGTCGGTTTGCTGTTCAGCGGCGACCACCTGATTCAGGGCTCGACGGTGGTGATCGCCCCACCGTCCGGTTCGATGAAGGACTATCTGGAGTCGTTGCGGCGGCTGCAGCACGAGACGCTGCACCACCTGGCACCGGGCCACGGCGACCTGATCGAAGACCCGCAGGGCTATATCGAGCACACCATCGGCCACCGGCTGCGACGCGAAGACAAGGTAGTGCGTGCGTTGACCCAGCACCCTGACAGCACGGCCAGTGACCTGGTCAGCACGGTCTATGATGACGTGCCGGTCTTTCTGCATGGGGTGGCCACCCTGTCGCTGATGGCGCACCTGATCAAGCTCGAACAGGACGGCCGTGCGCACCGTGACGCCGGGGAGCGCTGGGCGCTGCAAGGCTGAGCCGCCATGACCGGCGACCTGTTCTCTGCAAAGGGCTCCGCAAATACCTCTGCGAACACGCCGCTGTTGCGGCCGCTGCCCGGGACCCCGGGCCTGCGCGTCTGGCCCGCATTGCTCGGGGCCAGCCGGGCGGAC
>PNLU01000157.1 GCA_013823245.1 Alcanivorax sp.
TGGCAAGATAACGAGGCCTGGTTCGCAGACGACTTCGCGGGTGAGTATGGCTCACAGTTGAAAGTGAACTTTGTAGGGCTGTTTGACTCGGTGCCCGCCATTATGGGGCTGCTGAAAGATGCTGATCCGAGACTGGCGGCAATTAGCCCTGCGTTGTTGATCGCCCGTGGCGATTACTCCACCGCCAACGCACGCAATCCCGGGCTGGCCCAGTATCTACCGCCCGACAAGGTGGGGAAGGTGGTGCACCTGCGTGCCCGAGATGAGTATCGAGAGGGATTCGCCCTGAACAGCGTTCAGCCCGACCATCATGAGGCGCTGTTGCCGGGCGTACATTCAGATATAGGCGGCGGCTATCTCCGCGAGCAAGCGGAGCAGCACTGGTTGACTCGGCCCCGTGCCAGCTCAGCATCGTTCATCGCATCAGCGGAGAGCACGCCAGCGTACCGTCAGAGCCAGCAAGACCTGGAAGAGTGGAAACGCGCGCACCCTCATCTGGCCGATCATCCGGGCCTGTCGATCAGGGTCAGGACGCGGTCGCCGCGTTCAGGGTCAGCATACTGGACCGGCGGTCAGCAGCGGCGTGTGCATACCGTTGCCACTCTCAACCGAGTGGTGCGAGGCGAGCTATCGTTGGTTTATCTGCATATCATGCGAGAGCTCGCCGCAGAGCAAGGCGTACCGCTTGAACCGATTACTCCTGAGGATCAAGCACTAGCTTTACCTGCTGATCTTGAAGCCATCTACCCCAAGTTACTCGCACAAACACAAGATGGACAGGATCGCCTGACTGATACTGAGAAGCAGGCTCTTTATCAGCGCTATGTGCACGTTTCCGCTCACTGGAATCGCCTCACTCCGGCGCTGCCGTTAGCGGTGATGAAACCGGCAGACAACTATGAAAGGATCGTCCACCTTCATGAAGCCGATTAAATACGCTCTTCTAATAGCTGGCATATGGCTGTTATCCGGCTGCACAGACAGCGATGGCTTACCTTGGTGGTGCCTCGGGACGGAAGGCAAGGCGCCCTCAGCGGATCTCAACGTAGCGGGCTGTGCTCGCCCGACAAAGACACCGAAAGATCTGCCGTATCCCGCCTGGGAGCTGCGCTTTACCCATCCGCCCTATATGGAAATCTGGATTGAGAGCGCTCAAGTTCGAGATATTGAAGATCGCTGGGCACGAAATGCGGGGCGAGGCACGGTCGCGTTTGGAGATATGGGAGACTCTCGGGCTGAGGGCTGGACCAATCATCATGGCATGGTACCAGCAGGCAAAGGGCGCCGCATGTCAGGCATCAACTTGCCAGAAGAGATCCATGTCCGCTGGCAGTCAAGGGTGGAAGGGAAAGTCTATCAAATCCAGATTGATTTTCCTGAGTGGGCAAGACAAAAAATGGTGACACCGAATGAGGCAGTGAGCCCTCGGTCAGGCGAGACGCGAACCCAGTATAGAAATCTGGTGACACTGGGGCTGGCGCCGGGAGGGAGGGTAAAGGTGTGGATACAGGGCACCTGGCCTGACGCGATAGAAGTGCTGTCATTGCAGGCGGAATTGGAGGAGAGAGGCCCATACCTTGGCCAGGAAGAAAATGTAGTGCCTCCATCCCCCGAAGCTCTGGAGTATGTGGAAAAGTACGGCATTCCTTATGAGACGTGGTGATGGCTCGGATGGGCCGAGACAAGCAAACCTAGAGGCGATCCATCAACCAGCGGATGCGCTCCGAGTAGGCGCGCACCAGGCGACGCCCCTCCTCGATCGCGTCACTGGCGCGATGGAAGTCCATCATGGCGAAATCTTCCAGCATCGGAATCAGGCTCAGTTCGGCGGGCTCACCGGCCATGCGGCTGCGGGTGATCCGGTCCTGCATGATGTTGATGCTGGCGCCGACCACATCGAAAAAGCCCGGTGTCGGCTCCGCAGCCGTCTCGCCGGTGGAAAAATAATCCATCATCTTGCTCCACACCGAACGCTCTTCTTCGGTCGTGGCGGCCTCCATGTCACGGACATTGACCTCATCGCGGCTCAGATGGCGACCGATCAACTGGCCGTTCAGGTTGACCGCAATCACCAGCTCGGCGCCCAGCGCCCGGCACACGGACACCGGCACCGGATTCACCAGCCCGCCGTCCAGCATCCAGCGGCCCTCATGCTTCACCGGTGAGAACAGACCGGGCAAGGCACAGGACGCCCGCGCGGCATCCAGCACCGGCCCTTCCTGAATCCAGACTTCACGACCGAACTGCATGTCGGTGGCCACGGTGGCGAAGCGCTGGTCCAGATCCTCGATGCGCGGATTGAGGTGTTGCTCGGAGAAGAAATTGAACAGGCGCTCGCCCTTGACGAAGCCACCGGAAAAGGAAATATCCAGAAAGCCGATGACATCGCGGAAGGTCAGCTTCGTGACCCATTTTTCGAAGGCATCCAGCTGCCCGGCCACATAGACACCGCCCACCAGGGCACCAATGGAGGTCCCGGCCACGATATCCGGGCGCACGCCCATGGCCTCCAGTTCCTGAATCACACCAATATGCGACCAGCCCCGCGCAGAACCACTGCCCAGCGCCAGGCCAACGCGTGGTCGGCGATGCGGCTTCGGCGGCGAATGGGCCTCGCGCCCGGCGCCGTTATCGTGCTGCTCTGTCATCCCTGCTCCGCAAGACGCGCCTCGGTGACCACGCAGGGCGCCTGGGCGCCATACATGCGCTGCTGGCAGCGCACCAGCACCTCACGCTGGCGTGACGCCGGCAAACGCCCCCAGTAACTGATTTCCTGGCCGGTTCGAAAACAGCCCACGCAGATATCATCGCCATCCAGCGCGCAGATACTCACACAGGGCGAGGCCACCATATCACTCATGTGAGTCACTCATATTGGTCACTCATACCGGTTACTCGTCCGCATCAGGGTGAAACCGCGGATCAGGCTTGAGCTCCTTGGCAAAATGCTGGCCATGGGCCACATAGTGCATGCCGCCCATGGTAATCATCGCCTTGTGGCCATCGCCGATTTCCTTCACCACCTTGGCGGGCGAACCCATCACCAGCGAGTTGTCGGGGATTTCCATGCCTTCCGGTACCAGTGAATTGGCGCCAATGATGCAGTTGTTGCCAATCTTGACGCGGTTCAGCACCACCGCGTTGATACCGATCAGGGAATTGTCGCCGATGGTGCAGCCATGCAGCATCACCTTGTGGCCCACGGTCACGCCCTTGCCGATGGTCAGCGGCACACCCGGGTCCACGTGCAGCACGGCACCGTCCTGGATATTGGTGTCATCACCGATGGTGATGGTGTCGTTGTCGGCACGCAGCACGGCGTTGAACCAGATAGTGGCATTGTTCCCCAGCACCACGGAACCGATCACCGTGGCATTGGGGGCAATCCAGTAGTTCTCGCCCTTGAGCTCCAGTGCGCGACTGCCGATGGAATAGATCATGTATTGCTCCCGTCACCAAGGTCGTAGCGTATGCCCGCATCGAAGGCATGATTGAGCAGATCAAGGATCATGAAGGCAGTCAGCCCCCAGATACGCTTGTCCTCGTAATAATAACTGGGGATACACAGCTTGCGCCCGAAGAAGTCGATGGGGCTGGACATGTCCGGGGTAGCCTCCAGAAAAAAGTGCAGTGGCACGCGAAAAATACTGGCGATCTCCCCGGGCTCTGCCACCAGGCGCACATCGGGGTCCACCACGCCCACAAACGGCGTGACCTTCATGCCGTAACGCGACGGCAGCGGCGACAGCTGCCCCAGCACCTGCACGTCATGGCGAGTCAGACCTACCTCTTCAAGGGATTCACGCAACGCGGTGGCCAGCAGGTCTTCATCTCCCGGATCACGCTTGCCGCCGGGAAAGGCCACTTCACCGGCATGCGTCGGCATGGCCGAGGAGCGTACCGTCAGGATCAGTTCCGGCTCCGGCTCGTCGGTCACCGGCATCAGCACGGCCGCTTCCGGGAGCTGCAGCGGCAGGTCCCGCAACCGGTAGTCACGCAGTCGCTCTTCTATGGTTTTGATCACCCTGGGCTCCTGTGTATTCAAACGACAGTTTGAACAGACCCTGAGAGGCAGGCAAGGACAAAAAAGTTCTGTTAGGCTCGCCAACAGTCTCGCCAAACGGCCCCGACCTGGAATCCCGATGAAATTCTGCAGCCAGTGCGGCAGCGACAAGCTGCGCTTCGATGTGCCCGCCGGGGACAACCGGCCCCGCTACTGGTGCCCGGACTGCGGCACCATCCACTACCAGAACCCGAAGATCGTGGTCGGGGCGCTGCCAGTGTGGGAAGGCCGTATCCTGCTGTGCAAGCGCGACATCCAGCCGCGCAAGGGCTACTGGACCCTGCCCGCAGGCTTCATGGAGAACGGCGAAACCCTGCAGGAGGGCGCCGCCCGGGAAACCTGGGAGGAAGCCTGCGCCACGGTCAACATCAAGGATATGTACACCGTGTTCAACCTGCCGCATATCTACCAGGTCTACGTGTTCTTTCTGGGCGAACTGGCGGATGGCAAGTATGGCGTGGGTGAAGAGTCGTCAGATGCCGGATTGTTCCTGCCGGAGGAGATTCCGTGGGATGAGCTGGCCTTTCCGACCATCAGCCGCACGCTGAAATACTACCTGCAGGACATGGAGACCGGGGACTACCCGATCCGCGTTCAGGATATCGCGCCGCTGGGCGCGTGAAGCGCCGACGAAACCTTCGGCAAGTCAACGCCGCCCGCCATCCAGCAGCGCCCTGCGGAAGCCGTCGGCGTCCATGTCGCCCGGGGCAATGACCTGCAGCCGGTTTTCCGTCACCGCCGCCAGCGCCGTCAGCCCGATCTCTCCGGCCACCCCATCCAGGCGCCAGCCGCCCCGAGGCCCCGCCAGCGTGCCCTTGATGCGTTCCCAGTCCCATTGCCCCAGCAGTGCCCGCAGC
>PNLU01000158.1 GCA_013823245.1 Alcanivorax sp.
CCGAGGGCCATACACCACCCAAACCAGACAGAATGGAGCCTGCCCCAAAGACCTCAGGCAGGAAGCTTGTCGAGCAGGGAGCGTGGCAGGGGGTGGGACTGGTGGGTGCCGGGTTGGGCGCAGACCCAGATGATTTCGCCCCGGCTGAGGCAGGCGTCTTCGCCCTGGCGAAATACCGCCAGTTCCCAGGTCAGGCTGGAGTTGCCGATGCGGGCCGGGCGTACGGCGATATCGATGACCTCGTCGAAACGGATCGGGCCCAGATATTCCACCGTGGATTTTACCAGATGAAAATCCAGGCCTTCCTCCGCCACCATCGCGTGATAGTCGAACGCGATCTCGCGCAGGTACTCGTTCAGCGCCACATCGAAGAACGTCAGGTAATGGGCATTGAAGACCACGCCCTGCGCGTCAATTTCAGAATAGCGAACGCGCAGAGGGTGGCTGTAGGGGAAGTCGCTGCGTTGGGTCATGCTCAGAAGCGGCCGCCAACGCCCACAGTCAGATTGCTGACTTCGGAGCTGTTGCGGTCAACCGCGCGCAGGTACTCCAGGCTCAGGAAGATGTTGCTGTCCAGATCCACTTCGACACCCAGGCCCAGCGAGATATCGCTGTAGCGGCGGCTGCGGCTGGAGGTCAGGCGCTCGGTGGTTTCCACCAGCGTCGTACCAAAAAGACCGTAGGGGCGAATCGGCACGGTGTTCGGGAACTGGGCGCGCAGGTAGGCCCCGTAGTAACGGTCGATTTCTACCCGTCGACGTGTGGCGTCGGTGAAGGTGATGGTGTCGCTACCTACACCCAGAGCGATACGGCCTTCGGCGCCGAATGTCTGCTGGGCGTTAAGCCAGCCGCCGAATGTGAATTGCAGGGCGTTGACGCTGGCGTCGTTGTTGGAATGGCGAGGCTCCAGACTGCTGAACACGTAACCCAGGGAGGCATAACCGGTGCCTTGTGCCATGGTCGGGCCGGCCACAGCCAGCAGGGAAACTATCAGGGCGCCACGCAGAAGAGCTTTCATAGGAACTCCGGGTTTCAGTATGGTCGGTGCCTCGCAGGGCGCCGATATTGTAACGGACTTTGCCGTGAGCGGCGACGCAAGGCGTCAGGGGGTGTTGTCTTCACGCTCGCAGCGGTCATGGGCGTCGTCAGGCAGCGGCACGCCGGGTACCGGGTCGAAGCCGCCCGGGTGCCAGGGGTGGCATTTGCACACCCGTTTGACCGCCAGGAAACTGCCCTTGGCGCTACCGTGGTGGATGATGGCCTGCTTCGCATATTCGGAGCAGGTGGGGTAGAAGCGGCACTGGTTGCCGACCCAGGGGCTGAGCAGGAACTGGTAGCCCCGGATCAGGGCCAGCAGCAGGCGCTTGATCATGCTCCCTCCCTCACTTTCGTGACCAGCGGGTGCCCTCGCGGGTGTCTTCCAGGACCACGCCAGCGGCATCCAGTTCGGCGCGGATGGTATCGGCACGGGCAAAGTCCTTCGCTTTCTTGGCGGCGGTGCGCTCTGCGATCAGAGTGTCGATGGCGCTGCTGTCGAGAGCGCTGCTGTCGCGGCTGCGCTGGAACCACGCCGACGGGTCTTCGGCCAGCAAGCCGAGCATGTCGGCGCCGGCCAGCAGTTCGGCTTTCAGCCGTGGCTTGTCTGCCGGGTCGGCCTTGTTGAGGGCGCCCGCGATGCGGTGCAAGGCGCTGATGGCTTCCGGGGTGTTCAGGTCATCGCACAGTGCGGCGAGTACCGGGTGATCGTCCGGCAGGGTATATCCGGCCTCCGGGGTGATCGCGGCGTCGCGGCCCAGGGCGGCATAATACAGGCTGTCCAGGGTGCTGCTCGCCTGTTCCAGCAAGTCTTCGCTGAAGTTCAGCGGCGAACGGTAGTGGGCCGACAGCAGCGCAAAGCGCAGCACTTCGCCGGGGTAGCGTTTGAGCAGCTCGCGCACCAGGCGGAAGTTGCCCAGTGACTTGGACATCTTTTCGCCGTCGATATTGATGTAGCCGTTGTGCAGCCAGTAGCGCACGTATTCGGTGCCGTGGGCGCAGCAGCCCTGGGCAATCTCGTTCTCATGGTGCGGGAAGATCAGGTCCTGGCCGCCGCCATGGATATCAATCACGGGGCCCAGGTGTCGAGCGATCATGGCGGAACATTCGATATGCCAGCCAGGGCGGCCACGGCCCCACGGGGAGTCCCAGCCGGGCTGGTCGCTGCTGCTGGGTTTCCACAACACGAAGTCGCCGGGGTATTGCTTGTAAGGTGCCACTTCCACGCGCGCGCCTGCCAGCATGTCATCCAGCGAGCGCTTGGACAGCTTGCCGTAATCGGGCATGGTCTGGACGGCGAACAGCACATGGCCTTCGGCGGCGTAGGCGTGGCCCTTGGCAATCAGGGTTTCGATCATGGCGATCATGTCGCCCACATGATCGGTGGCGTAGGGCACGATGCTGGGCGACAGGGCATGCAGCGCCGCCATGTCTTCGGCAAAGGCTGCGCTGAAACGATCAGTGACGGCGCTGATGGGTTCGTCGTTGTCGGCGGCGGCCTTCATGATCTTGTCGTCGATGTCGGTGATGTTGCGGGCATAGACGACGTTCGGGTACAGCCGTTGCAGCAGCCGGTAAAGTACGTCGAAGGCCACTACTGGTCGGGCGTTGCCGATGTGCACATAGTTGTAGACGGTCGGCCCGCAGACGTACAGCGTCACGCGCTCCGGGTCCAGCGGTGTGAAGACTTCCTTTTCCCCACTCAGGGTGTTGTGCAGCATCAGGGCCATGATCAACTCAGCCTTTCTTGTTCGGGTACAGCGTTGCCGGATCCACCAGCGGCGTCTTGTCCAGCACCAGGGTATTGCCGTCGGCGCGCCAGAAGAAACAGTCACGACGGCCGGTGTGGCAGGCCGGACCGGTCTGGTCCACCTGCATCAGCACCACATCGCCATCGCAATCAATGCGCAACTCGATCAGTTGCTGGGTCTGGCCGGAGGATTCGCCTTTGCGCCACAGGGTTTGCCGCGAGCGTGAGAAATAGCACACGCGGCCGGTCCGTAACGTATCTTCCAGGGCCTCGCGGTTCATCCAGGCCACCATCAGCACTTCGCCGGTGTCATGTTGCTGGGCAATCGCGGGTACCAGGCCATCGGCATTCCAGCTCATATGATCCAGAGCCTCGGCCAGCGGCAGAGTAAAGCCCGGTGCCTGTTGCTCGTTGTCCTTGAACACGTTGCCTTTGAACATGATGGCCTCTGCTGTCTTGCGTTCAGGCAGGCAGCCGGGTTGCGGCGCCCAGCCGGGCGACCGCGTCGTCCAGTGCCAGGGTTTCAGTGTCGCGGCTGCCCAGGCGGCGGATCGCCACCTTGCGTTCGCCCGCTTCCTGTTCGCCGAGCACGAAGATCACCGGCACCTTGGTGCTGGAGTGCTCGCGTACCTTGTAGCCGATTTTTTCGTTGCGCAGGTCCAGTTCGGCGTGCACGCCGGCGGCTTCCAGGGCAGCCAGCACCTCGCGCGCGTAATCGTCCACGGCGTTGGTGATGGTGCAGACCACTACCGGCAGCGGCGCCAGCCACAGCGGCAGGTGCCCGGCGGTGGATTCGATCACGATGCCAAGGAAGCGCTCCAGTGAGCCGAGCACGGCGCGGTGCAGCATCACCGGGCGACGGCGGCTGCTGTCTTCGGCCACGTACTCGGCATCCAGGCGCTCCGGCAACACGAAATCCACCTGCAGGGTGCCGCACTGCCAGTCACGACCAATGGCGTCGCGCAGCACGAATTCCAGTTTCGGACCGTAGAAGGCGCCTTCGCCGGGGTTCAGGGTGTACTCCAGCCCGACGCTCTGGACGGCATCTTTCAGCGCCGCTTCGGCCTTGTCCCAGGTCTCGTCGGAACCGGCGCGATTGTCCGGACGGTCGGAGAACTTGACCCGCACGTCATGGAAACCGAAGTCCGCATAGACTTCCCGCAGCATGCGAATGAACGCGGCGGTTTCTTCGTTCACCTGTTCTTCGGTGCAGAAGATATGGGCATCGTCCTGGCCGAAGGTGCGAGCACGCATCAGGCCATGCAGGGCGCCATGGGCCTCGTTGCGGAACAGGGTGGTGAACTCGCCCAGCCGGATCGGCAGATCGCGGTAGCTTTTCAGGCCCTGATTGAAAATCTGCACATGACCGGGGCAGTTCATCGGCTTGATCGCCATGTCGCGGTGGTCGTGGGTGCAGACCGTAAACATGTCGTCGCCGTATTTGTCCCAGTGGCCAGAGGCTTCCCACAGCTTGCGGTCCATCATCTGTGGTGTGGACACTTCCTGGTAGCCGTTCTTCTCCATCCTGGTGCGGATATAGTTTTCCAGCGTGCGGCGCAGGCGCCAGCCCTTCGGGTGCCAGAACATGCTGCCCACGGCTTCTTCCTGCTGGTGGAACAGTCCCATCTCGCGGCCCAGCTTGCGGTGGTCGCGTTTCTCGGCTTCCTCGATCTGCTTCAGGTAAGCGGCCAGTTCCTGCTTGTCGCGCCAGGCGGTGCCATAGATGCGCTGCAACTGTGGATTGTTGCTGTCGCCACGCCAGTAGGCGCCCGCCACCTTGGTTAGCTTGAAGCCGTCACCGAGCTTGCTCGTCGAGGGCAGGTGCGGCCCGCGGCACAGGTCAATGAAGTTGCCCTGACGGTACAGGCTCACTTCCTCGCCAGCGGGCAGGTCGCGGATGATCTCGGCCTTGAAGGTCTCACCCTGATCCAGGAAGAAACGGATGGCTTCGTCGCGGTCCCAGACCTCACGGCGGATGTCCTCGTTGCGGCGCACGATCTCTTGCATGCGCTTCTCGATGGCTTTCAGGTCGTCCGGCGTAAACGGCTGCTCGCGATGAAAATCATAGTAGAAGCCGTTCTCGATGGTGGGCCCGATGGTCACCT
>PNLU01000159.1 GCA_013823245.1 Alcanivorax sp.
GCCATCGTGGATGGCCTGGTGGACGATGATGCGGGAGAGGTCACGCTCCCCATCGCCCCGGACTGGCCCAACCGGCCACGACAGCGTATCTGTTTCGAACGCGGCAAATCCGCGCTGACCCGCTACCGGGTGCTGGCGCGCGACGAGCACCAGGACTGCACACGACTGCAACTGTTGCCGGTTACCGGTCGCTCCCATCAACTGCGCATTCACCTGCGGGAAATCGGCCACGCCATTCTGGGCTGCGACCTCTACGCCCCACCGGACGTCCTGGCCCGCAGCCCCCGGTTACTGCTGCATGCCAGTCAACTGGCGTTTCACCATCCACGCACAGGCGAATGGCTTCGCTTCAGCAGTGGCGTGCCTTTCTGATACCGCCTTTCTGAAACGCCTACTCCCAGTCGTCGCCGTAGTGATGAAGCAGTTCTTCCCCGGCGCGTACATCACGCAATGTTTCGACGGACAAGTCTTCGTAGTAGGCCGTGTTCGGCTGTGCGGCATGATTGATATAGCGCAGCAGGCACGTCACCTGGACCGGCCGTTCGCCGTCATCCAGCCACAGCACATGCGGGCCATCCTTGCGAGCGGGCCGTGTCTTGCACACACCGAGCAATGTCCCCGCAGGAATGTCCTCGCGCGCAAACAGTCCCTTGCCATGCACCGGCGACACGCCCACCGCTACCAGATCATCACGAACGAACGCCTTGCTCATGGCAACATGACTCCGGTGCCGCCCAGGCCGCAGTAGCCCCCGGGATTGCGATCCAGATATTGCTGATGCCAGGTTTCTGCATAGTAGAAGGTCGGCGCGGGCAGGATTTCCGTGGTAATCGTCCCACGCCCTGCACGATCCAGCGCCTCCTGAAAGCGCTGTCGGCTGGCCTCTGCGGCCTCCTGTTGCGCCGCGCTGCACGTATAGATACCGGAGCGATACTGAGTGCCCACATCATTACCCTGGCGCATACCCTGGGTCGGATCATGGCCTTCCCAGAACGCACGCAACAACGTGACGTAGCTGATCTCTGACGGATCGAACACCACCCGCACCACTTCGTTGTGCCCGGTCAGGCCGCTGCAGACTTCCTCGTAGGTGGGATTCGGCGTGTAACCGGCGGCATAACCCACCGCCGTCACGCGTACACCGGGCAGCTGCCAGAAGCGCCGCTCCGCGCCCCAGAAACAGCCCATCCCGAACAACGCCTCTTCACAACCCGGCGGCCACGGCGGTTGCAGTGATACGCCGGTTACCCGATGCACCTCCGTCACCGGCATCGGCGTGTCGCGGCCCGGTAACGCTCGCTCCGGTGAAGGCATTGCGGCCTTGTCTCGACCCATTCCGAACATGGCACCTGTCTCCTGCATTTTATAACTTTCCGATGGCTGCCGGTGTGGCTACCATCGGGAACACAACATAATAAATGCTAACCGGCGAAAGGAGCGAATGCGTGAGCATTCTCGATACTGGCAAGGATATCCGGCGCGCCAACGCCCTGGCAGGTATCCTGCTGAAGTACGGCTTTGGCGACATGATCCGGCGTCTGGGCCTGGCCGCCCCCATGGAGCAGGCCGGCAAGCTGGTCCGCCAAAGCATCGATCGCGATCTGCTGACCATGCCCCCGGCGGCACGTTTGCGCCGCGCGCTCGAGGAAATGGGCCCCACCTTCGTCAAGCTGGGACAGATTCTCGCCACCCGCGTGGACATGTTTCCCCGTGACTGGATTGATGAATTTGAAAAACTGCAGGACAACGCCCCGCCACTCAAGTATGACACGCTGGTACCACTGATCGAGCGCGCCCTGGGCAAACCTGCGGACAAGGTCTTTCGCGAGATCGACCCGAACCCGCTGGGCGTAGCCTCCATCGGCCAGGTGCATCGCGCCACCACCCTGCGGGGCGAAGCCGTGGTCCTGAAAGTGCAGAAGCCCGGCATTCGCGACAAGATCGACTCCGACCTGCGCCTGCTGCGACATCTGGCGAGGCTGGCCGTGGACAATTCCGCTGAACTGCGCCGCTATCGCCCACTGGAACTGGTGCGCGAGTTCGAGCGTTCCCTGGCCCGTGAACTCGATTTCACCATCGAAGCCCGCAACGCAGACCGTATCCGCAAGAACCTGCGCAAGCTCGAATGGGTCAAGGTACCGCGCGTCTACTGGGCCTGGACCTCCCCCACCCTCAGTGTTCAGGAACTGATCGAGGGCATTCCGGCGCGGCGTCTGGACAAACTGGATGAAGCCGGCGTGGACCGCCCGCTGGTCGCCCGGCGTGGCGCCGAAGCCGCCTGGAAAATGGCACTGGAAGACGGTTTTTTCCACGCCGACCCTCACCCCGGCAACTTCCTGATCATGCCCGGCAACCGCATCGGCATGCTCGACTACGGCATGGTCGGTAAACTGTCACACGCCCGCCGCGAACAGATGGTACAGATCATGAAGTCGGTGGTGATGCAGGAGGCCGACGGCTGTGCCGCCGTACTCGCCTCCTGGTCCGACGGCCAGCCGGTCAAGTACGAAGCCCTGGTCGCTGATGTCGAAGACGTGATCTCCATGTACTACGGCGTGCCCCTGGCCGACCTCGACGTCACCGCCCTGCTCAGCGACATCACCGGCATGCTGCGCAATCACAATCTGGTGCTGCCCTCGGACATCGCCCTGCTGATCAAGGCGATCATCACGCTGGAAGGCTTTGGACGCCTTATTCACCCGCAGTTCGATGTGATGAGCGAAGCCGAGCCGCTGATCCGGCGCATGATCCGGGCCCGCTACAGCCCGACCCGGCTGGCCCGCAGTCTCGGCCTGAAGGCCCTGGATGCGGTCGACCGGATCTACGCGCCGCCCGCCCCCGTCGGCACGCCGAAAAGCGAGGGCACCGGCATCGACCCGCGCCACCTGGAACGTCTGGTGGCGCGGCTGGAACGCTCACAGTACCGGCAGGTCCAAACCCTGCTGACCGCCAGCGGCGTGCTTTGCGGCAGTCTGCTGCTGGGGCACCGGGTGGCGCCGGTCTTGTGGGATATTTCGTTGCCCGGCCTGCTGATCCTCATGAGCAGCGGCGTCTGGGCAGCATGGCTGCTGCTGGTGGCGCGCCGCCACCTGCGTCAATGGGACTGAACAAAGACGGAACATGCCAATGAAACGTGATCGCTCTATCCTGATTCGGGACGCCTCGCCGGAAGGCCTGGAGAAAAATGTCGCCAGCGGCGGCTTCAGTCGTCGGCAGATGCTCTGGCTCATGGCTCTCGCCAGCGGCGGCGTCGTGACCGGCTGCGCCGTCAACCCGGTAACCGGCCAGCGCCAGTTCATCATGATGAGCCCGGCCGAAGAGCAGGCGCTGGACCAGCAGCACGCCCCGCATCAGCTGTCCGCCGACTACGGGGTGGTTCAGGACGCCGCCTTGCGCAACTATGTCAGCGGCGTCGGCCGCCCGGTCGGCGGCGCCTCGCACCGCCCCGACATGCCCTACAGCTACAACGCCCTGAACGCCAACTACGTGAACGCCTATGCTTTCCCCGGCGGCACCATCGGCATTACCCGGGGCATCCTGCTGGAAATGAACAGCGAAGCCGAACTGGCCGCGTTGATCGGCCATGAAGTCGCCCACGTGAGCGCGCGCCACACCGCCCAGCGCATGTCCAAGTCCACCATCACCGGCATTGTGGTGGCAGGCGTCGGCGCTGTGCTGGCCACGCAGGTGGACGATACCCGCGCCGCCCTCGCCCTCGGCCTTGGCGGCATCGCCGCTGGCGCCCTGCTGGCGCGCTACAGCCGCAGTGACGAGCGTCAGGCGGACAGCCTGGGTCTGGAATATATGACCTCGGCGGGATACAACCCCCAGGGCATGGTCGACCTGATGGACATGCTGCGCTCGATGAACAGCCGCCAGCCGTCGATGCTGGAGCAGATGTTCTCGTCACACCCGATGAGCGAAGAGCGCTACCAGACTACCAAACGGGCTGCGCAGAATGACTACGCGCGCTTCGCCAATGCGCCCATGCACCGCGAGCGCTACATGGACAACACGGCGGCCCTGCGCCGCCTGCAACCGGCAATCCGCTTGCAGCAGCAGGCTGAAACCGCCGCCGGGCAAAAGAACTTCGCGGAAGCGGAACGTCTGCTCAACGATTCGCTGCGTCAGGCGCCACGGGATTACACCGGGCTGGTGCTGATGGCCAAGGTGCTGATGGTGCAGGACAAGCACAACCAGGCCAAACCGTTCCTGGACCGGGCTATCGAGGTGTATCCGCAGGAGGCCCAGGCGCAGCATCTGGCCGGGGTGGTGGCGCTGGAACAGGGTCAGGCTCAAACGGCGCTGACGCGCTTCCAGACCTACGAGCAGTTGCTGCCAGGCAACCCGAACACGCAGTTCTTCCTGGGGCTGAGTCACGAGGGGCTGGGGCAGCAACAACAGGCCAACGAAGCCTACGAACGTTACCTGCGCGCGGGCGGCACCGGTGAGTCGGCCAACTTTGCGCGGCAGCGGTTGAGTGGGTCCTGATGGTGTCGCTGTGCTTGATAGCTGGTCACCCTCCAGCAGAGAGGCGCTGAGGCGGGGTACGCCCTTCCGGGACCGCTCAAGCCATCCATGGGCGCTCTTTCTTTGGCCATCCATGGCCAAAGATGTCCCTACAGGGCGTACCCCGCCTCAGCGCCGCAGCGAGATTTGAAGTCCGGTGGCTATAGAGCGTGCTGGAGGAACAAAACCATCAGCCCTCTGCCAACTTGAAGATTGGGCTGCGCGTGATGGCCCTC
>PNLU01000160.1 GCA_013823245.1 Alcanivorax sp.
TGTTCGTAAAACCATGACTCTTCCCCGGGAATTCACACTGCCGCTGCGCGTCTACATCGAAGACACTGACGCCGGCGGCATTGTCTATTATGTGAACTACCTGAAGTTCATGGAGCGGGCCCGGACCGAACTGCTGCGCAGCCTGGGGCACCAGCATTACAGCCTGGCGGAGGAAGATTACCAGTTCGTGGTGCATTCCTGCGCCGTGCGCTATCACCGCCCGGCGCGTATCGATGATGCCCTGGTGGTGACGGCAGCATTGAAGAAGGTAGGCCGCGCGGCGCTGGATTTTTTACAGCAAGTACGCCGCGACGGGGAATTATTGTGCGAGGCAGAGGTCCGTGTGGCCTGTGTCCGTGCCAGCGACCTGCGGCCAACGGCTCTGCCAGCGGCGCTGCGGGAGGCGATGCATGCTCAACAAGGAGAACGGTTAAATGGGTGACGGTAACAGTTTGTCCATGTGGTATCTGATCGCCAGCGCCGATCTGGTGGTGCAGGCGGTGATGCTGCTGCTGGTGGGCCTGTCGGTGGCGTCCTGGGCGATGATCTATCGCCGTTACCAGGTTATCAACGGCGCACGCCGGGCTGGTGCGGCGTTCGAGGAGCGCTTCTGGTCTGGTGAAGACCTGTCGACCCTGTATCAGCAGGTCAAGAAGGCACCGAACCCCGAGTGCGGTCAGGAAGCCATTTTCCGTGCCGGTTTCCATGAGTTCGTGCGTCTGTCCAAGACCTCGCGCGATGGTGATGCGGTGATGGTGGGTGCGCAACGCGCCATGCGTGTCGCGTTGCAGCGCGAACAGTCGCGATTGACCCAGAGCCTGCCATTCCTGGCTACCGTGGGCTCCACCAGCCCCTATATCGGCCTGTTCGGTACCGTATGGGGCATCATGAATTCCTTTCTGGCGCTGGCCAATGTGACCCAGGCGAGCTTGGCCATCGTGGCGCCGGGGATTGCCGAGGCGCTGATCGCCACGGCCATGGGCCTGTTCGCCGCGATTCCGGCGGTGGTGGCCTATAACCGCTATGCCTCGGCCACCGACAGTCTGGTCGGCGACAGTGAAATGTTCGCTGAAGAGTTTTCCTCGATTCTGCATCGCCAGGCCCATGGGCGGGGAGAAGGCTGATGATCAAGGTGCGCGCGCCACGCAAGCTGGTGGCCGAGATCAATGTGGTGCCCTACATCGACGTGATGCTGGTGCTGCTGATCGTGTTCATGATCACCGCGCCGATGCTCACCCAGGGGATTCAGGTGGACCTGCCCCGTACCACCAGTGATCCGATTACCGTGGATGACGAGCCGGTGATCGTCAGTGTGCGCCGGGACGGTGGCTACTACATCAATATTGGTGAGAACCAGCAGACCACTGCATCGCTGGATACATTGCGCGGGCATGCCCAGCGCATTCAGCGCAACGCGCCGCAGACCCTGTTCCTGGTCGAGGGTGATACCCAGGTGCCCTACGGCAAGATCATCGAGCTGATGGCCGCCCTGCAGGGCGCGGGTATCGAGCGGCTCGGGCTGGTCACTGAACCACCGGATCGGGCCGATTGATGAGTTGGCGCGAGCAGGCCCCGGCGCTCGGCTTTTCGCTGGCACTGCATGTGGCGGTGGTGGCGCTGGTGGGTATTACCTGGTTTGGCACCACCGCGCGGGAAATCAAACCCAGCACGCCCAGGCACGTGCAGGCGGTGGTGGTGGAGCGACCCGCCGCGCCACCGCGCGCCCAGCCACAGCCACAGCCTCGACCGCAGCCCCGACCGGAACCTCAGCCTCGGCCGGAACCTGAGCCGCGTCCCGAACCTCGCCCTGAGCCGCGTCCGCAACCGCAGGCAGAGGTGCCACGTCCTCAGCCCGAACCGCGACCGCAGCCCAGGCCGGAGCCGCGACCCGAGCCCAGACCAGAGCCACGCCCGGAACCGACGCCTGAACCACGCCCCGATTTCAGTCAGCCGGATCTGGACGCCCTGCTGGCGGAAGAAGAGGTGGCCATGGCACAACGCGACCGCGAGCAGCAGGCGGCCAGCGAAAGCGCTATCACGGATACCGAAGGCCGGGCCTTGGGAGACAGCGCTGAAATGGCGGGCTACGAGCGTGATATCCGCAATGCCGTGAGTCGTCGCTGGACCCGGCCGCCGAGCGCACGTAACCACATGGAAGTGCGGTTGCGAGTGCGTCTGGCGCCGGGCGGCGATGTGCTCGACGTGTCGGTGGTGACTCCCAGTGGTGATGCTGCGCTGGATCGTTCTGCCGTGGCTGCGGTCAGAAATGCAAGCCCGCTGCCGGTACCGTCCGGCCGTGAGTTTGAAAATTTTCGTCAATTTGATTTCCTGTTCCGGCCGGAGGATATGCGGTTGTGAGAAAGTTACTGCTCATGATGATGCTTGCTTGCGCGAATATGGTGCACGCCAATCTGGTGATCGAGGTCACCCAGGGGCGTGACGATGCACTGCCCATTGCCGTGGTGCCCTTTGCGGCCAGTGGTGGCCAGCCCGAGGAGGATGTGGCTGCCATCATCGCCGCCAACCTGCATCGCAGCGGGCAGTTTCGCCCCCTCGACAGCGGCGATCTGCTGAGTCGCCCGACGCGCGGCGAAGACATTATCTGGCGCGATTTTCGCGTCATGAACATGGAGTACATCGTGCTGGGCCGGGTCAATCGCCAGGACGACGGGCGCTACCGGGTGGAGTACGAACTGCATGATGTGGCGCGCGGTGCGCGCATGCTGGCGGCCAGCTACACCGGCACAGCGAGCCAGTTGCGTGACATGGCGCACTCGATTTCAGACAAGGTATTCGAGCAGCTGACCGGCATTCCCGGCGCGTTCGGCACCAAGATTCTCTACGTCACCATGGATGAACGGCGCAGCCAGCCGTTCCAGTTGCAGTACGCTGATGCCGATGGACACCGGGCGCAGACGATCCTGAGCAGCCGCCAGCCGATCATGAGCCCGGCCTGGTCGCCGGATGGGCGGCGAGTGGCCTATGTGTCGTTCGAGGGGGACGGACTGCCCAAGATCTATGTCCACGAGCTGGACTCCGGGCAGCGGCGCGTGGTGACCCGTGAACCGGGCATTAATGGTGCACCCGCCTTCTCGCCAGACGGTACGCGTCTTGCATTGACGCTGTCACGGGACGGTGTACCTGAAATTTATACGCTGGATCTGGAAACCAATCGCCTGGTGCGACGGACAAACAGCCGCTCGATTGATACCGAGCCGCGCTGGCTGCCGGATGGCGAGTCGCTGGTCTTCACCTCGAGCCGGGGTGGCGGCCCGCAGATCTACCGTCTGGACCTGCGTGACGGCTCCGTACGGCGGCTGACCTTCGAGGGGCCGTACAACGCCCGGGCCGATGTAACGCCAGACGGGCGCTACCTGGTGTTTGTTCACCGGGTGGACGGACGTTTCCAGATTGGTGTGCAGGACATGCGGCGCGGCACCTTTAATGTGTTGACCGCATCAAATATGGACGAGTCCCCCAGTGTTGCCCCTAATGGAACTATGATAATTTATGGCACTCAGCAGGGGGGGGCAGGTGTCCTCGAAGCCGTATCCATCGATGGCAGGGTTCGTGTAAGGCTGCCGTCGAAGGAAGGGGAAGTGAGGGAACCGGCGTGGTCGCCGTTCCTCTGACAAAGGGTTTTTTTCGGACCTACCAATGGGTAATAACAGGAGTTCTAGACATGCGCGCTTCATCCATCTTTAGCCGTTTTTCAGTCGCTCTGATCGCGTCTGCAATGCTGGTAGCCTGCTCCAGCACGCCGACCGAAGACGACACCTCTGCCACCGACCAGCAGGTCGAGCGTGATGCTGACACCCGTCCGGTGACCCCGGCGGAGCCGGCCCGTCCGGACTACAGCCACATCCCGCTGACCGCAGAGGGCTACCACAACCATCCGTCTCACTACGATGGCACCACCAACACCCGCGTCATCTACTTCGCGTTTGACCGTTCTGAAGTGCCGGCCGCTGCGTTCGACAGCCTGCGTGCCCACGCCAACCACCTGAAGCGCAACAGCAACGCGCGCATCCGTCTGGAAGGCCACACTGACGAGCGCGGCACCCGCGAGTACAACGTAGCGCTGGGTGAGCGTCGTTCCAAGGCGGTAGAGCAGTTCCTGCGCGTGCAGGGCGTGTCTGCCTCCCAGATCGAGACCGTCAGCTACGGTGAAGAGAAGCCGGCAGCGCGTGGCTCGGACGAAATGTCCTGGGCCAAGAACCGCCGTGTCGAGCTGAACTACACCGCTGGCCGTCCGTAAGGTCGTGCTGAAACCGATGAAGCGCCTGTTCGCAGGTCTGATTATCGGTAGCCTGGCGGGGGCTGCGTTCGCGCAGTCCCCGACCGGGCCTTTATCTGTTGAGGATCGCGTCTATCCGCGACCGCAGTCAGGCAGCCCGTCGCAGCCTCAGCAAAGTGGTGGCGGCAGTGGTGGCCAGGCCGTATCGCAGGATGGCCTGATGTTGCTGATGCAGCAGATGAGCCAGATGGAAGACGAGATCCAGCGCCTGCAAGGGCGTGTGGAAGAGTTGCAACATGAGCTCGAATCCGGCCGTCGTGCCGAGCGCGAGCGTTATCTGGATCTGGATACCCGTATCAATGCGCTGGCGGAAGCCTCCATTGAGCAGGGTGAGCGCCAGGCCCAGGCAAGTGGTGGTGCCCGTGGTGGCAGCGCCAGCGCTG
>PNLU01000161.1 GCA_013823245.1 Alcanivorax sp.
GAAGCATCCGTACATCCAGCTCGGCTTTTCCGACGCGGGCGCGCACAATCGCAACATGGCATTCCAGAACTCCCACCTGTGGTTCCTGCGCGACGCACTGATGCACGATGACGCCATGCCGCTGGAGAAAGCCATCTGGCGCGTCACCGGCGAACTGGCAGACTGGTTCGGCCTGGACACCGGCAAGCTGGCGGAAGGCAAACCGGCCGACGTGCTGGTGCTGGACCCCGAAGGCCTGAAACATGATCTGACCGGCCCGCAGGAAACCACCGACCCACGCTTCGACAACGCCATGCGCATGATTTCCGGCTCGGGCCGCGCCGTGCGTCAGGTCATCGTTGGCGGCAATGTGGCGATGGATCAGGGGCAACCGCACCCGGAACTGGGCAAACGCGCATTCGGGCGGCTGCTGCGCAGTCAGCTCGGCGTCTGACAGGAGGCTCCATGCGATATTCTCTTGAAGCCTGGCGTAAGCTCGGGCACATGCACACCCTGTGCGGGCAGTCGATTTTCGTCATCGACAGCCTGCGACATGATCCGTCGGCCAGCAACAAACCGGCGCTGTTGCTGGTACACGGTTATCCCACCTCCACCTGGGATTTCAATCTGATCTACGATGAACTGTGCCGCGATTTCCGGGTGCTCGGACCAGACCTTCTGGGGTTGGGTTTTTCCGACAAGCCCTATCCTCATGCGTATAACATCATGGAGCAGGCCGACATCGTGGAAGCCACGCTGGCCGCCACCGACACCGGCCCCTGCCATGTGCTGGCACACGATTATGGCGACACCGTGGCCCAGGAAATGATGGCCCGCGACAACGCTCGGGGCGGCAACCGCTATCTGAGTGTCACGCTGCTGAACGGTGGCCTGTTTCCGGAAACCCATCTGGCGCGGCCGATGCAAAAACTGATGGCCGGCCCGCTCGGGCCGCTGCTCGCCAAACTCGCCTCACGGGGCAAACTGCTGAAAACCTTCTCGTCCGTGTTCGGCGCCGCCACGCAACCCTCGGCGGAAGAACTGGAAGCCGTCTGGCAGATGGTCAACATCAACAACGGCTTGCGCTGCCTGCCGCCGTTGCTCGGTTACATGCGTGAGCGACGCCAGCATCGCAGCCGCTGGGTGGCCGCCCTGACCGATACCCGCGCGCCTCTGGCGGTCATCAACGGCAGCGCTGATCCGGTCTCCGGTGCGCACATGGTGGCGCGTTTCCGCGAACTGATTGGCGAGCAGCATTTTATCCATGCCCTGCCCGATATCGGCCACTATCCGCACATGGAAGCCCCGGCGGCCGTCGTCAATGCCTGGCGTCATTTTCTGGCGACACTGCAGAACTGATTCACCATCCACCCCGCCCGGCACCCGCGTCACTGGCCGCCACGCCACTGGCGCGGGGTCTGGCCGGTCCAGCGGCGAAAGGCGCGGGAGAAATTCGACACGTCGTTGTAACCCAGTCGCCAGGCAATTTCGCTCACTGCCAGACGCGGCTCTTCCAGCAGTGTGCAGGCACGCTCACGCAGACACTCATCAATGATATCGCGGTAATTCAGCCCTTCCTGCTGCAACCGTCGCTTGAGCGTGCGCGTGGACATATGCAGCCGCTCCGCCGTGTGTTCCAGCGACGGCATCGGCTCCCCCTCCGGCCAGGCCGCCACCAGCTGACGCAACCGCTCGGCCACCGACTGCACCGAAGCAAACAACTGCCGGAATTCCTGTTCACACTGCTGCTGTGCCAGCGCCGCCACGGTCGGGTCTGCCAGGCGCGGCGCAGCGGCCAACACCGCCGCGGGCACGCGCAGCTGGCATGCCTGGCTGCCGTAGTACACCGGCACCGGCATCTCCCGCGTCAGGGTTTCCGCATAGTTCGGTGGCTCCCCGGTCAGCCAGATTTCGCCGCCCACCAGCGGCCCGCCCAGCAATTGCTGCGCCATATGCGCCAGCCCCACCAGCATGGACTCCATCATGAAGCGATCCAGCTCACCAAGGTCCCAGCGGGACTGCACATGAATCACCGCCACCTCGCCCTCGCGTCCGCTCTCCTTGGCGGTCGACACCGCCAGAAACGGTGCCCGCAAGGTCACGTAGCGCGCTGCCGCCTCCATGGCGGCACCAATGGACGGGCTCGACAACGCCATCATGCCCAGGGAACCATGCAGGGTGACATTGAGGGCCCGGGCATAGGCCAGACCCAGCCCGCGATCCCCCGCCAGACTCACCGCCCGGCACGCTGCCGTATGACAGATCTGCAGCGACACCCGCCGCTGCCCGTCCAGCAAGCTGGCGCGATCGACCCCCAGCCCCTTGATCAGCGACTGGTCATCAAACCCGAGGCCACGCACCACATCGCACAGCAGCAACAGATAAATGGCCGGTACCCCCGGCTGATTCGCCCCTGCGGAGCGTAACTGGCCTGATTGCACTGGAAATTGGCCTCCGTTTACCAGAATTCAGCGTCGCATCAACGCCACCATATAACCAAGCGCTCGCTTGGCCCGCCATGATTTCACAGCACCGCGGCCAGGCGCAGCAGTCAATGACCACTGGAGTGATACCGCCATGTCCCGCAGCAACGCCGTGAAAAAGCCTGACCAGGTCAGCATTACACCGCAACGCATGGGCTTTGATTTCGACGGGGCGCCACGCTACTGGTGCCGCAACGACCCGGTGCTGACCCATTTCCTCAACGCCCTGTCGCTGACCTTCCCCGACGGTGAGCGTTTCTTCGTTGACGCCGTCCGCGCCTTTCGCGACACCGTCACCGATCCCGAGCGGCAAAAAGAGATCTCCGGTTTTATAGGCCAGGAAGCCATGCACTCCCTGGAACACGACACCTTCAACCAGATGCTCGCCAGCCAGGGCTACCAGGAGGAGGCCGAAGGCGGCCAGAAGCTGGCGCGCTACCTGATCAACGAAGGCCGCAAGCGTCTGTCGAAAGAACAACAGCTGGCCGCCACCGCCGCGCTGGAGCACATCACGGCCATCCTCGCCAACCGGCTGCTCAAGGACCCTTCGCTGCTCGCCGACATGCACCCCAGCGTACGACAGCTGTGGATGTGGCATGCGATCGAGGAGATCGAACACAAGGCCGTGGCCTACGATCTCTACCAGGATGTCGTGGGCAGCTACCGCATGCGCGTCCGTACCCTGCTCGCCGCCACCCTGGCCCTGGGCAGCTATACCTCGAAATACACCTGGGCCTTCCTCAAGAAGGACGGCATGCACCGCCGCCCGCTGGTGCTGGCCCGGGGCCTGTGGCGCCTGTTCGGCATCAACGGCGTCCTGACCCGCACCCTGCCCGACTTCGTCAGCTTCCTGCGCCCGGACTTCCACCCCTGGCAGGAAGACAACAGCGCACTGATCGAGGCCTGGCGTGCCCAGCTGAGCGCTCTGGAGCATGAACAAGACGCCACGGCCGACGCCACGGCGTAATACTTTTTTATTACCCTGCCTCTGGCGCGCTGGACACGGGTCACATTATTATGACTCAATGTGACACTGACCACTGTCATCGTTAAGGTCGCAGGAGAAGAATATGAACAAGACGCTGCCCGACAGCTTCGTTGAATCCGTAGGTGCCGCCTTCCTGGCCCGCAGTGCAGAGCCCGATCACGACCTGCTCAGCCGCTGGCGCCCCACCCGCAGCGCCTGGAACTGGGCCCGCCGCAGCCAGGTGGCGATCTCCGGTCTACGCCGCAAGCACGTCTGGCTGGACCAGCACCGCGTGACCTTGCTGGAAGGCGGCCGCATGGACGGCGACCCGGTGGTGCTGGTGCACGGCTTCGGCGCCAACAAGGAAAACTGGCTGCTGATGGCAGGCCTGCTGGCACGCCGCTACCGTCTGATCATTCCCGACCTGCCCGGCTTTGGCGAAAGCCACTTCGTGGCCAGTTCCAACTATCGACTGGCGACCCAGGCCGAGCGTCTGAGCCGCATCATCCAGCAGGTGGGCTGCGGCCCGGCGCATCTGGTGGGCAATTCCATGGGCGGCGCGATCAGCGGCATCACTGCTGCACGCTACCCGGAACAGGTCCGCAGCCTGACGCTCATGAACGCGGCGGGCCTGCGCGGCCACCAGGCCAGCGACTTCGAGGAAGCGCTGATGCGCGGCCACAACCCGCTGATCCCGGCCAGCCTGCTGGACGTGGCGCGCCTGTTCCGTATCGCCACCTGGCGCAACCGGCACAGTTTCAGCGCCATGCTGACGCCGCTGATGTACCGCGAGATGGTTCATCGCCAGCCGGTCAACTACCGCATTTTCCGCGACATGCTGGAGATCGACGAGGCGCCAGAGGCCGTCTTCGGTGAAATCGAATGCCCGACCCTGATCATGTGGGGCGACCGCGATGCGGTACTGGACGTGAGCTGTGCCGACAGCTTCCAGACGGTCATCCCGCATGCCCGCAAGCGCATCTTCCAAGGCGTGGGGCACCTGCCCATGCTCGAAGCCCCGGGGCTCAGCGCCCGCGCCCTGCGCAGTCACTGGCGGGAGGCTCGCCAGATACTGGGGCACTGATTGTTGGTGTGTTCCGTTCTTTCCGGTTGTGGTGGTAGTGGCCCTCGGGGGGCGGGTAAAGGGTTTCAGGACACGCCGTGAATACATCCCTGTAGGCTTGCGTTCGG
>PNLU01000162.1 GCA_013823245.1 Alcanivorax sp.
GGTCTGGTCCACGAAGTGGCGCACGATCGTCTGCTTAAATCCCATCAGGCCCTGGCTGATTGCGAGTTTTACCTGTGCGGACCGCCGGCCATGCTCAAGGCCACCCGAGAGCTACTGAGCAGGCTGGGGGTACCCGACAGCCAGGTGGCGTACGACGACTTCAAGATCTGATCCAGCGCCCGCCGGCCAAGCAGGCCGGCGGGCGCTGCGGTGTACCGGATTTCCTGACCGCGCTCGTCCCAGTGAATGGACGTGCCTGAGCCTGCCCGATGAATCAGCGAGTACCCTGGTGACCACCGCACTGGATGAGTGGTTCATCGCCCATGTCTTGCCGCTGGAGGGCTTGATCCACGCCTTTCTGCGCCGGCATGGGCATGAGGACAGCGAGATTCCTGATCTTCGGCAGGAGGCTTACACACGCATATACGAAGCCGCGCGTCGGGGTCTGCCGTCGCAGGCCAAACCTTTTGTCATGACCACCGTACGCAACCTGCTCATTGATCGCATCCGCCGCTCACGCATCGTGTCCATTGAAGCCATGGCCGATGTCGAGCAAGCGGTGATGCAGAGCGATGAGGTGACGCCGGAGCGGCATCTGGGTGCACGCGATGAGTTGCGGCGCCTCCAGCAAGGCTTGCAGAAACTGCCCGCCAAATGCCGGCAGATCGTCGAGCTTCGCAAGATCTACGGCTTGAGCCAACGCGAAGTGGCCACCCGCCTTGGGATTGCCGAAGATACGGTGGAGCGCCAGACGTTGTTGGGCATTCGCGCATTGGCGGACTTCATGCTTGGCGGTACCGGCAAGATTCAGCGCCCGGCCCGGCGCTTCAACAAGGAACGTTCGCACCCATGAGCCCGCACAACGACATCGAACAAGTTGCTGCGCAGTGGATCAATCGCGCCCAATCTTCGCAGTGGACCGCGCAGGACCAGAGGCAGCTTGATGCTTGGTTGGGGCAGGATACGGCCCATCGTGTGGCCTGGCTTCGCTTGAAGTCGGTCTGGGATCGAGCCGATCGACTGGCGGCCGTGCGCGGCGTGCAATCACCTCGCACGCGGCGTTGGGCCTCACCTGTGCGTTGGTCAGCGGCCGCGGCGGTGGCAATGCTGGCCGTACTGCTGAACATGCCCTGGTGGGGGCCGGGTACACGCTACACCACCGAGGTTGGGGGGCGGGAAGTCGTGGACTTGTCGGACGGTTCGCGGGTGGAACTGAATACGCACACCGAGCTCCGCGCGCAGGTGGATCCCTCGCTACGCCATGTATGGCTGGACAAAGGCGAAGCCTTTTTCGACGTAAAGCCAGACCCTGCGCATCCGTTTGTGATCCATGCCGGCGACCACAAGGTGGTGGTCTTGGGAACGAAGTTCTCCGTCAGGCAAGAGCGCGAGCGCCTGGAAGTGGCGGTGCTGGAGGGCAAGGTGCGCGTCGAGCCGATGGTGGCCAAGCCCGGCCGGCCGCCGGTGATAGTGCGAGGCGGGGGACTGCTGTACAGCAAGCCGGCGGGCACGCTGGTGGCGGTAAACGCTCAGGACAAAGTGCGCCGGTCCTTGAGCTGGCGCCATGGAACCCTGGAGTTCGATCAAACCACGCTGGCGGATGTGGCGGCCCAGTTCAATCGCTACAACGACAAGCAGTTGGTGCTGATGGATCCGGAAACGGCCCACATGCGTGTGGGCGGCAGCTTCGATGCCACAGGTGTCGATGCCTTCGCACGTCTGCTGGCCACGGGCTTCAACCTGCGCGTCGAGACGCAGGGGGATCAGATTCGCGTCTCCCAGCCGCAGTGAGACGCCCACAGACATCAATCTGAAATATTTCATACCGGAAGCGTGCCGTCCTCTCGTCACAGATATCAGGCCGATTCGCGCCGACCTGGGGAAAATGCATGGCACGTACGAAAGTGGCGAGGACAGCGTTGGCTGTCATGTGTGGTCTGGTCATCGCGGCCTCCGCCGCTGCACAAACGAGCAGTTTTGATATTCCCGAAGGGGACCTGAAAGTCGCGCTGGAAGCTTATGCCCGGCAATCGGGCGTTCGTCTGGTCTACTTGAGCGAAGACGTTCGTGATCGACGCACCGCAGGCGCACGCGGGGACATGTCCCAGGATGCAGCGCTGAACCGCGTGCTCGCCGGCACGGGACTGACGGTCAAGCGTGATCAAAGCGGCGCGCTGGCGATCGTGCGAGAAGGAGCCAACACGCCGAAGCCGGCGCGCAACGCACCGTCCTCCGGTGTAGGGCAAGCCGGTCCGGATGCCTACAGCGCCTCCCTCTCCGGTGGCGCCGACGCCTCTGCGCCGTCGACCGCTTCACCCACCACCTTTGATGCGGTCCAAGTGACCGGCAGTCACATCAAACGCGCTCAGATGTCCGGTGTGGGACCCACCACGGTCATCGATGCCGAGACTATCCAGAGCTCCGGTGCTGTGTCGGTAGAGACGCTGCTCCAGCGCTTGCCTGCATCGGCCGGTGCAGCCGGCTCGCAATCCAACAACTTTTGGACGGGAAACGGTAACGGCACCACCCAGATCAACCTGCGTGGCTTGGGCGTTAACCGCACTTTGGTGCTGCTCAACGGCCGACGCGTAGTCAACGGTGGTACCGGCGCCAACAACTCGGTGGATCTCAACGTGGTGCCCTTGGCCCTAGTTGATCGCATCGAAATCCTGAAGGACGGCGCATCTGCCATCTACGGTGCCGATGCCGTAGCCGGCGTGGTGAACATCATCACGCGCAAGGAAATGGATGGCGTGGAGCTATCCACCCGCTACGGTCAGACTTTCCAGGGTGATGGCGAGATCGGCTCCTTCAACCTGGCCTTCGGTACCACCGGCGAGCGCAGCTCAATGTCTGGCGCCCTGACTTATGCCGAAAGTGGCACCATCACCATGGCCTCGCGCGCGCCGTGCCCGCTGGGCGTAGTGGCGGGCACGCTGCAGTGCGTGGGCAACTCATCCACCATCGGCGGTCGTGCACGCTTGGCCGATGGGCGGGTAGTCAACTTCAATCAGGATCCCAATGGAGATCCGCGCTCTTACGAGCTCTACGATCCCGCCAAGCACAACTACAACTACAACCTGCTGCTCAATGCCGTCAGCCCGATCAAACGCATTGGGCTTAGTGGCTTTGGCCAGTTCGACCTGACTGAGAACACGCGCCTTTTCACCGAACTGATGGCGACCAATCGCCAGTCCAACCAGCGTGCCTCGCCCAGTAGCTTGGGCGTCTATAGCACGATCCGGATTGCTGCCACCAATCCGACCAACCCCACCGGCCAGAACCTGACCTTGGAGCGCCGGCGTCTGGAAGAAGCCGGGGCGCGCATCACCGAGCAGGAGGTAGACACGTTTCGCACCGTGCTAGGGCTGGAAGGGCAGTGGGGCGATACCTGGGCATGGAATGTGGCGTTGAACTGGGGGCGCAACTCGGCCACCGACAGCTCGACCAACATCGCAAACCTTGACCGCGTGGAGAACACCCTCAATACCAGTCTGTGCAGCAATACGCCGGGCGCGGCCATTCCTTGCGGCAACTATCTGGGCTACGGCAATCTGACGCCTGAAGTGCTGGACTACATTCTGTTTACCCAGCGCGGCTCGGGTGGTAACAGCCAGCAGGGCTTTAGCGGCACCATTTCCGGCGCCCTGTTCGATTTGCCCGCTGGCAGCGTCGTCTTCGCCTCGGGCGTGGAGTTTCGCAAGGAACGGGGATGGCTGTATCCGGACCCGCTGGTAGTCAACGGCAGCGCCAACATCGTGCGTCAGGATCCGATCGAAGGTGAGTACTCGGCCAAGGAAGCCTTTGTCGAGTTTGCCGTCCCGCTGCTGCAGGACGTCCCGTTGGTGGACTACGCAACCCTGAACCTGGCCGGCCGCTACTCCGACTACGACCTGTTCGGCAGTGACACCAACTACAAGGTGGGGCTGGATTGGCAGGTGGCCGAACCCCTCAAGATCCGTGTCAACTACGCAACGGCTTTTCGTATCCCCAGCATTCCGGAGTTGTTCGGTGGCATCGGTCAAGGCAGCCTGACTACGCTGGACCCGTGCAGCAACTGGAGCACGTTACCGGCCGACTCGGTCATTCGGGCCAACTGCCAAGCCGCGGGCGTGCCGACCAACTTTCGTCAGTTGGGCAACACCATCCTCACCACGACCGGCGGCAATCCCGACCTCAAGCCTGAAGATGCGCGGACCTTCACGGCAGGCTTTGTGTGGACCCCAGGGTTTGCGCCGGGACTGACGCTCACGGCCGATTACTACCGTATCCGCATCGAGAACGCGATCCGTAGCATTGAAGGGTCGGTCAAGCTGCGTGCGTGCTACACCACGCCGAACTTGGCCCATCCGTTCTGCTCACCGGCCAACTTTACCCGTGATCCGGTCACCGGTGAGGTCAACTACCTCTCGTCCCAGCAGGTCAATGCGGCCAGCGAGGAATCCGAAGGCGTGGATATCGGCGTGCTATATCAGTTCGATGTGGCCGGCTGGCAGGCCAGCGCGAGTCTGGACGCTTCGTATCTCGAGCGTTATGACGTCACTCCCTTCGCCGGTGCTACCACCATTGAGTACGCCGGCAAGATCACCAGCGGCTTGGGTAGCTACACCCAGTGGCGTG
>PNLU01000163.1 GCA_013823245.1 Alcanivorax sp.
TTGGCACTGGACGATAAAAAACAGGCTGAAGCGATCACGCTGCACACTCCCGACGGCCGTTGTCTGCTCAAGCTCGATGCCCAGAGCGACAGTCCGATAGTGCAACTGGCCTGCGACCAGGGGGCGCTGGTGATGCGTGCCGGGCAAAACCAGCACATCACCGTGGGCAAGCATCACCAGACCCACATCGGCGAAAGCCAGACCAGTCAGGTAGGCCAACACAGCCGAACCCGCACCGACAACGGCGTGATCCACTACCAGGCCGCCACCAACGCCACCTTACGCGCCGCGCAAAACGTCAAGCTCGATGCGGGCAAAAATATCGAGATCCACAGCGGCAAGCACTTGCAGATACGGGCCGAAGGCAACGCCCGCATTGAAGCCAAACGGGCCATCGTGGCCCGCGTGGGGGGCGGCCTGCATGTACAAGCCAATGGCGCCCTCAGCATCACCGGTGACGGCAGCGGCGACCTGACGGTGCACCAGAACGGCGGCGGCTTCAGCATCAAAAAGGACGGCACCATCCGCCTGTTCGGCAACACCGTTACCCTCAAAGGCAGCCAAGGCGTGCGCTTCAACGGCCAGATGCACTACAACCTGGGGCAGGGGGTGAAAGCCGACAGTCCAGTGCCCGCAGCGCCGAAAACGCTCACCCCCATACCCGAGCTGGACTTGCCACCGCCCAGACAACAGATCAAAACATTGACCGTTCTGCCATTGCGCCACGGCGTCTTTACCAGCAGCAATGAGGCAGCGATGCAGGCCGTGCCCGAGCTGCCAGCCCATCTGAATGCCCCGTTTGCGCTGTCCGACGCCAAAAACAGCATCAATGTCCTGCGTGCAGGTTATGTCTACGTGCTGATCGAGCGCGAAGGCGGCTGTCATTGGCAATCGTACCGTAGTCGGCTGGATGGCCAACTGGTGTCGCTGGACACCCCGGCACCGCCACATCTGGCTACCGCATCGTCCCGGCCTGCGCCAACGGTCACCCTCCACCACCCTGACAAGATCACCAACAGTTGGTGGCTGTTTACGCCAGACCCGCTTACCCCTGCCAAACAAGACGAATATCAGGCGAACGCGCAAGACTATGCCAGCCGAGGCCTGTGGCAGGCGTTTTCGCCGAAAGCATGGCTGGACGGACAACGGAACCTGCCAGATACCCTCAGCGCCCGGCAATGTCAAAAGGGTGTCCTGGAGGCGCAACTGGATAACGACACCCTGCGCTTCGCTGCGGTGCAGCAGCCCTTCACCGATGCCTGGCTCGGGGCGAGCCCGCTGGCCCTGATGCCCGGCAATCACGCGGGTAGCGCCTTCACGCAGCAACTGTCGCGTCTGGAGGTCGACCGTGGCGCGGCGCTGGTGCTCCATGATGCCATCGGTATGGCGCAATCCCTGAATGCCTGGCGCAACGGCGCGCTGGATACGCTGGAAGCCTGGCAAGACAGCACGGATGACCAGGGCGTCAGCAACGACTGGAAATGGCAGGTCAAGCAACAGATTGACCAACTTCATCAGCACTATGCAGGCCAGCGAGCCGCCGGGTTCATGCACAGGGAAACCCGCACCCAAGGCACCCTGGCGCACTCCCGGCTGGCCAACCTGAATTACGAAGAACAGCAAAAAAGGGCTGTCTACGGCGATGACACCTTCGAGGAACTGTTCGGAGAGGATTTCCGGCAGCGCCGGGACGCGATTCGTCGGGAAGAGGAAGGCCTTCTGGCGCACGAGGCGACTCGTCAGCACTCACCGCAGCAGCAGGCCGCTTACCGTGAGGAGTTTGAGCGTAATTATCTGTCGCGCCTGGACACGGACAGCATGCAGCAGCTTCAGGTGCAGTTCGACGAACACAGCCGGGCAGCGGAAAAGGACATGGAGCGCCGCGCGACCGAGCAGCTGCGGGTTTTGCAAAGCGAGGCGCTACAACACGCCCTGCACGCATATGACAAGGACGACCCGGCCAGTGGGGTGCGCTTTGCGGCCCAAACCGGGCTGTGTACCTACGGCCTGACGGGCTGCCTGTCCGGGCGCCAGTTACTCCACGACTGGTATGGCGCCCGCACCCTGACCCCGGAAAATCTGGCCCTGCGCAGCTACGCCTTTAACCAGCGCGAAGCTGAAACCCTGGTGCAGGACATTCTGGCCGACCCGCCGGAGGCAGACGACGCCCGGGTTGACACTCAGGCGGCCGTCGCCGGACCGATCAAGGCCCTGCTGACCTACTTCGAACGCATTGATGCCGCCGCCGCAGCCCTGGAAGGACAAGCAGCCCTGGGGCTGGCATTGAGCTGGCAAGTGAGCCTCGGACAATCCCTGCTGCGCGCAAATTCCCCCAATGCACTGGACCGTACCGTGGCCAGAGGCCTGGCCGCCTTGATGCGATCCTCCATCGGCAAAGAAGCCCTCCACCTGCGCCTGGATGAACTGGCCCGGAAAACAGGCAAGGCCACGCCGTACCTGCCACAACACAGCCGTCAGGCCATCCAGCGCAGCGTCAGCAGCAATGTAAACGAGGCCATGCTCCGTCAGATGGCGGAGAGCCAACACAGCAACTTTTACCAGACCCGCGTTTACGGCGGCTTGCTGTTCTTGGAGGCGCTGGCGTTCTTCATGAAAGCCCGCCAGGAAGGCCCTGACTCGGCCCCATGGTATGATCTGACCGCTGCCGCTCTGGCCGCTAGCGCCGCTGGCACCCGACTGCTGGGTGCGGGCGCCGAGCTGGCTGCAACATCGTTCAGCGAAGCAGCCGTCAGCGCGCGGGCAGGACAGGTTATCCATGGCGGCCTGCGACTGGCATCCGGCACCCTGGCGGCTACTGCCGGGGGTGTTTGGGTCGGGATGGATTTGGCGGAAGGGCTGAAAGCAGAGGGCAAAAATGAATCCGTACTTTCTCGGGCTTATTATGCTCGCTCTATAGCTGGAGCTGCCTTGATCGTTGGCGAAGGCGGCATGGCCATGGCTGCGTCGCAGCCGTTCTGGCGGGCTATGACCAATCGGGCTGAAAGACACGGGCTGGGTAAAGCGATTGTGGGTATTGCACAGGGTGGTTCCTCGCTAGCCGGGCGGCTTGCTTCGCAGAAAGCAATGGCGGCGCTAGGCAAACTTGTCAGATTGGGTGGCACAACTGTTCTGGGCGCCACTATTGCCATAGAGGTCCTGCGACCGGATCAGCTGGAACAGTGGTGCTCCAGAAGCGTTTTCCGGGCGGAAAATGGAAGAGGCTACGATAGCGCTGAAGACGAGATCACCGAATTGTTGATTGCAATCGAAATGGTAACGCACTGATGTATCTGGTTGAGTGGATGTTGTGGCAGGGAGCGACGGCGGAGAAAGATAGCTGGGCATCGCTGGAAGGGAGCCTCTCCCGGTTTACACCGGAACGGGTGAAAGAGGGAGAACTTAACGCCAAAAGAAGTCGCACGCAGAGGCAAAGTGACACCCCGCGTCTCCGTAGCCCGGTTTACGCATTTAACGATACCTATCTGGAAATGCGCGCTGGGTGCATGGAATATACGCGGGGGCTCGTTACAGTAATTTCTATTTTTTCTATAGCGTTCCTTGCTGCATTTGGGTATGCACAAATATCAAATGCATGGAGAAGCTTAGTTGAACTCAATTTTTTTCTTATAATAATAGATGGTATTTTCCTTTCCATTTGGGCGGTCGCTGTATGGCTGTACTTCAAGTACGGTCTCCAGGTCTCCCGCTTCGAGCTGTTCACCCAGCGCCGCCTTCTCGTACGCTTTAACCGAAAAACCCGCCAAGTCTATCTTCATCGTCCCAAGTACGCTGGAGGCGTTGTGGCCTTGCCTTGGGATAAAGTGCAGCCCATGACGGATGTAGGCGGGATTCGCTTCCCTATGATGCTTGCCTGGGACGACGACGAAGGCAGGCCAAACCCGGAATGCTGTTTCGTGGGCAAGCCCTGTGCCACCAGCGGCCCGGTGATTGACGAATGGGAGTTCATCCGCCGCTATATGGAAGAAGGCCCGGAAGGGCTGCCCAGGCCCAGCCTGCGCACCCGCTGGCCCATGCCCTGGCATGCCTTCGAGCCTGTCTTTGGTGGCATGCTGAGTCTTTTGCTGGGCAAACGCGACCCGAACGATAAACCGAAAGATATAACCCATTGGAGCAAACGCCTCCTGGGCAAGTTGCTGGTCGTTGCCGCCTTGCTGATGATCAGCCCGGCCCTGCTGATGCTGGGACTGGCCAACTGGTTGTCGCAGTTGCTGTGCTGGGAGCCCCGTTGGCCGAAGGAGATCAGGGAAGCGGGTCAGCCGGGTAAGCCTGTGCCCAAGCTGACCGAAGCCACGGACTATGATGCTGACACCTGCCGCCGCTTGTATCTCAATGCGGACATCTGGAAAACGGTGGATGAGTCCAGGGCAAACCCATAAGGCGAGGCGATGCAATAGCGACCTGGCTTCCCCGGCAAACTCTCTGCGCAGAAGCAGCTGCTCGACTGGCGGAAATGACTGTAACACACCGCCTACCCTGCCATAATGAAGGAACT
>PNLU01000164.1 GCA_013823245.1 Alcanivorax sp.
ATGAGTAACCCGTTCGGTTTGTATCAGGGAAAGCACTTCCTCGACATCAAAACGCGGCACAATGGCATGGGTTCCCCCTGCCAGGGTGACGGCAAAGGTGCTGGCCATATCTGCCAGATGGAACATCGGCCCGGCGTGCATATAGATGGTGCCCTGTCCGTAGCCCATTTCAGGAACCACATTCAGTGCATTGAAAACCAGATTGTCATGGCTAAGCATTACACCCTTGGAGCGCCCGGTGGTTCCTCCTGTGTAAAACAGCCCGGCAAGCTCTTGTCCTCCCTCGGCCTTGTCTGCCATCGGTTCGGATTCAGATATCAGCGACTCATAGTCAATACAGCCCTCCGGCCGTGTGCCTTCCCCCATGAATACCACATGCTCGACGGTTTTCAGCAGTGGACGAAGCACGGGGAGCATGGCACTGAACGCATCATCGACGAAGAGCACCGAAGATCCTGAATCATTCAGCGTGTAGGCAATTTCCGGCGGCGCAAGACGAATGTTAACCGGATTCAGAATGCCGCCCGCCCATGGCACCGCATAGAAGTACTCCAGATAGCGATCACTGTTCAAAGACAGAATGGCAACGCGTGCATGGCTCTCCGAGAGCAATGCTTCAATCCCCGCAGCCAACCTCGCGATACGATCGGAGAACGCTTTCCAGGTTTGTCGCCTGCCCTTGTATATTGTCGCCGTTCCTTCTGCATTTTGCTGGACCGCTCGACGTAGCGTTTGTGACAAGATCATGTCTTTCTCCTATCAATACAGTTTGCTGGCACTACCTGAATTACCGGGTATAGATGAACCGACCCATCGACACCAGGGTCTGATCGAGATAGATATCCACTGACACAACGATGAATCGCTTACCTGATCTGATGATGCGAGGCACCGCGCGGATGGTGCCGGCAAACGCAGGACGCAGGTAATCGAATGTCATGCTTTCACAATGAGGCTCACTATCGAGACCAAGAACACCGGTCACATGCAAAGCAGCACTGATCTCACCAAAACTGGCCAGTATGCCGCCGTGGAAGGTGCGCAATAGCGGATTGCCAATATGCTGATCGCGGAAAGTCAGCTGATAGATGATCTCATCGGCAGAATCGATCAGTTCAATGCCGAGAAAACCGACGAAAGGCGTTTTCTCCAGCAACTGCGCCTGTACTGGATTCAACAGCACAACCTTGGCCTCATTGTGGTTGCCGGCAGCCTGTGCACCCGAATCAGCCATTCACGCCACCCTTTTCTTTCATTGAGGAATCAAACGCGGGTCCGAGCGTACCGACAGCGAATGACCCCGACACCGTCGCCAGAAGCTGATCACCTGAGTCAGTCGATGCCCTGCCACGAACGTAAGCAATGTCGCCCTTGACGGCGTAGCATTCAACTTCACTGGTTACTGCGTTTCCGGCTCCGGCCTCGGCGATGAAGTCGACTCGCAGGTCGATGGTGGCAATCGGCCTCATATCGCCAAGTCTCGAGAATATGGCTAACCCGCAATTGGTATCGAGCAGGGTGACTATGACGCCGCGATGGACGCCACCGCCGCGACCAGCCAAAAACGGCTGGGGGCGAATGCTCATGACCGCCCGCCCCTTGCCGATCTCTTCCACTTCCACACCAAATGCATTGAACAATGGGTGAGATGTGCCGAAAAACGTTTTTGCCATTGTCAAATAACGATCCGCCATCCCGGTATCACCTTTCATACGACTCCGCCTGTTCACTACACCCGATTGACGCGGCCACATCACGCTGCTCAGGAATCAGGGAACACAGAGAGCGCACTGGCCGCATAGCGTTGCTCATGGATACGAACCTGGCGTATTGCCGTTTCGATTTCGATATGGGGAAAGGCATCCGCTTCCGAGCCCGCCTTGAGCACCGCCGCCAAACCAGACCATGCGGCCGCCGAAGCACTCATCTTTTCGACCAGCCCGCCACGTCTTACCTGCGGCAACTGAATCCGCGCCTCTTCGAGAAATTCCGTGTACATGGCGCGAAAGCCCGAGCCACCAGTGCCTCGCTTCTCGATGACCTGATAGGCAAATCGCAAGTTCCAGCGCCAGTTCGGGTCAGTCGCCCAGCGTGACAACTCTGCCATCCAGGTATCGAGAGCGGCCAGCCCACTGTGGCGATCACCTCGCATCAGGCTGGCGGCATTATCGACAATGGCACGCCGCATGCACGATGGGGATACTTCCGCATCAATGCGCTTCGGGGCATACATGTTGCCGTAATGCACAAAGGGAGCCGACGTGGAGAAGCGGGCGTCAGCAAGCTTGTCAGCAGGCACCGGCATCAGGCCAGGCCTTTCGGTGTCACTGACCATCACCTGACCGCGCTGCGCATCGAGCTGCCAGGCAACAATGGCATGCCCGGGAAAGTGGGTACTGCTGTTGAAGTACGGCAGGTGATAAATGTCGGTCAGCAACAACGCCGGGTGACCGCCGAGCAATGCTTCATTCAGGGCATCGCTCGCCTGCTCCTTGTCCGCAAAGGCGTCCCAGGCAAACGGCACATCCAGTGTCGCGAATACCTTCTCCTCGAACCCCATGGAGCGAACGTGGACAATAAAAGGTGTCGCTGACCCCGGCACCTCAACGTAGGTAATGCCAAGCCCGGCGCCAAGCCCGAAGCAGCAGGCCTCGGTCATGGTCAGGCCATGAAACTCCAGCAAGTCCCGGATCGCTGAGCTGCCACAATGCCGCCCCGGCCTGTGACTGTGACGCTGCGCCACAGTATCGGCGGATTGCTCAACCACCCCCATTCAGGCGGCCTCCCGAGCGGCTGCATCGCCATACACTGCAGCAGAGGCGCGCATCGGATCACCATGCTCGCCATACTCTTCCAGCCAGGCCGCAACTTTCTCAGGCATGCCGGTTTGCCACGGATGAAACCCGGGCCGGAACCAGGCAAGAAACTCCGGCAGCATGCCGGTGAGGATCCCGCCGCGACCGTACAGACGATTCAGCCCGCGCAGTACAACGCCGGGTTTGCGCAAGGCGCCATCCAGTCGCAGCATATTGATAAATACCGGCGCCACCACGGCATGCACCATCAACATGGCCACCACCAGCGCCGAAGCGCGCGTCAGGTACCCACCTCCGGCTGCGGTCTGGTAAAGGTCATAGGCCACTGCCTTGTGCTCAACCTCCTCGACACCATGCCAGAGAAACAGCGCCCGCATGACCGGGTCTGCTTCGCGGAACATGTCTGTTTCTTCCTTCAGCATGGCCTCACCCAAGGTGGCGGTGAAATGTTCGAACGCGGCGGTCATCGCCAGCTGGTATTTTTTCGGAAGATACTTCTGCGAGGTCCGGATAAAACGGCGCAGATTGGCCGTCACCCGCTCAACATTGATCCCTTGCCCGGCCATCACATCATTGAAGCGATCATGGACGATACCGTGCTGACCTTCCTGACGGATAAAGTGACGAATATCCTCGCGCAGCCGTGGATCGGTCACCTGATCCTGAAAGTGCCGCACCGACTGGATGAAAAAGCGCTCTCCCTCGGGAAAATGCACCGACAAGGCATCGAAAAACCGGGTCAGGACCGGGTCGCCACCATTCCAGTGACGGGGCACTGCGGATACGTCGAAGGCAACTTTGCGGGGACGAATAGGTACAGCGTTCATTCTGTTCTCCTGCTACTGATCTGGTTGGACTAGCGGCCTGTCGTTTACTGAGCTCAATTTTATTGGCTGACCAACCAAATGTCCATACGCGCCTACCTCCTTCCGCTCTCTGGTGAGATGACCTACTGATAATGCTTCTGGTTGATTTCAGTAGAGCTCGCAGAGGAGGTAAGGTGATATGTCTGAAAAAACCACTCTGCGTCACCATACACATGCACTAGATAGCTACATGTATTTTTTATATACATATTTTAACATTCCAAATAATTTCAAACACATATCACCCTCCTGAGGCTGGCCATCCTTTCCTTCCATGCGCCCCAGCCCTGCCCTGCGCATGGCCAATTCAGGAGCTTCCCATGATTCTTCATTGCCCCAGCTGCCGATCTATCCGGATCGCAGCCAATCACACAGGCCGCAAGGTTTGTATCTCAGTCGGCACCGTCGCCGGTGCGGCCAGCGGTATTGCCACTGCCACCTGCGGCGCCCGCATCGGGGCCACCGTAGGCGCCTTCGCTGGCCCGGTCGGCTCCACCATGGGCGGACTTGCCGGCGCCCTGTTGGGCGGTCTGGTGGGCGGTGTAGCCGGCGGCTCTGCCGGCGCCGCTCTTGGTGACTTCGTCGATGAGCATATTCTCGACATTTTCGAGTGTATGGAATGCGGGCACACCTTCAGTGCCAACTCGGAGTGATCTGCACCTGCTATGACTGATCGATCAACGCATCCCCGGGCCCGCCTTGTGCGGGCTTTTTGCCGTCTGGAGAACCTTATGGCCAAGACGCCTTACATCAAGAAC
>PNLU01000165.1 GCA_013823245.1 Alcanivorax sp.
GTCCTGGCCGGCAAAGGGCGAGGTGTTCACGTGGAAGAACATGCTGACGGTCGGCTCGTCCACGGTCAGCGGCGGCAGGGCTTCCACATTGTTGGGGTCGCACAGGGTATCGGAGATATCCAGCGGGTCGAGGCCGGTGATGCAGATGATGTCGCCTGCGGAGGCGTCGGGCACCTCGACGCGCTCCAGGCCGTGGTGGCCCATGATGGTGAGCACGCGACCGTTACGGGTCTTGCCGTTCACGTCGATCACTTTCACCGGGGTGTTGGTCTTGATGCGGCCGCGCTTGATACGGCCAATGCCGATCACGCCGACATAGCTGTTGTAGTCCAGCGACGAGATCTGCATCTGGAACGGACCGTCCATGTCGACATCGGGATGTGCGACGCGCTCGATGATGGTCTGGAACAGCGGGGTCATGTCATCGGCCATGTTGTCCGGGTCCAGACCGGCGATGCCGTTCAGGGCCGAGGCATAGACCACCGGGAAGTCGAGCTGCTCGTCAGTGGCGCCCAGGTTGTCGAACAGGTCGAACACCTGATCCATCACCCAGTCCGGGCGGGCGCCGGGGCGGTCGATCTTGTTGATCACGACGATCGGCTTGAGGCCCTGCTCGAAGGCTTTCTGGGTCACGAAGCGGGTCTGGGGCATGGGGCCGTCTACGGCGTCCACCAGCAGCAGCACCGAGTCCACCATCGACATGACGCGCTCGACCTCGCCACCGAAGTCGGCGTGGCCAGGGGTGTCGACGATGTTGATGCGGTAGTCGTTCCACTTCAGGGCGGTGTTTTTGGCGAGGATGGTAATGCCTCGCTCTTTCTCGAGGTCATTGGAATCCATGACCCGTTCCACCGCGCCGGCGCGTTCGCCGAGGGTGCCGGACTGCTGCAGCAGCTTGTCCACGAGTGTGGTCTTGCCATGGTCTACATGGGCGATAATGGCGATGTTGCGCAGGCGTTCGATCACAGGTCAGGCACCGGTAGCGGGTTCAATGGGGCGCGGAGTATAGCAGGCTGCCGATGACAGCAACACGGGCTTTCGCAGGCTGTAGGACAGGACTTTCACGATAGTTGCATAGTCTTTTACGCAACGGGCGGTTATTTCCGGGGCGCCTTGCTCTAGAATGGAGCGCCGCGCTGCAACCCTGCGGGGTGGCGGTGGTCGAACATCGCCCCGGACACCACATAACAGGTCAGATCTATGCGACAGACTCGCTTCAGCCTTGCTTTGCCCCTGGCGATACTGGTCATAATGACAGCTTTCCCGATGTCGGCGACGGCGGAGGATGAGCCGGTTCACAAGGTCATTCTCGGGCTGATCGAGCAGGCGTATATCGAGGACCTGGATATCAGTCTGGATGCCAAGCTGGATACCGGGGCGGTGAGTGCCTCGCTGAGTGCCTACGATGTCGAGACCTTCAAGCGCGGCGGTGAAGACTGGGTGCGCTTTCGTCTGGGGTCCGAGGGGGATGACGCCGAGCAGCGGGAGTTGCCGCTGGATCACAAGGTGCGTATCCGGCGCCGGCTGGCCGACATTGATGATGACGCCAAAACCTATACGCGCCGTCCGGTGGTGCGTCTGATGGTCTGCATTGGCGAGCGCCAGGTGCCGATGCGGGTCAACCTGACGGATCGCCGCAATTTCAGCTATGCGCTGTTGATCGGTGCGGAAGGCTTGACGGATCTGCGCAGCCTTATTGATCCGTCAGAGGAAAAGACTGCAGGCACACCGGAATGTGGCATGACACTGGGGGAAGCGACTGATGAGGAGTGACGCTGCGGCGCGGAGCGGACAGGGGGGCTCTGAATGCGCGGTGTAAAGCTGCATGCCCTGATTCTGGCGCTGGTTTTGATTGTGGCCGGGTTTGGCGCCACGGCCTATCAGATCATGGTGCTCAACATTCCCATGAGCGAGAGCGAAACCGATCCGGTCTGGGTGATTGATGCGCGCCTGAGTTTCCGTGCCTCCGGCAATACGCCGGTGAAGGCGCAGTTGTTTGTGCCGCCGCCCAGCGACCGTTATCTGGTGCTCAACGAGAGCTTTATCTCCCAGAATTACGGCTTCAACGTCAGCCGGGCGGATGCCAACCGGCAGGTGACCTGGTCATCCCGCCGTGCCCAGGGTGAGCAGACGCTGTACTACCGCAAGACGCTGTCGCAGCGCTTTGGCGAATCACGTCTGGTGGAGGCCGGGCCCCAGTTCCGTCCGCGCCCGCCGCTTGAAGGCCCGGAGCGTATTGCGGCGGAAGCCCTGCTGGCGCCCATTCGCCAGCACTCGGCGGATGTCGAAACTTTCATCAGCGAGACCGTACGCCGGGTCAACAACCTCAATGACGACAATGTGCGCCTGTTGCTGGGCAACGACGACAGCATCAGCAACCGCACGCGGGTAGTGGAAAAGCTGCTGGCCGTGGCGCATATCCCGGTGCAGCAGGTACACACGATCCGCCTGATGGCCAGCCAGAACCAGACCCCGGAGCAGTGGCTGCGCAGCTACAACGGCGAGCGCTGGATCTACTTCAATCCGGTCAGCGGCGACCGTGGGCTGCCGGATGACCGCATTGTCTGGTGGATTGGTGCGGTGCCGGTGGCGGATGTCGAGGGGGGGCAGCGTCCGCGCGTGACCTTCAGTGTGACCAGCACCGAGATCAGCGCCATTCAACTGGCCCAGACCTCCGACGCCGCGCGCAGCAGTACGCTGCTGAACTTCTCGCTTTACGATTTGCCGGTGGCCACCCAGGAGGTCTACCGGATCATGATCATGATCCCGCTGGGTGTGTTGCTGATCCTGTTGCTGCGCAATCTGGTCGGTATGCATACGCTCGGGACCTTCACCCCGGTGCTGGTGGCGCTGGCGTTCCGTGAGACCGGGGTCGTCTGGGGCATCATGCTGTTCACGGTGATTACGGCGATTGGCCTGTCGCTGCGCTCCTATCTTGAGCATTTGCGGCTTCAGTTGCTGTCGCGGTTGTCGGTGGTGCTGACGTTCGTGGTCATTCTTATGGCGCTGATCGCGCTGCTGGGCCACAAGCTGGGCATGGAGCGGGGCCTGTCGGTGGCGCTGTTCCCGATGGTGATCCTGACCATGGTGATCGAGCGGCTGTCCATCCTCTGGGAGGAACGCGGCGCCGGTCATGCCATGAAGGCGGCGCTGGGCACGCTGGTGGCGGCCAGCCTCGGCCATCTGCTGATGTCGCAGCCGCATCTGGTGTACTTCTGCTTTACCTTCCCCGGCATTCTGCTGGTGTTCACCGGCATCATGCTGCTGATGGGGCATTACCGTGGCTACCGACTGACCGAGCTGGTGCGCTTCCGCGCCCTGGCCGGTCCTGATTCCGGGAGGCCCTGACGATGCTGGGTCGCTGGCTGGCGCTGCGTCGGCGCGGGGTGATGGGGATTAACCAGCGCAATGGCGACTATGTGCTGCGCTATAACCGTCGCCACCTGTATCCGCTCGTGGATGACAAGCTGCTGACCAAGGAGCGCGCCATCAGCGCAGGCATTCAGGTGCCCGAGCTGTATGCATCGGTGGCCAGTGAGCAGGGCATCGAGCGCTTTATGCGGGGTCTGGACCAGTACACGGATTTCGTGATCAAGCCCGCCCAGGGCGCGGGCGGCGACGGCATTCTGGTGGTGACGGATCGCTTCGAGGGCATGTACCGCACGGCGGGCGGCCGGCTGCTGACCGAAGACGATATCCAGCATCATCTGTCCAACATCCTCTCCGGCATGTACTCGCTGGGCGGCCATCGTGATCGCGCCATGGTCGAGTATCGGGTGACGCCGGACAGTGTGTTCGGTGCCATCAGTTATGAAGGGGTGCCGGACATCCGCATCATCGTGCTGTGCGGCTACCCGGTCATGGCCATGTTGCGTCTGCCCACCCGGCAGTCGGGCGGCAAGGCCAACCTGCATCAGGGCGCCATTGGTGTGGGGGTGGATCTGGCCACCGGGATTACCCTGGAAGGCACCTGGCACAACCGTGTGATCCAGCGCCACCCGGATACCGCCAATCTGGTGGCGGGTGTCCAGTTGCCGGACTGGACCGGCTTCCTGGATATCGCGGCCGGGTGCTATGAACTGACCGGGCTGGGCTATCTCGGGGTGGATCTGGTGCTCGACAAGGATCGCGGCCCGCTGATGCTGGAGCTCAATGCCCGCCCGGGCCTGAATATCCAGATCGCCAATGCCTCCGGTCTGGCGGCGCGCTGTGCGGTGGTCGAGGCGCGCATGGCGGCGCGCGCGCGTGCCGGCGAGCCGGAGGAGTTGTCCACGGCCCGAATCAGCTTCTGCCAGGATCAGTTCACCACCCACATGGCGGCGACA
>PNLU01000166.1 GCA_013823245.1 Alcanivorax sp.
CCATGCTGGCCGATGCTGCACGGGCCAATGTGGACCTGGGCGCACAAATTATCGACATCAATATGGGCTGCCCCGCCAAAAAGGTCTGTCGCAAGGCGGCAGGCTCGGCACTGCTGCGCGACGAGGCCCTGGTGGCGGACATCCTGCAGGCCGTTACCGCCGCCGTCACGGTGCCGGTGACCCTGAAAATCCGCACCGGCTGGAGCCCGGATGAACGCAATGCACTGACCATTGCGCGCATTGCCGAAGACGCCGGAATTCAGGCACTTGCCATGCACGGACGCACGCGCGCCTGTCGCTTCAACGGCGACGCCGAGTACGACACCATCGCCCGCGTGGTTGCCGCGGTACGCATCCCGGTCATCGCCAATGGTGATATCCATTCACCGGAAAAAGCCAAACGGGTACTGGAAACCACCGGCGCCAGTGGTATCATGATCGGCCGCGCTGCTCAGGGTAACCCCTGGATCTTCCGCGACACGCTGCATTACCTCGCCCATGGCGAGTTACCGCCGCCGCCGGAAGTCAACGATGCCGCCCACCGGGTGCTGGGCCATCTCGGGGCGTTACACCAGTTGTACGGCGAGGACGCCGGCGTACGCATCGCACGGAAGCATCTGGGCTGGTACACGCAGTCCCTGCCCGGCGGCGAAACGTTCCGGCAAGGATTCAACCGACTGGATAGCGCCGCTGCACAGCGGCACGCGATTGAGCAGTATTTCCACAATCTTGAACAACACACTGACCGCATCCCCATTGGTCAGTACAGAGTGTCTGCCGCCGACACCGGGGAAGGCGTTGCGCAACACGGAGACATGGCCGCATGACCAGCACAGCCGCATGGACACTGATTGAGATGAACACCGCTGAAGACCGTACACCCCACCTGACTCTGGCCCAGACCGACAGTCAGGACACACTGCGCAACTGTGTGCGCCGCTCGCTGATCGAGTACTTCAACAACCTGGAAGGCGAATCCGTCAACGACCTTTACCAGATGGTCCTGGCCGAGATGGAAATTCCGTTGCTGGAGAAGGTCCTGGAATACACCCGGGGCAACCAGACCAAGGCCGCAGAAATGCTTGGCCTCAACCGGGGCACCCTGCGCAAGAAACTCAAACAGTACGGCCTGCTGTAACCAGCAGGCCTGAACGAAAAGGGCAGTCGCGACTGCCCTTTTTTATTCGTATCACCGTCAGCACGAAGGTAGACAAGGCATGAGCACAGCCGTCCAGCGCGCCCTGATCAGCGTTTCCGACAAAACCGGGGTGGTCGATTTCGCCCGCGCCCTGCAACAGCGCGGCATCGAACTCCTCTCCACCGGCGGCACCTACCGTGCCCTGTCCGAGGCAGGCATCCCGGTGCGCGAAGTCTCTGACTACACCGGCTTTCCGGAGATGATGGACGGCCGGGTCAAGACCCTGCATCCGAAGATCCACGGCGGCATTCTGGCCCGCCGGGGCCAGGACGACGCGGTCATGGCTAGCAGCGACATCCAGCGGATCGACCTGGTGGTGGTCAACCTGTACCCGTTCGAGCAGACCGTGGCGAACCCGGACTGCTCCCTGGAAGACGCCATCGAGAACATCGACATCGGCGGCCCGACCATGGTCCGCGCGGCCGCCAAGAACAATGCCCACGTCGGCATCGTCACCGACCCGAAGGACTATGCACAGGTACTGGCTGAGCTGGACCAGCATGACGGCGCCCTGAGCGACGCCTTCCGCTTCGACCTGGCGATCCGCGCCTTCGAACACACCGCCGCCTACGACAGCGCCATCGCCAACTACTTCGGCCAGCGCGTCGGCAACGGCAACGATCCCTTCCCGCGCACCCTGAACCTGAACTTCGTCAAGGCTCAGGACATGCGTTACGGCGAGAACCCGCACCAGCGCTCGGCCTTCTACACCGAGCGCCACCCGCAGGAAGCCTCCATCGCCACCGCCAGCCAGTTGCAGGGCAAGGCGCTGTCGTACAACAACATTGCCGACACCGATGCCGCCCTGGAATGCGTCAAGCAGTTCGCCGAACCCGCCTGTGTCATCGTCAAGCACGCCAACCCCTGTGGCGTGGCCGTGGCGGACAACATCCTGGCGGCCTACGACCTGGCGTTCCACACCGACCAGGAGTCGGCCTTCGGCGGCATCATCGCCTTCAACCGCGAGCTGGATGAAACCACCGCGCGCGCCATCGTCGACCGCCAGTTTGTTGAAGTGATTATCGCGCCGTCGGCCACCGAAAAGGCCGTGACCACCGTCGCCGAGAAAAAGAACGTGCGCCTGCTGGTGTGCGGCGAATGGGACCGCAACCTGCCTGCCTTCGACTACAAGCGCGTCAACGGCGGCCTGCTGGTGCAGGACCGCGACCTGGGCATGGTCAGCGCCGCCGACCTCAAGGTGGTCAGCAAGCGCCAGCCCGGCGAGCGCGAAATCCGCGACCTGCTGTTCGCCTGGCAGGTGGCCAAGTTCGTCAAGTCCAACGCCATCGTCTACGCCCGTGACGGCCGCACCATCGGTGTCGGCGCCGGTCAGATGAGCCGCGTCAATTCGGCCCGCATCGCAGCCATCAAGGCCGAGCATGCCGGCCTGGAAGTCAGCGGCGCCGTGATGGCCTCCGATGCCTTCTTCCCGTTCCGCGACGGCATCGACAATGCTGCCAAAGCGGGTATCCGCTGCGTGATCCAGCCCGGCGGTTCGATCCGCGACGAGGAAGTGATCGCCGCGGCCGACGAGGCCGACATGGCCATGGTATTCACCGGCATGCGCCACTTCCGCCACTGAGCCGAAGCGCGAGCGTCACAGGAGAGCTCCCATGAAAGTGCTGATTATCGGCAACGGTGGCCGCGAACACGCGCTGGCCTGGAAAGTCGCCTGCTCGGAAGCCGTCGAGCAGGTCTTCGTGGCCCCGGGCAACGCAGGCAGCGCCCGTGAAGCCAAGGTCGAGAACATTGCCATTGCCGCCACCGACAAGCAGGCCCTGGCGGATTTTGCCGAGCAGAACGGCGTCGCGCTGACCATCGTCGGCCCGGAAGCCCCGCTGGTCGACGGTGTGGTGGACCTGTTCCAGTCCCGCGGCCTGCGCTGCTTCGGCCCGACCGCTGGCGCCGCCCAGCTGGAAGGCTCCAAGGCCTTCACCAAGGACTTCCTGGCCCGCCATCAGATCCCCACGGCGGCCTATGGCAACTTCACCGACCTGGATGCGGCACTGGCCTATGTGCGCGAACAGGGCGCGCCCATCGTCGTCAAGGCGGATGGTCTGGCAGCAGGCAAGGGTGTGATCGTTGCCATGACGCTGGAAGAAGCCGAAGCCGCTGTGCGCGACATGCTGGATGGTAACCGCTTCGGCGATGCGGGCCACCGTGTGGTGATCGAGGAGTTCCTGGACGGCGAAGAGGCGAGCTTCATCGTGATGGTGGACGGCGAGCATGTGCTGCCGATGGCCACCAGCCAGGACCACAAGCGTGTGGGCGACGGCGACAGTGGCCCGAACACGGGCGGCATGGGCGCCTATTCTCCAGCGCCGGTGGTTACGCCGAGTGTGCATCAGCGCATCATGGAAGAGGTCATTCTGCCCACGGTGCGGGGCATGGCCGCAGAGGGCCACCCCTACACCGGCTTCCTGTACGCAGGCTTGATGATCGACGCCAGCGGTGCGCCGAAGGTGATCGAATACAACTGCCGTTTCGGCGATCCGGAAACCCAGCCGATCATGATGCGCCTGCAAAGTGATCTGGCGAGCCTGTGCCTGCTGGCGCTGGACGGAGAACTGGATCAGGCTGAGGCGGAGTGGGATCCGCGTCCGGCGCTGGGCGTGGTGCTGGCCGCCGGGGGCTATCCGGGCGACTACCGCCAGGGCGATGTCATCACTGGCCTGGATACGGTGGATGCGTCGGACCTGAAGGTCTTCCATGCGGGCACTGCCGAGCAGGACGGTCAGGTGGTCACCCGGGGCGGCCGCGTCCTCTGCGTCACTGCGCTGGGCGACTCCGTGGCGGCGGCCCAGACCCGCGCCTACCAGGGTGTCGAGCAGATCCGCTGGGACGACGCCTACTACCGCACCGACATCGGCTACCGCGCCATCGCTCGCGAAGCCTGACCTGCTTGGCCTGCTCTCACCGGAGTGGGTCCCGCCCCCCTGGGCTCGTGGTTGCCATTCTTTGGCGGTTTGGTGGTTGTGGCCCTCGGGGGGCGTCACGCGCAG
>PNLU01000167.1 GCA_013823245.1 Alcanivorax sp.
CGGCAATCGCCACCTTCAACAGCGGAATCTGCAAGCGGCCCAGCAGCGCCTTGATGTCAGTGGACAACCCCTGGTCGTCCAGAATGAAGTCGAACAGCATGGACACCAGGTTGATGACATCGTCATCGGCCTGATCCAGCGCATGCACGGCATCTGCCCCGGCTTCGGTTTCCAGCAGGTCGGCCAGTTCGGCGCGCACATCCACTTCATCCAGCGCACCCGGGGTGGCCTGACTCTCCAGCGAGCGCTCGACCCGCTGCAGGCGATTCAGCATTTGCAGCAGGTCTTCGGAGTTCACCGCATTGACCTGGGTGCCCGCTGCCAGCGGTGCGCCGTTCACAAACGGCACGCCGTTATGCATCACCGCCATGTTGGTGGGCCCCGGGACTGCTGGCGCAAAGCCGCCTGTGGGCATCCCGGCAGGCATTGCGCCCGGTGCCCCGGGCGCCCCGGCTGACGGCGCCCCGCCCCCGATACTGCGCATGGCCGATAGCAGTTCCTGCAACACACCGAAGACCTGACCGTTATCCACGGCGGCCTCACCGGCGCCGCTGTGACTGGCACCGGCGCCCGCTGCCGCGCTGCTGCGCGCCTGGCCGGGCTGACGGGCCGGGCGGATGGGCGGCGCCTTCATGTCCGGCAGTACACCGGCATCGATGAGCAGCTGATTCGCCTCACTCACCGCGAAGCCGATTTCCGACAGCACCATGCGCTCGAACAACTTGAAGACGATCAGCTTGCTGCGAATGTCCAGATCCAGCTTCTCGACACAGGTATGGAAGCACTCCGCCACCTGGCGCGGCTCCAGCGGGTTACGGCGCTCGCCGAATTCACGCCGCCCCTCGAACAGGTATTCCAGGCGGTGATTGAAGGCACGCAGGTGCTGCTCGCAGGGGCCGCGCACCCGGCGCGCCATGTTGTCGATGGCCACGCCGGTTTCCAGCTCGTCCTCGTTGACCAGGGTGAGGCTGTCGATGTCGATATCCTGATCGTCGAGCACGCGCTGCTCGGCCGGGTTGTCCTGCAGGGCGCGGAAGCTGTTGTGCAGGGCCTGGCGGAAGCCGGTTTCCATGCCCGCCCGCTTGACGCGCAGTTCGCGCATGGCGTCAAAGTAGCGGTCGCGGTCGGTGTCTGTGGCGGATTCCGCCAGATCAAAGAGGGTGTCGTCGGCGCCATCAAGCATGCCCGCAAGGTACTTGCCCAGGAGCTCACCGGTACGCTGCTGCACTTGCTCCAGCGCGCGCGGCAACTGACGCGGACTGTCCGGGGCGGGTGCCGCAGCCTTCACGGGCTTGAGTTGGGCCACCTTCTTCATCACTGCTCTCCGGGGTTGGCAAGCGCAAACTTTAGCAACGGGGATGCGCGTTTACGTCAATTCCTGCCACTTTGCGGAACTGGTCACCAGCCTAGCATGCCCCCGAGGGCAGAATTATGAACGAGTTATCAACCTACGCATATTTCAGTAGTTATCTGCTCTGTAACAGGACGAACGTACAGACAGGCCGCCAGCGCCCTGGGGCGTTCCCACTTTCCCATTCCGGCAATTTCCCCTAGTCTCGGGCGTTTACGCCTGCGGCAGCCCGCCCGCTGCGGGCTTCGGGGGGCCACCACCCGGTGGCAGGCACACCTGGGGATCACATCAAATGGAAGAACACACCGCACTGGAGCAGTTCACCGCCGCCCTGGAGACCCTGTCTGGCTGGGCCTGGGGTCCGCCGATGCTGCTGCTGATCGGCGGCACCGGGCTCTACCTGACCCTGCGCCTGGCTTTTCTACCCCTGCGGCGCCTGGGTTTTGGCCTGCGGCAGCTGATTCGCGGCAGCGACGGCGAAGGCACCATCGGCTCGCGCTCGGCCCTGGCCGCCACACTGGCCGCCACCGTGGGTACCGGCAATATCGCGGGCGTGGCCACCGCGATTCACTGGGGCGGCCCCGGCGCGCTGGTGTGGATGTGGCTGATTGCCCTGGTGGGCATGGCCACCAAGTATTCCGAGGCCGTGCTGGCCGTGAAATTCCGCCGCCAGGACAGCCGTGGCCAGTATATCGGCGGCCCGATGTACTACATCCGCGACGGCCTGGGGCCGCGCTTCGCCTGGCTGGCCGTGCTGTTCGCCGTGTTCGGCACCGTCGCCGGCTTCGGTATCGGCAATACCGTGCAGGCCAATTCCGTGGCCGACGGCTTCAACAACAGTTTCGGTATCAACCCGGCCCTGACCGGCATGGTGCTTGCCGTACTGGTGGGGCTGGTGATCCTCGGCGGCATCCGCCGCATCGCCAACATTGCTGCCGCCCTGGTGCCGCTGATGGCTGCGCTGTATCTGGCGCTGGGCGCCGTGGTGCTGCTGATGCACGCGCCTCAACTGCCCGCCGCCGTGATGCTGTGCCTGCAAAGCGCCTTCACAGGCACCGCCGCCACCGGCGGCTTCGCGGGTGCCACCGTGTGGGCCGCGATCAGCTATGGCGTTGCCCGGGGCATCTTTTCCAACGAAGCCGGTCTGGGCAGCTCGCCCATCGCCCACGCCTCGGCCACCACCGACCACCCGGTACGCCAGGGCAGCGTGGCCATGCTCGGCACCTTTATAGATACCCTGATCATCTGCTCCATCACCGGCCTCGCGATTGTCGTCACCGGCGCCTGGGAAAGCGGCGCCACCGGGGCCCCGCTGTCCGCCCTGGCGTTCTCCGCCAGCTTCGGCGAGCTCGGCCAGTTGGTGGTCGCCCTGGCCCTGGGCGTGTTTGCCTTTACCACCCTGCTCGGCTGGAGCCTGTACGGCGAACGCTGCGCCCAGTATCTGTTTGGCGACCGCGCCGTGGTACCCTTCCGCCTGCTCTGGGTGGCCGCCGTTCCGGCCGGCGCCCTGCTGAGCCTGGATATCGTCTGGGGCATTGCCGACATCCTCAATGCCCTGATGGCCATCCCGAACCTGATCGCCCTGCTCCTGCTGAGCCCGGTGATCCTCAAACTGACACACGAGTTCTTCCGCAATGAGCCACATTGAGATGCCCGAATGGGTGCGCGCCGACATTCCCGAACAGGTGCGCCGCGCCCTGCATGAAGACGTGGGCAGCGGTGATATCACCGCCGAACTGATTCCGCTGGAGGCCGAAGCCAGCGCCCGCGTGATCACCCGCGAACCCATGACCCTGGCGGGCGCCGCCTGGGTGGATGAAGTTTTCGCCCAGCTCGGCGGCCGCATCGCCATCGACTGGCAGCATCAGGACGGCGACCGCGTGGCCGCCGACAGCCCGCTGTTTACCCTGCAGGGCCGCACCCGCACCCTGCTTACCGGTGAGCGCACCGCGCTGAACTTCCTGCAAACGCTGTCTGCCACCGCCACCAGCGCCCAACGCTATGCGGACATGGTGGCTGGCACCGGCGTGACCCTGCTGGATACCCGCAAGACCCTGCCCGGCCTGCGCACCGCACAGAAATACGCCGTGACCTGCGGCGGCTGCGCCAACCACCGCATCGGCCTGTATGACGCCTTCCTGCTGAAGGAAAACCACATCGCCGCCTGCGGCTCCATCACCGGCGCCGTGCAGCGCGCCCGCGAGCTGTATCCGCACCGTTGGGTGGAAGTGGAAGTGGAGAATTTCCGCGAACTGGACGAAGCCCTGGCCAGCGGCTGCGACGTGATCATGCTGGACAATTTCAGCCTGGAGGATTTGCGTCGCGCGGTGACGCAGGTGGCGGGCAAGGTAAAACTGGAAGCCTCCGGCGGCATCGACGACAACACCCTGCGCAGCGTGGCAGAAACCGGCGTGGATTACATTTCCATCGGCGGGCTGACCAAGCATGTGCGGGCGATTGATTTGTCGTTGCGGCTGATCAACTGAAAAAGAAGGCGGGGTCAGGTCTCAAAAGAAGGCGGGGTCAGGTCTCACATTTCACGTTTGTGAAATGTGAGACCTGACCCCGCCTTCTTGACCCCTGCCCTTGCTGCCTCGCTTTTCTTACAAGAACCATCTTCTGAGACTGACAGACACCGACCTCACTGCCCGGCATGATCACC
>PNLU01000168.1 GCA_013823245.1 Alcanivorax sp.
CGCCCCCCGAGGGCCGTCGCGCACAGCCCGGCTAACAAGCTGGCAGACAATCTGGAATTTTTGTTCCTCCAGCAAGTTCCGGTTCCGACCGGCTCCGAACTCTTCCATCGTCGGGATAGAGCATCGCTCGCAGCAAGAACAGAACCCGAAGTTGGCCCAATGCCAATTGATGACTCCGGACGTGACGGCCCGCGGGGGCGGGTACCGCTTTCCAGGACTGTCGAGAGGCATGGATGCCGAACGCAAGCCTACAGGGACGTATTCACGGCGTGTCCTGGAAAGCGGTACCCGCCCCCGTGGGCCACAACCACCCCAACAAAACAGAATGGAAGAAAACAGACTGCCATCACACCTCCGCTTATCCGCCAAGGCTGACACCCGCCACCGGCTACGCCATACTCAAAGTTCTGCCACCGACACGCAGTATTCCGCCGGAGCACGCCCCGATGATTTCTATTGCCGAACCCACCAGCGGCTTCCCGGCCCTGGTGCGCCAGTACAAGCGGCTGGTGATTGATCTGACCCGACGCATCGACCTTGACGGCACCGCCCTGCACCTCGGCCCCACCGACGATGCCACCCGCGCCGGTATGACCCCCGACAAGATCTGGCTGGTCAAGGGCGGCATGCTCAACATGAGTTGCCAGCACCGGAAGCTCTTCACCTGGGACGAAGGCGACCTGATTCTGCCCGACGCAGTGGAAGAACCCCGCGCCCGGGATCGCATTACCTTCCACGCCGATGCCGCCGTGCTGCTGGTGGGTTACGACACCCTGCCGCTGGTGCGCAGCCTGTTGGCTGATGAAGACAGCGCGCGCCTGTGGACGCAACTGCTGATTACCCAGCAAAGCATCCTGCTGCGTCTGCTCGCCGCCCATATCGAGGAAGACCTGCATCCGACACCGGGATTCGCCTATTTCCAGCCCGGTGACATCATCATTCGCCAGGGCGACGAACCCCGGCACGTCTACAGCCTGTTTGAAGGCGAGGCCGATGTGCTGGTGGACGGTGTGGAAGTCGGCCGCGTGAAGGAAGGTGAAGTGCTCGGCGCGCTGGCCCTGCTCACCCATCAGCCGCGCACCGCCACCGTGCGCGCCCGCAGCCGCTGTGCGGTGGTCAAGGTGCCCAAGGATCAGTTCCGGCAGCTGATCCGCTCCAATCCGGCCATGATCCAGGGGCTGCTCACCGATATGGCTCGACAGATCGTCGAGCTGAACAGCAAAGTGGTGGCGCTAAAATATTGAAAAACAAGGCACCGGGGAACTGGTGCCAGCGCGCCGCTGTGCTAGCCTTTTGCTCATACCGATTGGTCGTACAGGATGCAGCCCATGAAAACCAAGACATTGATTGCCCGTTCTCTGGCCGTGGTCTTCCTGGCCGTACAGACACTGATGATGCCCACCGCGCACGCGGCCATGATCGGCACCGATCAAGTGCTGGCGCAGGAGCAACGCAGTGCCTACGAGGAGCGAGTACTGACTGCACTGAGCCGTGACGATGCCGCCGATGCGCTGGGTCGCTTCGGTGTCAGCGAGGAACGCATTCAGGATCGGCTGGATCGCCTCAGCGACACGGAGCTGGCGCAGCTGGCACAGCAGGCTGAAGAACTGCCCACCGGCGAAGGTGCACTGGGCGTGCTGGTTTTCGTTCTGGTGTTGTTGATCCTGCTGGATCTGCTGGGCGTCACGAACGTCTTCCCGGCCATCAGCAGTGCGGGCTGACGTGACGCGTCATTATTGCCGGACCACAGCAAAAAGGAGCAGCCCTCGCGCTGCTCCTTTTTTGTGGCTGGTCGCTGGGCTGCTGATGCTGGGCGGCTGCCAGAGCCGGGCACCGCTGCCGGACATGGCGGCGGCCGCGCAGCAGGTCGACGGGGTGCCGTTTTTCCCGCAAGAGGATTATCAGTGTGGTCCTGCCGCCCTGGCGACGGTGTTGGGCCATGCCGGGGTAACGGTGTCCGACAGCGAACTGGTCGATGAGGTCTGGTTGCCGTCGCGTCAGGGCAGCCTGGCGATGGAGCTGGTGGCGGCAGCCCGCGCGCGGGAGCGGCTGGTGTATCCGGTGAATAGCAGCGAGACGCTGTTTGCGTCGCTGGATGCGGGGTTGCCGGTACTGGTGATGCAGAACCTGGCGCTGCCGCGCTGGCCGCAGTGGCATTTTGCCGTGGTCACGGGCTACCGCGATGATGGCCGCACGCTGATCCTCAACACCGACACGCGTGAGGCGCACCCGCAAGCCTGGAATCGCTTTGTGCGCACCTGGGCGCGGGCGGATCGCCAGGGCTGGGTCTTGCCCGCCCCCGGGACGCTGCCTGCGTTCGCGGAACCCCTGGCCACGGTTCAGGCGCTGCAGGATCTTTCCGGCAGCGCAGGCCACGCAGCGGCGGAGGCCTACTGGCCTGCGGCGGCCGAGCGCTGGCCCGATCATTATCTGGTGCAGTTCGGTTACGGCAATCACCTGTGGCAACGTCAGGACAAGGCGGCGGCCATCACCGCCTGGCAAGCCGCCGCCGAGGCACGCCCCGGGGCATTTGCGCCGTGGCACAATCTGGCCCTGGCCTACGCGGGTCAGGGCTGCGAGGAGGCCAGTCAGGATGCGCTGATGGCGGCTCGCCGCGCCTCTACGGATGCCGAGTTGCTGGCCGCGCTGGAACAGCGCCTGGCCAGCACACGTCGGACGGCCACGAGCGGGGCAAGCTGTCCCTGAGCAGGATTGCATTTTTTTGCAGGGCTTTACATCGGTTGTGAACCACATCACCCACAACCTTTGAAGCCCTGCATAAAGTAGCGTTCATAAAAAAGGACCCATCCGAGGATCACACCATGAAGGTAAACGCCATGAAGGTACACGCCAGAAAAGCACGCCACCTTGCTGCCATGACATTCGGGGCCGCCGCCGCACTGACCAGCACCAGCGTGCTGGCCCAAACCAGTGCCAGCGATGTGCGCCTGTTCCAGAATTATTATTTCGATGCCGTGATTACCGGCTCGCCCTACATCGGCGGTCGCGTGGCCTATGCAGACTTTGATAGTGGCGTAGACGTCACCGACATAGATGTCTTTGGCGGCATTACTGTCAACCCTGATCTGGAGATTGAAGGCCAGATCGGTCATCGTCGTGTATCCTTTCCCTCTCCAGGAGGTAGCGAATCCGGACTGAAAGATCTGCTGATCACCGGCCGCTATATGCTGGACGTCGATGGCCCTGCCGATATTGCAGTGGGCAGCTACGTTACGGCCCCGATAGGTAAAGAAGAAGTAGGCCAAGACCGGCTTGATATCGGCGCGTACATCGCCAGCCGCTACGCGGTATCCAGTCGTGTTACCCTCACGGGGAACGCCTCCTTCCACTTGTTTGATGGCAACCCTAACGAGGTGGGACCGGGCGGCAGTGACAGCCGCTACAGCGGCCTACAACTCGGCGCAGGGATGCTTTATGCCTTGTCAAATGAAACCCATCTCGTGGTAGAGGCCGCCGCAGGCCCAACTCGCCTCTTCGGCGGTGCCCTTAGCGCAGGCCTGGATCACAACATCGGCGCTGCGCGCGTACGGGGGGCCGCCATCGTCGGCACCGAAGACAGCCTGTTCGACGACGTGGGCCTGATTGCGGAATTCACTCTGCCGCTGTAACCCCGCACCAGCCTGATCGGGCATGCGTATCAGACCGGCAGCGCCGCAAGGCCTGCCGGTCTTTTCGTTCCGGCCTTTTGATTGATGTTCCCTCTCCCGATTTCTGCGATCATGATGACGCCACGACGGACTGAATGCCCCAGGGAGTCTGCATGACCCGCGCTGTCACCCCATCCCCTGC
>PNLU01000169.1 GCA_013823245.1 Alcanivorax sp.
CGATGAGCCCGCGCTCCAGCAGCATGGCGGCATGCGCCACGGCCAGGTAGGTCTTGCCGGTGCCCGCCGGGCCGATGCCGAAATTGATGTCGTGGCGGCGGACCTTGCGCACGTATTCCTTCTGGTGGGCGCCACGCGGGCGTACCCGGACACGCCGGGTGCGGATCACCAGCTCATCGGTGGGAAACTCGACAGTGTTGTCTTCGGCCATGCCGGTGCCCTGCAGGTGCAGGTGAACCAGTTCGGGGGTGATGTCCTGCCCTTCGCCAGCCTGGTCGTACAGCATGCTGACGACATTCGATGCCGCCTCGACCGCCGCCGGTTCACCGGAAAAGGTGAACTCGTTGCCACGGTTGAAGATATCGATACCGAGTCGTCGGGAGATATGCTGGATGTTTTCGTCCAGTCGGCCGCAGAGGTTGGCCAGGCGACGGGAATCATAAGGCTCGAGGGCGAGCTTGCGCGAAGCGACGTCAGTGCTCAAGACGGTGTCTCAGACCCCTTGGGTAATAGTGTTGAGTGCAGGATACCGCCAACCATGGCCTGCCGGAAGCCCGCCGTGGTGCTTGTCTGACATTAGTGCGTGTCTGACATTCACTGCTGGCCGGGTTCGATGACCGGGCCGAGGCCGCCGTTGGCGGTGATCGACTGCAAGCGAGAGGGCAACAGGTAGAGCTGCTGACGACGCTGGACCTGTAATGCCAGGTAGTCATCGCGTGGCAGCTCCACTTCCAGGGCGTCAGCTTGCCACCCAGAGGGTGCCAGCTCCACTTTGACGGTCGCACCAAATACGCTGACTTCCTCTACCTCCACCGGAAGATGTGCCTCGGCGCCGGGCCGATGGGCCAGGGTGGCTTCGTGGGGGCGCAGGTACAGGGTCAGGTTGCCCGCCGGGCAGCCGAGCCCCGGCGGCAGGTTCAGCCAGGCCTGGCCGTTTTCCCAGCGCGGGCCTGTGCAAGCGCCGGACAGCGCATTGATGTGACCCAGAAAATCGAACACGAAGCGGCTGGCCGGTTCTTCATAAACGGTACGCGGCGGGCCGATCTGCTCCACCTGGCCCTGGCTCATGACCACCACCTGATCAGACACCTCCATGGCCTCTTCCTGATCGTGGGTCACGAAGACGCTGGTCACCGGGATCTGCTCATGCAGGCGCCGCAGCCAGCGGCGCAGTTCCTTGCGCACCTTGGCATCCAGTGCGCCGAACGGTTCATCAAGCAGCAACACCGACGGATTGACCGCCAGCGCCCGGGCCAGGGCCACCCGCTGCCGCTGGCCACCGGACAGCTGGGACGGGTAACGCCGTGCCAGATGCTCCAGTTGCACCAGCTCCAGCAACTCGCGGATGCGTGCATCGCGCTGGGCACGCGCCGGGCGTTCCCCGCGTGGCAGCATGCGCAAGCCGAAGCCGACGTTCTCGGCCACGGTCATATGGCGAAACAGGGCGTACTGCTGGAACACGAAGCCGACCTTGCGCTGTTGCACGGGCAACCTGGTGACGTCCTGCCCGTCGAACAGCACACGACCGCTGTCGGCTTTCTCCAGCCCGGCGATGATCCGCAGCAGCGTGGTCTTGCCAGAGCCGGAGGGGCCCAGCAGGCCCACCAGGTCGCCACCGCTGAGGTCCAGGGAAATCGATGATAGCGCCTGGTAGCTGCCGAAGGATTTGCTGATCTGGTCGAGAGTGATGCTCATGGGATCAGGCCTGTGCAGTGGTTGAAGGCGTGTCGGTGTCCGCCAACAGGCGGCGTTGACGCCATTCCATGATGGATTTCAGCACCAGCGTGACCAGGGCCAGCAGGGCCAGCAGCCCCGCTGCGGTAAAGGCGCCAACCGTGTTGTAGTCCTGGTGCAAGAGTTCGACGTGCAGTGGCAAGGTCAGTGTCTGGCCACGAATCGCGCCGGACACCACCGAGACGGCACCAAATTCGCCCACCGCGCGGGCATTGGTAATCACGACACCGTAAAGCAGCGCCCATTTGATATTCGGCAGGGTCACATACAGGAAGGTCTGCAGGCCGCTGGCGCCCAGCAGCAGTGCGGCTTCCTCTTCTTCGCTGCCCTGGCTCTCCATGAGCGGAATCAGCACGCGAGCGACGTAGGGGCAGGTCACGAAGATGGTAACCATCACGATGCCCGGCCAGGCATACATCAACTGGATGTTGTGTTCGAACAACCAGCCGCCAAAGCGGCTTTCGATGCTGTAGACGATCAGATAGCAGAGACCGGCAACGACCGGAGACATTGCGAACGGGATATCGATAAAGGTGGTCAGCAGCTTGCGTCCCCGGAATTCGTAACGGGTGACGCACCAGGCCAGCAGGATACCGAATACCAGATTGACCGGCACGGTGATGACGGCAGCCAGCAGCGTCAGACGAATCGCGTGACGCATGTCGTTGTCGGCCAGGTTGTGGGCCACCAGCTCCCATCCTGCGCCCAACGCCTTGCTGAATATCAGCACCAGGGGCAAGACCATCAGCATGATGGTCAAGGCAACGGCCAGCAGAATCAGGGCCCACTGGGTCAAAGTGCGCGGTTGATGCATGCCTCAGCCTCCCCGTATCCGTTTCAGGAATCGCCCCTGCCAGAGTTGCACCAAAAACAACAGCAGCAGCGAGGCGAGCAGTACGACCGACGCAATGGCGGTGGCCGCCGGGGCGTCGTACTCCTGGATGCGTATATAGATCATCAGCGAGGTGACTTCCGTCTCGAACGGAATATTACCGGCAATGAAGATGATGGCGCCGAACTCGCCGAGGCTGCGGATAAACGCCAGAGAGGTGCCGGTCAGCAGCGCTGGCCTCAGCTGTGGCAGCACCACATGCCAGAATGCCTGACGGTTGCTGGCGCCGAGGGTACGGGCGGCCTCTTCGTATTCCGGGCCGATATCTTCCAGTACCGGTTGCAGGGCGCGGACCACGAAAGGCAGGCTGGTAAAGCTCATGGCGATCACGATACCCGGGAAAGCATAAGCGATCTGGATACCGGCCATGTCGAACCAGCGGCCGAGCCAGCCGTTGGCAGCAAACAGGGTGGTCAGGGTGATGCCTGCCACGGCGGTGGGCAGCGCAAACGGCAAGTCCATCAGTGCGTCCATCAGGCTGCGACCGGGGAAGCGATAGCGCACCAGCACCCAGGCAAACAGCAGGCCGAGCACTGCGTTGATCATCGACGCCCAGAAGGCGGCGATGAGGGTAATGCGGTAGGTGGCCGCCACCCGGTCATCGAGAATGATGCTGCGGTACTCGGCCCACGACATGTCGGAGGCATGCAGCAACAGCGCCGTCAGCGGCAGCAGGATGACCAGCGATACAAACAGCACGCTCAGCCCGAAGCTGAGCGTGAAACCCGGCAGGACGGGGTGACGGGTGAAGAACAGGGCCCGTCCGGGCCGGGTTGATACCATCAGCGCCGCGCCTGCAACTGATCGAGAATGCCGTTACGACCGAAGTGGGCGTTCTGGACCTCCTCCCAGGAGCCGAGGAGATCCTCGACGCGCAGCAGTTCCACCGGCGGGAATTGATCGGCGGTGGCTTTCACCACGGCTTCGTCATGTACGCGATAGTTGAACTCGGTCAGCAGCGTCTGGATCGGGGT
>PNLU01000170.1 GCA_013823245.1 Alcanivorax sp.
GTTACGCTCCAGGAGCTCGTCGACTCTCTTCGCGATACTTTGCGGACTCTGCTCGACCCTTGAGTTGACACCATTGCGGCCCATTCCCGTAATCTGAGCATACCAGTCATCCTTCCCACCAGTGACAGTCCCTATTCCTTCGATATAGACAGGAATGCTCGCAGCGTCACCATCTTTGAGCAGGCGTTCCGAATCATCTCGATAAAGCTCATAAAGCCGCACAATATTGCTCGGTGCGTTCTGGTGGCTTCCCTCCCTGCCATGCTCGACCTCCTCATCTTCACACAGAAACTCAAGGTCCTTGAGAACCTCCGGGTCGTATTCCAGTTGGCAGTCCGCTGCGATGGCGTTTTCCATATTGTTGCCCGTGCCATCGAAGAAAAGGCCAACCCGGAGGGTGATGATCTGGCGGCTGCGGGTTTGTAGCATGTTGTCCGGGTCAAGCCACTTTATGCGCTTCGCTCGTTTGGGCTTGTGTACGACAGGGTTTTCCCTGCGGACACGGACATGCGGTCCGATGTTGATTTCCAGATTGCCGTTAAAGATGATTGCCACGCTCAGGCCTCCTTGCTGCTGAGAGAGGTTCCTTGAATTTTCCGGGAGGCCATGGCCGACTCGGGAAGCGCAGCGCTGCACCCCGGTTGACAGGCGGTAGGGATGAAAAATCGAGAGAGGGCGTCCATGTGCGATATCCTGTCGGTCCGTGACAGTGAGGCTGATGCCCGCTATGTGCGGGACTTACCCGAACCTTAGTCAAACTGTATCGTCATGTAAAGACGGGGCCTGGCGGGTCAGGCCTGACTGCGATGCCGCATGCGTGTTGCCTTGACCATGTTGTCCTTCACCTGCATGACCTCGATCAGGTAATCGCCGACACGCAGTGACGTGTTGCTTTCCGGGATCTGTTGCAGGTGCTCCAGGATCAGACCGTTCAGGGTCTTGGGGCCGTCGGTGGGCAATTCCCAGTGCAGGGTGCGGTTGATTTCGCGCAGGTGAGTGCTGCCGTCGATCACGTAGCTGCCGTCTTCCTGTGGCAGTATATCGGGGCTGCTGGCGGCCAGGTCGGTGGTGAATTCGCCGACAATTTCTTCCAGAATATCTTCCAGGGTAATCAACCCGAGCACGTCACCGTATTCGTCCACCACAATGCCCATGCGCCGTCGTGCGTTCTGGAAGTTGATCAGCTGGCGATGCAGGGGCGTACCCTCCGGTACATAGTAGGGCTCCACGGAAAACTGCATCAGTTCCGCCTTGTTGATGTCCTGACGCATCAGCAGACGGTTGATCTTGCGCAGGTGCAGCACGCCGAGCATGTGGTTGGGGTCGCCGCGATAGATCGGCAGCCGGGTGTGCTGGGAATTGCGCAGCATGCTGATGATGTCGTTGAGGTCATCATCCAGGTCGATGCCGACCATCTCGCTGCGCGGGATCATGATGTCCTCGACCGTGACTTTTTCCAGGTCGAGGATATTGAGCAGCATCTTCTGGTGGCGTTTGGGAATCAGTCCTCCCGCCTCGTTCACCACCGTGCGCAGCTCGTCCGGGCTCAGGTCATCGGCGCTGTCGTCCGCCTCGCGTACGCCCAGCAGGCGCAGGATGCCGTTGCTGATGCCGCTGACCGCCCATACCAGCGGCGCAAAGAGTACCTGCAATGGCTTGAGGATCAGGCTGGCAAAAAACGCCAGCCCTTCCGGTTTGCGCGCTGCGTAGGTCTTGGGGGTCACCTCGGCAAAGACCAGCATGACAATGGTGAACACGATGGGCGCGATAGCCGCCCCCGCATTGCCGAACCAGGCCAGCGCCAGCAGGGCGGCAATGGTGGCGGCATAGTTGTTGACGAAATTGTTGCCGATCAGGATCACGCCGAGCAGGCGATCCATGCGCTTGAGCAGCTTTTCCACTCGCCGGGCGCCCTTGTGGCCGTGCCGTGCCAGATGGCGCAGCCGATAGCGATTCAGCGCCACCATGCCGGTTTCGCTGCCGGAGAAGAACGCGGAGGCAAAGATCAGGATCACCAGTGCGGTGATCAGAAAGGTTTCAGGAATGTCACTCAAGGCTGGGGCCGACCCCGGTTATGCACGAACGGGTATTCTGGGAAGCGGTGTTCCTGGGTGTCAACTCCCGGGTGTCAACCACGCACGATATATTCGATCACCAGCTGCGAGCCGAAAAACGCCACCACCAGCACCACGAAACCGGCCAGTGTCAGGCGGATAGCGGTCACGGCGCGCCAGCCGAGGAAATGGCGCCCGGCCAGCAGCGTGACGAACAGTGCCCAGGCCAGCACGGTCAGCACGGTCTTGTGGGCGACACGTTGCGCCAGCAGATCGTCCACGTAGATGAAGCCCGCCAGCATGGCGGCGGTCAGCAGCAGGGCACCGGCCCAGAGCAGCTCGAACAGCATCGTCTCCATGACCTGGATCGGCGGGAAGACACGCATGACGCCGCGAATGTGGCCACTCTTGAGCTGGCGGTGCTGGATCAGCAGCAACAGGGACTGGGCCGCAGCGATCGCCAGCACGGCATAGGCGAGGATCGAGAGCAGCACATGAACCGCCATGCCGTGGGCCAGCGGATGGGCCGGATAGCCGGATTCGGCCCACAGCAGGGGCGGGATGCTCAGGGCACTGAGGGGGAATACCAGTGCGCTGACCCACTCGATGCGCCGGTACAGGCTGGTGACGGCCACCAGCGCGGCGCCGGTGCCGGTGACCATGGAGGCCATGGGAAACAGGCCCAGGCGGACACCGTCAGCGGTGACGATGGTCAGCCACAGGCACAGGGCATGGGCGGTCACCGCAGACAGCCCCAGCACCAGCAGCAGGCGCCGACTATCGGTCACTGCGCCACGCAAACGTCGCACGACGACGATCGAGGCGACCAGATACAGCGTCATGGCGGCCAGTCCGGCCCAGGTTGCAATGCCCATAAGTGTCTGTTTTAGCGGGAAACCGACGAAGTGTGTCACAGCCGCGAGCGGTTTTGAAGCGGGACCCGTTCGCAACTGCGAATCTGTTGCCGCTGACGTGCCTGCACAGAGTCGCGGGAGCGCGCTATACTGCGCGGCCGCGATAAACGGTCTTACCCGGAGACAGTCATGTTCGAGAATCTCAGCGAGCGCCTTGGCGATTCCCTGCGCGGTCTGACAGGCCAGAGCCAGCTCACCGAGGACAACATCCGCGACACCCTGCGCGAGGTGCGCAAGGCGCTGCTGGAGGCGGATGTGGCGCTGCCGGTGGTCAAGGACTTTACCGAGCAGGTGAAGGAACTGGCGCTGGGGCAGGACGTGCTCAAGAGCCTCAATCCCGGCCAGGCCTTCGTCAAGATCGTCAACGACCAGCTCGTGCATGTCATGGGCGATGCCAATGTCGGGCTGAATCTGGCGGTGAAGCCGCCCGCGATCATCCTGATGGCGGGTCTGCAGGGCGCGGGCAAGACCACCTCGGTGGCCAAGCTGTCGCGTCACCTGAAAGAGCGCGAGAAGAAAAAGGTCATGGTGGTGTCGGCGGATGTCTACCGTCCGGCGGCGATCGAGCAGCTGCGCACCCTGGCCAGCGAAGTGGGCGTCGA
>PNLU01000171.1 GCA_013823245.1 Alcanivorax sp.
CGGCGCGTCGGTACGGCGGCGTGCTGCATTGATGTTTATGACTCAGACGGTTTCTCTCCACCAAACAGCGCCATCGGTTTCCCGCCCACGTCGCGCCCTGGCGCTGGTGTCCGGCGGGCTGGATTCAATGCTCGCGGTGCGTGTTATTCAGGCGCAGGGGATCGAGGTCGAGGGGGTCAACTTCTTTACCGGCTTCTGTGTCGAGGGCCACACCCACGCGATTCGCGAGCGTGACCGCAAGAAGCCCAAGCGCAACAATGCCCTCTGGGTCGCCGAGCAGCTGGGTATCAAGCTGCACATCATCGATATCTCCCAGGAATACAAGGACGTCGTCCTGCATCCGCGCTACGGCTATGGCGCCCACATGAACCCCTGCCTGGACTGCAAGATCTTCATGGTCAATCAGGCCACCCTGATGCTCGACAAGGCCCGTGATCTGGCGGATGCGCGGGCGGCAGACGGAGACGGCTTCGATTTCATCATCACCGGTGAGGTGGTGGGCCAGCGGCCGAAGTCGCAGCGCAAGTGGACCATGCCGGTGATCGCGCGGGAATCCGGTGCCGAGGACCGTCTGCTCAGGCCGTTGTCGGCCCGCAATCTGGATGAGACGCTGCCCGAGCGCGAAGGCTGGGTGGACCGCAGCAAGCTGTATGGCTTCAGTGGCCGCAACCGCACGCCGCAGATCGAGCTGGCCCAGGCGTTCGGGCTGGAGGAGTTTGCCCAACCGGCCGGCGGCTGCTGCTTCCTGACTGATGAATCCTACTCGAAGAAGCTGGGCGATCTGTGGCAGGCGCGCGGGGAGCGGGATTATGAGCTGGACGACATCATGTTGCTCAAGGTGGGGCGCCACCTGCGGCCGCGGCCCCATTTCAAGCTGATCATCAGCCGCGAAGAGGGCGAGAGCCAGTTCCTGCGCGGCTACCGGCACGCCTATGACAGCCTGGAGACCACCAGCCATGGCGGTCCGCTGACGCTGGTGGACGGTCATTTCGCGGATCAGGCGGAAGCCGAGTTTGCCGCCGCGCTGGTGGCGCGTTTTTCACAAGGACGCGACGCCGGGCAGGTCACCGTGGTCTGGCGCCAGCGGGACGGGGTGACCCGTGATCTGCAGGTGCGGCCCATGGCGGTCGATGATGTGCCACGCGACTGGTATCTGGGGTAAGCCGCCATGGAACAACTGGATGCCCGCCGACTGCTCTGCCCGCTGCCGGTGATTCGTACCCAGGATCGGGTGAAGACGCTGGAAGACGGTGCCTGCCTTGAGGTGCTTGCCACAGACCCCGGTGTGCTGAATGATGTGCCGGCGTGGTGCCGGATAAACGGCCATACGGTGCTGGAAACCGGAGAGCGCGACGGCGTCATTTTTGTGCGGCTCCGGGTGTCCAGATCCAGAAATGCACCTATATGGTGCATTGGCGCACCATAATGCACCATATAGGTGCGGCGCGTGCTCCGGCCCCGCGCTATGGCGCAGTATCTGCGCCATTCAGCCATGTCTCGTAATGTGGCACGTATTTTGCTCCACAAACGGGCAAGACCCGGTTCGGTGCAAGCTCCGGGCCGGACAAACCCATTTCTTGCTGCTCCAGGAGGACGCTTCAACATGTCTGCAAAGACTTTAAAACTGATCAAAGAAAACGACGTAAAGTGGGTCGACATGCGCTTTACCGACAGCCGTGGTAAAGAGCAACACGTGTCCATCCCGGCCAGCGAAATCAATGACGACTTCTTCACCGATGGCAAGATGTTCGACGGCTCCTCCATTGCCGGCTGGAAAGGCATCAACGAGTCCGACATGATCCTGCAGCCGGACGACGAGACCGCTGTGATCGACCCGTTCACCGATGTGTCCACGCTGAACCTGCGTTGCAACATTGTTGAGCCGTCCACCATGCAGGGCTACGAGCGCGACCCGCGTTCCATCGCCATGCGCGCCGAGGAATACCTGAAGTCCACCGGTATTGCCGATTCCGCCCTGTTCGGGCCGGAGCCGGAATTCTTCGTGTTCGATTCCGTGAAGTGGAAGTCCGACATGCAGGGCGCCATGTACGAAATCTACTCCGAAGAAGCGGCGTGGGTGTCTGCTGACGACTTCGAACGCAACAACATCGGCCACCGTCCTGGCGTGAAAGGCGGCTACTTCCCGGTTCCGCCGGTAGACAGCCTGCACGACCTGCGTGCGGCCATGTGTGCGGCCATGGAGCAGATGGGTCTGGTTATCGAAGTGCACCACCACGAAGTGGGCACGGCCGGTCAGTGTGAGATCGGCGTTGGCGCCAACACCCTGACCAAGAAGGCGGACGAAGTACAGATCCTCAAGTACTGCATCCACAACGTGGCCCATGCCTATGGCAAGACCGCGACCTTCATGCCGAAGCCGCTGATCGGCGACAACGGTTCCGGTATGCACGTGCACCAGTCCCTGAGCAAGGACGGCAAGAACCTGTTTGCCGGCGACCTGTACGGCGGCCTGTCTGAAACTGCCCTGTTCTACATCGGCGGTATCATCAAGCACGCACGCGCTCTGAACGCCCTGACCAATGCGTCCACCAACTCCTACAAGCGTCTGGTGCCGGGCTTCGAAGCACCGGTAATGCTGGCCTACTCGGCCCGTAACCGTTCTGCGTCGATCCGGATTCCGTGGGTCAGCAACCCGAAAGCGCGTCGCATCGAGACCCGCTTCCCGGATCCGTCTGCCAACCCGTACCTGTGCTTCTCCGCGCTGCTGATGGCTGGCCTGGACGGCATCAAGAACAAGATCCACCCGGGCGACGCCATGGACAAGGATCTGTACGACCTGCCGGCAGAAGAAGCGAAGGAAATCCCGACCGTGGCGCACACACTGACCATGGCTCTGGATGCACTGGAAGCGGATCACGACTTCCTGCTGCAGGGTGGTGTGTTCACCAAGGACGCGCTGGACGGTTACGTCGGTCTGAAGCGTTCAGAGGTCGAGCGTCTGAACATGACCCCGCACCCGGTCGAGTTCGATCTGTACTACTCTGTGTAAAATCGGGTCCGTGTAACATCGCGGTACGACAGGAAAGCCCCCCTCGCGGGGGCTTTTTTGTGCAGCATCGATGGGCTACAGCCTCTGGATCGTGGCGTATGATGATCTGAAGAGAGTCGTCCGGGAGGTAGGTGTATGAGACAGCCCAGGCTTCGAGCCGGTGTGTGCTCGACGGTGTGGTTAATCCTGCTGGTGGCGTCCCCGCTGGTCTTCGGCGGCGATATTTACCGCTCCGAGGGGCAGGGCGGTGTGCCGGTGTTCAGTGATCGCCCGCCCGAAGACGGCCGCCCGGCAGAGCAGCGTCGCGCGCCGCAGGCCGACAATGTCATCCAGACGCCCCCGGCACGCCCCCGCGCCGAGCCCGGACGGGCCGCCACCCCCGCATCAGCACCTGATGAGACCCGCCTGGACTATTACCAGCGCCTGGTGATCACCTCTCCGGAACATGAGGCGACCCTGCGG
>PNLU01000172.1 GCA_013823245.1 Alcanivorax sp.
AGTTACGCACCCTGCAACCCGATGCCGTGCGCATTGTCCTGACCGGCGTCGTCAACATCGATACCCTGATGGCGGCCATCAACGAGGCCGGGGCGTTCCGTTTTGTGCCGAAGCCCTGGGATGACAGCCAACTGATCGAAGGCATCGAGGAAGGCCTGCGCCTTCGCGACACTTTGCTCGAAAATCGCATGCTGGCGCGCCAGGTGCGGGACCTTCAGGAAGAGATCGCGCAATTGCGCGCCCGTCTCGGCCAATAACGCAGCCAGAGCGACACTCTGATGGACATTCTCGGCGCACTGGCAGCCCCTTTTCAGGGTGAGAACCTTTCCATCCTGTATATCACCATGTCTATCCTGGTGATGCTGGTTGTGATTCTGGTGCTGTACAAGACCTACCGCGCCTCACTCAACGTGGAGGCTCGGCTGGCTGAGTTCTCTTCGCTGACCAAAGACCCCTTTGCCAATCGGCTCAAGCTGATCGAAACCAATGCCGATGAATTCCGGATCAACAAGAAGGCACTCGGACCGCTGGCCAAAATCATCGATGAATACTGTGTCTTCACCACAGACGTGCAGGGCCACATCACCTATGCCAACGAAAAGTTTCTGGCCCTCAGCGAACACCGGCTCAGCGAGCTGATCGGCAAACACCAGAGCATCACCCGGGTGCGCGGCAACGACAATGATGAAGACATGCAGCGCACGCTGTCCGAAGACAAGGTCTGGCATGGCGAGCTGTGCAATCGCGCGCGCAGTGGCCAACCCTATTGGGTAGATGTTTTCGTGTTTCCGCTGTCTTATCTGTCCGAGGAAGAAAGAGGCTATATCTACTTCGGCACAGACATTACCGCCATCAAGAAGCTCAACTCACAACTGCTCAGCGAGGTGCGCAAGAAAGAGGAAGCCATCAGCAAAGTGGAAAACATGCTGCTGCATTCTGAAAAGATGGCCTCACTGGGCGTAATCTCCGCCGGCATTGCCCACGAGATCAATACACCACTGGCATTCGTCTCCAGCAACGTGCGGCGGCTCACGGAAAACGTGCAGGCATTGACGCGCGCTGTAGACACCGCCCGGGCGATCGCGGGCGAGCAAGCCTTGTGCGAGGCGCTGAAAGCGCAGGATAGCAATCTGTCTGAAAAGGAACTGACCTGGCTTCTTGAGGACACGCCGCAGCTCACCCAGGAAACCCGCGACGGCGTGGAGCGCATCCAGAAAATCATCAGTGATCTGAAATGCTTTTCCCACGAAGGGCAGGAAAAGTTTGCGCCCGTGGATATTCATCACTGCATCGAAAGCGCACTGAATCTGGCCCGTCATGAAACACGACACGGCATCGAAGTAGTCAGACAGTTTGATGATCGCGAGGCGCAGATCAGCGGTTCCGAGCCGCAGCTCTCGCAGGTTTTTGTCAATCTGGTGGTCAATGCCGCCCAGGCAATGAAGGGCAAAGGCAAGATCATCATTGCCACGCGCGCCAACCGGCAGCATTTTTCAATCAAGGTGACAGACAACGGACCGGGCATTCCGCCCGAGGTGCTCGACAATGTCTTTGAGCCCTTTTTCACGACCAAGGGGGTGGGCGAGGGCACCGGGCTTGGTCTGGCCATCAGCCAGGACATTATCAAGCGACACCAGGGCAGTATTTCCGTGGCCAGCAAACCGGGTGTCGGCACCGCCTTCCTGATCCAGCTTCCTCTGATGGAGGCGTTACCGGAGGCCGCCCAGTGAGCCAGAACACGCCTGCGGATTTCGAGTATCTCATCACCGACGGCACAGGTCGGGAAACACGCATTCCGTTATATATGGACAACAACACCCGCGATCTTGCCGTGCCGCATCGCTTCGACCCTCCGGACTGGGCGCGCCTTGATCATCATCAGTGCAAGCACTGCCCCCTGCACACCGAAGAACATCGCTACTGTCCCGTTGCCCTGCGGCTGGCCTGGGCGTTCAGCCAGACCGAGTGGGGCGATTCCTACGATGACATCGAACTGGAAGTGGTCACGCCGACGCGCCGCTACAGCTCAAGAACATCACTGCAACGGGCACTGGGCTCGCTGTTCGGGCTGGTCTGCTCACTGAGCCCCTGCCCGCATACCTTGCCGTTACGCCCCATGGGCATTTTCCATCTGCCGCTGGCCGATGAATCGGAAACCTTTTTCAGAGCGGCCTCAGTGTTCCTTCTGCACCGTTATCTGCAACGGGAACAGGATCCTTCTTTAACCCTGGATCTAAGCCTGATGGAACACACTTATTACAACCTGCGCGAGATCAACCGCAGTTTTGCCGCACGCCTGCGCGGTGTGCAAGGTGCGGAAGCCGCCACCAACGCGATCATCCTGCTTGATATGCTGACCCGCGATGTCGCCTTTCAGCTTGAAGAGCAGATGCCCCACCTGCGCCGACTGTTCGGCATGCAGTAACAACGGACTGTTACGGCCTACTGCTCTACCAGCGTCTTGCGTACACACACTGCCGTATTGCGCGGCCGGATCTCGACACCTCTGGCCTCCGCATGCGCCCGGGTAAACGCCGCACCGAACAACAGGATCAGTGAGGAGTAATGCACCCACAGCAGTAACAGAACCAGCGAGCCCGCCGCACCATAGGTAGAGGCGGTGGCAGTCTGCGCCAGATACATGGCAATCAGGAAGCGCCCGAGCGTGAACAGCAGCGCTGTAATCAGGGCGCCGAGCATGACGTCTTTCCAGCTCAGCACCACATCCGGCAACACCCTGAAAATGGTCGCGAACAGCAGCGTGATGACACTGATCGACACCAGTGCCTCAGCCCCCACCATCAGGATGCCGGGCATCGGCAACCAGTCTGATGCAAACACCATAATGGCGCGCAACACGACGCTGAGCAGCAGGGATACCAGCAGGATAAAACCGATCGACAGCACAATGGTCAACGACAGGACCCGGCTTTTCAGAAGCAGAAAGATGGTGTTGCGCGAAGGACGCGGCGCGACATCCCAGATGTTGTTCAGCGAGCGCTGTAACTGGGCAAACACGGTCGTGGCGCCGATCACCATGGCGGCAATACCGATCAGCGTCGGCAGCAACCCGCTCTGATCAATCTGCGTGCCGGCCACCGCCACTTCCACCGCCTCGGCGGCTTCCGGCCCGATGGCTTCCTCCAGCTGCCCCATGATCCGTGTCATGGCGGCCTCGGTGCTGAGCACCAGGCCGATCACATGCACCGCCAGAATCACCACGGGCGCGATGGAGAACAGCGTAAAGAAAGCCAACGCTCCAGCATAGATAAACGCATGGCTCTGCGCCCAGTTATCCAGCGCTGAACGCAGAATGCCAAACCAGTACCGGAACTTCTCCTTCACCTGCTTCTCCTGGTGGGCGCTCGGCCCACCAGTCTAGCAGGAGAGAAATCAGTTGCCGTAGACCACAACTGTAAATTCGGCCAGCACCCCGAAGAAGGTTTGCGACTCGTAGTCCACATAGTGGATCTCGCGGAT
>PNLU01000173.1 GCA_013823245.1 Alcanivorax sp.
GTTTTGCCCCATGGGTAGTCTTTTGCGGCATCACTGGCCACGACGCAGTAATCCAGATAAGTGCGATTATCGAAGCGGCGCCAGTGATCTGGCTTTCGGTTGGTCTCGCGATCAAATTCCACCGTGACAGGGTCGAAGGGGCGGAAGCGTTCGTTGTACACGGTGTCAGGCAGGGGCTGCGAGACATCCATAAATTGCTGTAGCTCCTCCCATGCCAGATAAACCCCATGAACGTGATCAAACTGGTTGGGGTGTCCGATCAGGGTTTCTGAATAGCGGTGAGCCAGTTGCAGGACAAAGCTGCTGGAGCCAGTGGGGCCGGTGCGAAAGCTCATGTACGGGTCGAATTCGTCGAAGGGAATCTCCTGGCGAGGCTGATCCTTGCCGAGATACAGGCTGACCATGCCAGTGCGGCGGTAGAAGCGAGTGTCTTTCTTTAGTTTGGGTTCGCCTTTGTTGATATATCGAAGAATGACCCAGATTAAAAATAGCGGTAAAAAGAAGTATGTAAATAAGTAAATTCCATTACTTAATCCGGTGAAAATTCCTATAAAGATAGCAGAAAAAAGGCCGCCGGCAAAAGTGAACCATGCGATTACATACTGTAATGACCGCTGAAGGACCGGCCACTCAAGCAGATCAGGCCATGTGACCATTCTGTGTCCGCCGCGGTTTTCCTGCTCATACTGCTCGATCTGGATGCTACCTTTGACGTCCGAGGGCATATAGCCCATGGAGGCATGCTCTTTGCAGTGTGCGCCCGCCGGGAGCGTAATGCGCTGCCCCCTTGCTCTGCGCATAAGGAACCCGTCTTTGTGTTCGGGCTCCGGCGGCATCGAGCGCGGCTTCCGACTGTCGTAGGCGGTATCGGAATACACCGAAGTCTGGTCATTTGGCGTCATAGGGCGCTCAACGTACTGCGTGATATCATCTTATCGAATTTACCTGCTAGGCGGCATTCTGTGTAATGCCAGCCATCCTTGATATAGCGGCTGGTGTAAAAATCCTGGCCTTGCTTCACGATATCGCTTTCGCCCCTGGCAAGCTCGGGCAGCCAGTCATTGATAGTCGCGCTGTGAAGTCGGGTATGCAGCTCAAGTGTAACCGCTGTATTGATATCATCGCGTGGGTACCAGACTCGAAGCCCAATCCTGGACCGGGGGTCGTCGTTATCTGCCAGAATGTCCTGGCTCATGACAGGTTGAAGCAACTCACGCCGGGGCTTGCCTTGTATTTGCGCCGCGCGGCTATGCAGTTGGTAAAAGTGATGCTCAATGGTGTCGTCGGCACCGACGCCGGGAGCGAGGATTTCCACTTCTACCAGAGGAGCGCCACGATTGTTCTCCGCGTGTATCCCTGTCTGGGGGGTGAATAGTTGTGAGAGCAGATCCTGATGCACAGCGTGGCCATCCAGATCGGCATACTCATGGGTCAGCCGGTCGCTGGGGTTGTTGCCGAACGGCCCGAACGCGGCCCAGCGCTCAAGCTCGCTGAGCTTGCGACGCTCGGCAATAACGGCGGCAGTGAAGGCGATAGCCATGAAAGCCCAACCCCAAGGACCAGCGATGGCTAGTACCCGGGTTAGCGCCGTGCGTTGGGCGGCCTTTTTAACGGCTGCCTGGGCCGTCACACTAAGGCTGAGCCCTGTGAGGGCCCCAGCTTCAACCCAGTGCGCAATGGCGCTTTCGCGGTTGCCGGCTGCGGCTTGCCGATGACCCTCTGCGAAAGCCAGTATGCCGCCAGCCAACGCAAGGCCGGCCCCAGCCAGCCTGAAATTGGAAAAGGTTATACCCGCTATCTGGGTATTGCCCTGAATAAGGGTCCTGACGTTAGCTTTATATTGGAACAGGGCATTCAGGCCACGCACTGTGCGTTCTGCTCCCGCCAATCTGACAGAGGTATCCAGCAAGGCATAGAGAAGAGCAAAGCCTGAAATGAATGCTCTTGAGGCATCGGTTTTGGTCATTCCATGCTTATTGATCCCTTGGATGACCCCTACGATATTAAACACCTCCAGTACCGCCATACTTGGCGGCAGCGCGCGGTTAGCGGTGTTAATAGCACGAGCCTGCAAGGCAGAACTACGATGCCCGCTAGGGCTGTCATTCAGTTCGTGGGCCAGGTCACTTACTTGCGGGCGGATGACCTGTTTGACATTCACTTCGTGCGTGCCGCTGAGCCGAGCCTGCTCCATGACATACTGCATGGCTTCCCGGCTCCATAAATTCATAAATCCCACCTCGCGTGCACTGCTCGCGGCGCCCGCCAAGGTGCCGATCAACACGCCGCGCTTGTGGGTGACGTCCTGAATGCGCGAACTGGCGATAACTTCATCTCCGCCGGGCTTGAGCACCCGTACCGGGCGCCGGGCATCGCCATCTTCAGCGCCAGCGCTTCTCAACCGCTGCTCTTCTTCCAGGGTCAGCTGTCGCTGTTCGGTTTCGACATGCACGACCTCATACCCTTCCGGAATCGACTGACTCGCAGCAACTTTGAGATCGGCCATCTGGCTGTGACCGGTGCTTTTGCCCCAACGGGCGAACAGGGTCAGCTGTTGCTCCTGCCTGAGCGCGTCGGCATTCATCCATTGTTTCTGGAAACGAAACAGCAGGCTGGCGATGATATTCTCGGTCAGTGCCTGGCTTTTACGCAGGTACTCCAGGCCCGCCAGGCCACCGGCCATGGCAGCAAAGGCGCTGGGCCTGAATTCGCTGCTCTCCGGCGGACGATGGGCGGCCTCAGCGTCGGGCTCGTAAGGTTCGTTGTCAGCGACTTGTTCGGCGCTGGGGAAGAGCGCTTTGAACAACGGTTGCTCTGCATCCGCCAACAACGCAGTGATCGCCGCATCCATAGGGTCAGCACCCGGCCTCGGAGCGCCGTTATCCTGGATGCTGAAGCCGGTGTCGTACAGGGCAGGGTCGTTGTCGGCACCGTCAAGAATGTCACTTAGCCGAACCCAGAGCGCGCTGTAATCAGAATAATCGTACTCGGCTTGCTCCAGCAGGTCCTTTTGCCGGGGTACTGGCAGCCAGGCATAGTCGAGCAGTGCTTGATGAAGGCTGACAAACTGGCTGAAGTGTTTGCTGGCATCACGACCATTGCTGTCTCGTCCGCGCATCCAGTTGGCCAGAATTTGCTGATGGGCACGAATACGGTCGCGTAACTGCTGGCGCTGTTGGGTACGCAGGGCCTCTTTGATGGCATCTTCAGACAGCCGATTCGCCGCCTTGCGCAGTGCCTGGGCGGACTCACTTTGATCCGTGTAATTGTATTCCCGATAGCGTCGCAGCAGATCGGTGGCATTGTGCACTTGCCACGACTTGTCGTGCAGGGCTTCATTGAAGAACAGATGGTGCGCGTAGACCGCGCAGGGGGCGAAATCGTTGTTATCCACCTCTTCCACATGCTGCTTCAACTCCGCT
>PNLU01000174.1 GCA_013823245.1 Alcanivorax sp.
TCCTGAACTTCCATGGCCTGGAGCTGGACCCGCGCCTGCTGCGCGACAACGACATGACACCGCACCAGTGCAGCAGCACGCTGGGCCGCACCCTGGCCAGCCTGCCGCCGGTCAGTCTGGCCCCCTATACCCCGGTGGACGGTGGCAGCATGCCGCCCTCCGAAGAACAGATCGCCGCCGCTTGCAGCGCCGACACGGGCGACACCATCAACTGGTCGGCGCTGGCGTTCGACTGCCCGAACCTGGCCGACTACAACCTGTTCACCGACGCCAGCGACCCGCGCAGCACGCCCCGGGGCGAGCGTACGTTACCCTACGACCTGACCACCCCGCTGTTCTCCGATTATTCGGTCAAGTACCGCACCGTGTTCCTGCCCCCGGATGGCCAGGCCCGCTGGCGCGATCTGGATGACGGCACCCAGGAGACCCTGCTGTTTCCGGTGGGCACCGTGATCAGCAAGACCTTCGCCTTCCCCAACGGCAGCGATGAAGACGTGGTGGAAACCCGCCTGCTGATCAAGCGCGCCAACGCCGACGGCTCCTTCAACTGGCAGGGCCTGCCCTATATCTGGGAAACCGGCGACAACGGCGCACGCCGTGCCCTGCTGTCCCTCGGCGGCGGCCGCGCGTCTGTATCCTGGGATTACGCCGACCCCGACACCGGCACCCCCTATGTCGGCCGCACGGATCATTACAGCATTCCGCACGCCAACCAGTGCATTACCTGCCATGCCAACGACGACCGCGAACGCGGCGCCGCCCCCATCGGCCCCCTGGTGCGTTATCTGAACCGGCCCTTCGATTACGCTGGCCTGGGCGAACGCAACCAGCTCGCCCACTGGATCGAGCGCGACATGCTGATCGAGGCCCCCGCGTTGCAGATCAACGGCGACGGCGTCGCCACCAACGTCGAGCGCGTGGCCCGCTTCAATGTACCCGGCGACGCTGGTCACCCGGCCGGGTCTGCCGCTGATATCGAACATCGCGCCCGCGGCTATCTGGAAATGAACTGCGCCCACTGCCACAACCCCGCAGGCAGCGCCTCCAACACCGGCCTGTTCCTGGACGTGCAGCGCCGCGTCGACGGCAGCTACGGCATCTGCAAACGCCCGACCGCCGCCGGTGATGGTTCCGGCGGGCGCCGCTTCGACATCGTGCCGCGCCGCGCCCACGACTCGATCATGACCTTCCGTATGGAAAACGAAGATCGCGCCGATGCCCGCATGCCACCCATCGCCCGCAGCGTGGCCCACGACGAAGGCGTCGCGCTGGTGACCCAGTGGATCGACCAGGTGATCGAACGCAACAACGCCACCTACCCGAACAGCGAGTCCTGCGGCGGCGGGCTGTTCTGATGCTGCCTCATCAGACCCGAGATTAGACCCGAGTCGGCTTTCAAAGCCCCCGGGCAGCGGCGATAATGGCCCCATGACCAATATCGCCGCTGCCCCGTCTCCCGAGCCCCTGCCCCCCGTGCAGGTGCGCCACCTCGACCAGGTGGATTACGCCCCCTGCTGGCAGGCCATGAAAGCCTTTACCGACCAGCGCGGCCCGGACACCCCGGACGAACTCTGGGTGGTCGAGCACCCCCCCGTGTTCACCCTGGGGCAGGCCGGCAAGCCCGAACACCTGCTCAATCCCGGCGATATCCCGGTGGTGAAATGCGATCGCGGCGGCCAGGTCACCTACCACGGCCCCGGCCAGACCGTGATCTACCTGATGCTGGACCTGCAACGCCTGGGCCTCGGCGCCCGCGCCCTGGTCAGCGGCATCGAAGACGCCACCGTTACCACACTGGCCACGATGGGTCTGACCGCCGCCAGCCGCCCCGACGCCCCTGGCGTCTACATCGACGGCGCCAAGATTGCGTCCCTCGGCCTGCGCATCCGGCAGAGCCGCAGCTATCACGGCCTGTCCCTGAACCGCGATATGGACATGCAGCCTTTCCAGCGCATCAACCCCTGCGGCTATGCTGGCCAGCCGATGACCAGCCTGGCCCTGCTGGACACGCCCCACGACCGTCATGCCGTCGAGCAGGCCCTGCTGCACGCCCTGCGCGAAACACTGAATCTGGGCAGCCTGGCCCCGGCACCTGCTATACTGCCGAACGCCGCAGACGGGGCCGGATCCCCCTGAACGGTTCGCTCCCTTTACCCGCAGAGGAGTTCCCATGACAGACCCCCGCCCCGCCCGCCAGAAAGTCGCCGTTGGCGAAAAGCTGCGAGGCGAGCGCAAGGTGCGCACCATCCCGATGGTCAACGCCGAGGCCAACACAGGGACCCCGCATGGCCGCAAGCCGGACTGGATCCGCGTGCGTGTGCCGTCCAGCGGCCGCATCCAGCAGGTCAAGGACATGCTGCGCAAGCAGAAGCTGCACACCGTGTGCGAAGAAGCGGCCTGCCCGAACCTGCCCGAATGCTTCGGCAACGGCACCGCCACCTTCATGATCATGGGCGACATCTGCACCCGCCGCTGTGCCTTCTGCGACGTCGGCTTTGGCCGCCCCAACGCCCTCGACCCGCTGGAGCCGCAACACCTGGCGGAAAGCGTGCGCGACATGGGCCTGCGTTATGTGGTCATCACCTCGGTGGACCGCGACGATCTGAAAGACGGCGGCGCTGCACATTTTGTCGAGTGCATCAGCGCGGTCCGCGAGATGACGCCGGACACGCGTATCGAAATCCTGACACCGGATTTCCGGGGCTGCATGGACGAGGCGCTGGACTTGCTGTCGGCCACCCCGCCGGACGTGTTCAATCACAACATCGAAACGGTGCCGCATCTGTACAAGCAGGTTCGCCCGGGCGCGCGCTATGAACATTCGCTGACGCTGCTACAGGAATTCGGTCGCCGCAATCCGCAGGTGCCGACGAAGACCGGCATCATGGTGGGACTGGGCGAGACATTCGATCAGGTGGTGGAAACGCTGCATGATCTGCGCCGTTACGATATTGCGATGCTGACCATTGGTCAGTATCTGCAACCGAGCAAGCACCATGCGCCGGTGGATCGCAATGTGCATCCGGATGAGTTCCGGGAATATGCGCGCATTGCTGACGAGCTCGGTTTTACATCGGTGGCTTCGGGGCCGATGGTGCGCAGTTCCTATCATGCCGACTTGCAGCATCAGGGGATTGATGTGGGGATTGCTCATCCGGCTTGAATATTCCGACTGAGCCTTGGGTACTTCGTAGCGCGGCCTCGGTGAGGGGGACTCCCTTCCAGAAGCCGCCGTGAACCCATCCATGGGGGCTTGCGTTCGGCTTCCTGCCTCACACACTTCTGGAAGGGAGTCCCCCT
>PNLU01000175.1 GCA_013823245.1 Alcanivorax sp.
TTGGGTGGCAGCAGGCCCATGGTGGGATGTTGCCAGCGCACCAGCGCCTCCACCGACGTAATGCGGTCGCTGGCCAGATCCATCTTGGGCTGGTAGTAGACCACGAACTCGTTCTTGAAGATCGCCTTGCGCAGGCTGGTTTCCAGTGCCAGCTGTTCCACCGACGCCACGCGCATGTCACTGGAATAGAACTGGTAGTTGTTGCCGCCGGCACGCTTGGCCTGATGCATGGCCAGATCGGCCTGGTTGATCAGGGTCTGCACATCCTTGGCGGTGTCCGGGAACACACTGACCCCCAGGCTGGCACCGAGCAGCAGCTCGTGCTGGTCAAAATGGAACGGACGCCGCATGGCGTTGATCAGCTTCTGGCAGATGTGCTCCAGATCGGTACGGCGGGTGTAATTTTCCACCACCAGCGTGAATTCGTCACCGCCGACGCGGGCCAGGTTTTCCTCCGCAAAGCCGCAGCCGCGCAGGCGCTCCGCCGCCAGCTTGAGCAGACGGTCGCCGACCTCGTGGCCCAGGGAGTCGTTGATCGGGCGGAAGCGGTCCAGATCAATAAACACCAACGCTGTGCGCTCGCGGTTCAGGCGCGCTAGGGTCAGGCTCTTGTGCAGACGTTCGCGGAACTGGTTGCGGTTGGCGAAGCCGGTCAGACGGTCGAAATTGGACAGAAACTGAACCCGCTCTTCGGCTTCCTTTCGGGCGGTAAGATCGGAGAACATGCCGACATAATGCGTGAGTCTGCCCGATTCATCGTACCCGGCGCTGATCTGCAGCCATTCCGGGTAAACCTCGCCGGTCTTGCGGCGTTCCATCAGTTCGCCTTCCCAGAAGCCCTCGTTATTGAGTGCCTTGACGATGTCCCGGTAGACCTGTTCGTTCTCGGGCAGGTTGCCGATTTCGGCAATCGATTGCCCCAGGACTTCCCGCTCGTGGTACCCGGTGATGCGGGTAAAGCAATCGTTCACGGTCAGGAAGTGGAAATTGCGGTCAAAGATGAAGATGCCTTCCGAGGCATTCTCGAACACGGTGGCGGCCAGCCGCAGTTGTTCGCGGGCCTCCTTGTCTTCGGTGATATCGCGCCGCGTGCCGATCATCCGGGTGGCGCGCCCGGCCTGGTTCCAGGCTACCACGCGTCCTTCATCCTGGATCCAGTGCCAGCGACCGTCGGCGTGTTGCAGGCGATACACCACCTGGTACTGGCTGCTGCGTCCCTTGAAGTGCTCGACCATGGCGTCGCGCACGCGGCTGAAGTCGCTGGGGTGCACCAGACTGCGCAGGTCTTCCATGAAGTTGCCGAGGGAAGAGGGCTGGTAACCCAGCAGGCGCTCGAAGTTCGAATGGAACGTTTCGCCGCTGACCAGATTCCAGTCCCACAGGCAGATGTTGCTGGCATCCAGAGCCAGTTGCAGCCGCTGGCCCGCAGAGGCCAGCTCGGTATTGGTCTGCTCCAGCGCCCGGGTCCGCTCCTGCACGGTACTTTCCAGCCGGTCACGGGAGTCCTGCAGGCGCTGGCGGGCCTCCTTGCGCTGGCAGATTTCCTGGGCCAGCTTCTCGTTGATGGCCTCGGCATCACTGCGGGCCCGGTCCAGCCAGGCGATCAGGGCTTCGTTGCGGGCTTGCAGCATCAGGGTGTTGCGGCTGCTGGTGTTCAGGCGTCGCGCGGCCAGCAGGCCGAAGACAGCGAAGATGCCGACCCCCGCCGCAAAGGGGTAGTAGTCCGGTGAAGCGAGTATCAGATGCACGGCAAGTGGCACCATCACGGCCAGGGCATACAGTGCCGCAGTCAGCAGGTGCACGCCGCAGATGGCCACAGCGATGACCGTGACGCCCAGGGTCAGGGTCAGGGCCAGTGCCTGCAGGGTGACGGGCCCCGGCTGGAACAGCGCCTCGGCCGGATTGAGCCAGACCAGCGCAAAGCCAAACAGCGCGCCGCCGCCGACGGTCGTGGCCATCAGCGCCATGCGCCAGGTGCCCAGGGGGCTGGAGGCATCAAGCTGGCGCAGCAGCTGGATTATCGCCTGACGCACCAGCACCAGCGCCAGCACGATCGCGCCCCACAGCAACAGCTGCCACAGGGGCACGCCGCTATGGCGATAAAAGACGATCAGGGTGAGTGCGGCCAGCACTTCCACCACATTCAGCACGGGCAGCCCACGCGCAAGCAGACGGGTCTGCGCGTCGTTGAGCGCACGGCCTGTCAGTGGCGTAAACGATGGTTCCGGTGCTGGCAAGTTCCCCTCCCGCCCGGTCACTGGCTTGGGTGCCCGGGTTTTTGGATTCAGTGTAGCGGCGGGGCGGCAACAGTAAAACAGGGGTTTACAACTTTCGGAGCATGGCTGTTGGTATTATGAGCAGATCGGGGCCGGGATTCAGGTAGAATGCCTGCCCATGATAGACGACGTGACCTCCCTGATAGACGGACTCAACCCGGCCCAGCGCGATGCGGTGGCGGCCGACGACGATCATTTGCTGGTACTGGCGGGAGCCGGCTCGGGCAAGACCCGCGTGCTGGTGCACCGGATTGCCTGGCTGGTGGCCACCGAGCAGGTGTCACCCTACGGCATTCTGGCGGTGACCTTCACCAACAAGGCCGCTGCCGAAATGCGAGGCCGCATCGAGCAACTGCTGGGCATGCCCGCATCCGGCATGTGGGTGGGCACCTTCCATGGCATCGCCCATCGGCTGCTGCGGGCCCACTGGCAGGAGGCCGGGCTGCCGGAAGCCTTCGAGATTCTGGATTCGGACGACCAGCAGCGCATCATCAAGCGGGTGCTGCGCGAGCTGGGCCTGGACGAGCAGCGCTGGCCCGCCCGCCAGGCCCAGTGGTTCATCAATAGCCAGAAGGACGAGGGCCTGCGTTCCGCGCACATGGAGCCCGGCGGCGATCTGTTCCTGCAGACCATGCAGAAGATCTACGCAGCCTATGAGCAGGTCTGCGCCCGTGGCGGGCTGGTGGACTTCAACGAGCTGCTGCTGCGTGCGCTGGAACTGATCCGCGACAACGATGACCTGCGCGGCCACTACCAGCGCCGCTTCCGGCATATTCTGGTGGACGAATTCCAGGACACCAATGCGATCCAGTATGCCTGGCTGCAACTGCTGGCGGGGGCGGGCAGCGGCATCACCATTGTCGGCGACGATGAC
>PNLU01000176.1 GCA_013823245.1 Alcanivorax sp.
GGGTGCTGATCAGATTAGCCGCCAGCGGAGAGCCATCGGGGTCGCGGACGACGAAGCCGGTCGTGGTGCCACCCGGCGAGCTGATGCCGGGCTCGGATGTGACCGTCAGACCGGCGCTGCCACCCAGTAACGACAATGGCACCGAGATGTTGGCAAAGGTGGTGACCATGCCGTCAATGGCGCGATCAGTATTGCTGACTTCGCATCCGATGCAGTTCACCGAGGTATCGGGCTCTACGGTAGCGCCATTGGAGGCAAGGAAGGCGTCGACGCAGCGCAGGCCGGGAATGCCAGTGTCGCCGTCATCATCCCCACCACCGCCCGAAACTCCGCTGTTGGCGCTGCAGGCGGCAAGGCTGCCCATAAGTGCGAGCAGGCCGATGGTTTTTACAATGCTGTGGTGATTGTTCATGTCAGGAGCACCTAGTTCAGGATCCGCATTTCGACGCGGCGATTGCGTTCACGGTTTGCTTCGCTGGTATTGGGCAGAGCGGGCTCGGTGAGGCCGTAGCCGCGAGCGGTCAGGCGTTGCCGCTCGACACCGCTGTTGACCATGAAGTCCACCACCGACTGCGCACGCCGCTGCGACAGCGACAGGTTGTAGGGCGCCGAGCCGAGGTCACAGGTGTGACCCGCAATCTCCACCTCCATGTCCGGGTAACGCTCCATCAGCTCCACCGCCCACTCCAGAATCGTCTCCGCATCCGGACGCAGGCGCTCCGAATCCAGCTCGAAGGTCACCCCCCGCAGATCGATGACCGAATCCAGCGGGCAACCATCGCCATCCACGCGCGTGCCGGGCGGGGTATCGGGACACAGATCGCGCTCATCGATGACACCATCGCCATCGGAGTCCCGCAGACCCGTCGGCACCTCGACGATCTTGGTTTCCGTGGTGGGTACATCGAAGGCCACCCGAGAAGGCCCGAACAGCGGAATCTCAAGCCCCAGGCTGGCCCGGATATCGCCATAGCGATCACGGAAATTGTCATGGACGTAGCGGACCTCGGCGCGGCCGCGGATCTGCCCGGTCTGGAACAGGGGCGGCGTCACAATGCCGATGGCGGCATTGAGGAAGAAATCGTAGCCATCCAGATCGTTGGGGAAGACATCGTTGTAACTGAGGCCGCCACCGATGAGCCCGAAAGGCGTCCAGGACGTGCGATCACCCATCGAATAGACCAGATCACCGCCGAGGATGTAGCGGTAGAAATCGGTTCCCGCATCCGCGCCGGTCTCGAACCCATCCGCCGACAGCTGGACCTCGAAGCCCAGCCCGCGCTCCCCCATGCGGCCGTAGTAGACGGCGGCGCCACCGCCTCGGTTGGAATCCGGGGTGCGGTCACTGTCCGCACGGACATAACTGCCCAGTACACCGACGTAGCTGTTGGCGGCTTCCTGTGCAGCAATCGTTGGAGCCACCGCGCAGCCGATCGCGAGCAGCGAGACGTGTCGAAGCTTTCCCTGCATTTGTTTCTCCCAAGAGGTTACCCCCTGGGCTGCAAGGCGCCAGGATATTTGATGTTTTGATAGTGGATAAGGCTAGGGCGTCCCAATTAAGGAAAACAGGGAGAAGTTCCGGGACGCGATGTAGGAAAGATGCGCGACGTGTCTGCGCTGGCGGCTGACAGACGGACGTCTCCCCCTTCGGTCGGGTGGGTCATGCCCACCCGTCTCAATGTAGGCTCGAACGCGGAAGCATTTATCCAGAGCAGGGGAAGGTTTTTGAATACCGACGCGATACCCGTGATTGTCCTCACAGGTTTTCTCGGCAGCGGCAAGACCACGCTGCTGAACCGGTTGTTGAAGCATCCGGAGATGACGGGCACCGCGGTCATCATCAATGAGCTGGGCGATGTCGGTCTGGACCACTTGCTGGTGGACGGCGCCGAGGAGCAGGAAGTGCTGCTGGAAGGCGGCTGCATCTGCTGCACTGTGCGCAGTGAACTGCCGGGTGCGCTGCGCCGTCTGCGTGAGCGATCCATCTCCGGCGAGATTCCGCCGATCCGACGCATGATCATCGAGACCACCGGCCTGGCGACGCCGACGCCGATCCTGGCGGATCTGACCCAGCTGCAAAACAGCGGTCGCGACTTCCGCCTTGGCGCGGTGATCACGGTGGTCGACGCTGTCAACGGTGACGCTACGCTGACCGCACATAAGGAAGCGGTGCAGCAGGTGGTGGTGGCGGACCGGATCCTGATCAGCAAGGTGGACCTGCTGGATGATCCGGCGTCCACGGCGGCGCTGGAGGCGCGCCTGTCCGCACTCAACCCGCAGGCCGCGACGGTGGCCCTGGACGAGGCAGGGCTGCGGCCGGAGCTGCTGGAAGCGGAGCATCGCTATACGCCGGGCGCTTCGGAGTTTTCCGCGCTGGCCTGGCTGGCACCGGCCACCCCTTCAGCGACGGGGATACTGAAGCAGGAGACGCAGCCCTCGGCCCACGATCCCGAGATCCGCACGTTCTGCGTGGTGCTCGACGAGCCGGTGCTGCCGGCGGTTTTCTTCGAGTGGCTGGAGCAGGTGCGTGGTATCTGCGGACCTGACCTGCTGCGCATGAAGGGGCTGGTGAATCTGGCCGGTATCGAGGGTCCCTGCGTGGTGCACGCGGTGCAGACGCTGTTGCACCAGCTGGTGCAATTGCCGGAATGGCCGAGCGATGATCACCGCAGCCGTATCGTCTTCATTACCCGGGGGTGGACGCAGGCCACGCTGGAAGGGTGGTTGCGGCCGATGCTGGCGTTTCGACCAGTGCGGCTCTAGCCCGCGACAGCAGTGGTTGCGCGGTAGGGCCGCAGGGAAAATGATGGTCGGGGAGACAGGATTCGAACCTGCGACCCTCTGCTCCCAAAGCAGATGCGCTACCAGACTGCGCTACTCCCCGACGGCCCGCGATTATGGGAGTCACGGCAGGGCGGGTCAACGCCGGATTTAGCCTCCGGTCAAGGGTTGAGCGCTGTCATTATTCTGATATCATGCGCGCCCTTCGGACTGGTTCCGGACCTGTGGTGGACGTAGCTCAGTTGGTTAGAGTCCCGGATTGTGATTCCGGATGTCGTGGGTTCGAGT
>PNLU01000177.1 GCA_013823245.1 Alcanivorax sp.
CCTGGTTAACGACTTCCAGCCAACTGAGAGTCTGGTTCTGGCGACAAGCTACGAAGTAGCGTTCGTGTCGTTGGCACTGAACTGAGGCCTCGGGGAGGGGTACTCCCTTCCAGAAGTGTGTGAGGCAGGAAGCCGAACGCAAGCCCCCAGGGACGGGTTCACGGCGGCTTCTGGAAGGGAGTACCCCTCCCCGAGGCCGTGCTACGGAGCCGAATCACGACGCCAACCCCAGCCCAGGCCCGACAACACCCCGAACAACAGTTGACAGCATCTCAATTAGTTAATAATAATCATTCTCATTAAAGAGAGCTATTGCAGGATGCCCCCATGACCGCTCTGACATCACTGAAACGTTTTCATGCCCCCTGGCCCGGCCCGCTCGGCGCCTGTGCCGCCATGCTGGGAGACCGCGTGCTGCGCCTGCGTGAGGCGCCCGAGGCGTTGTTCCGGGCGCTGGCCCGCTTTCCGGCGCTGGAGGTGACCACGCGCTCTGATGCCGTCAGCCTGCGCCAGCGAGGCAGGCTGGTGCCTGCAGAGAGCAGCCACGAAGGACTGCTTACCGTGCAGGGTCCGCACCTGCATCTGCAGGCCCGCAATGACCAGTGGGCGCTGGTGCTGGCGATACTCGCGCCGGTGGCCGGGTTGGCGAGCCGCAGTGTGCTGTTCTTTGATCGGCACGGGCAGTTGCAGCTGAAGGTGCAGGTGCCGGAGGGCACGCCCGGAATGGATTTCGAGGAGCTGGTCTGCGCCTTTCTGCATCCGGATCAGCACCCGCTGCCGGTACCGCAGCCCCTGCCCCTGCACAGTTATGCCGCCTGCGTCGATCTGGCCGCACTGGAGCAGGCCTGGTCGGTGCCGGCGACACCGGTTGATTTCGAGGCGTTGCTGGCGGCGCACGGGATCAGCCGGCTTGGCGCCTACTGCCGCGTGCGTGACAAGTTCGCCCGGGCGGTGAAACTGGACAGTTTGCCGGCGCTGCTGTCGCTGGCGGCGGCGCGTCGGGCGCCGGTGTCGTTGCGGGTGTTCAGTGGTGGGTGCAGCAGCGCGTGCAACGGTGGGCGCAGCAGTGGGTGCAGCCAACGGCATCAGGGGCTGCTGCCGCTGCCTGCCTGGCAGGGGTCGACGCTGCGGTTGTGCCAGGATGATCTGGATCTGCGCCTGGAGACGGCGCAGATTGCGTCGGTCTGGCGTGTGCGGCGGCCGCAGGGGCGGCAGATCGTGACCACGGTAGAGCTGTTCGATCATCGTGACGAACGGGTGCTGGTGCTGCGCAGTGGCTGCGGGCAGGGGGAACTGCCCAGTTGGCGGGCGTTGCTGGCGGATTGTCTGTTGCCGCCGGACTGAGCGCCGTCGCGCCCGCAGCGGCGCGGGTCAGAACAGGGCGTCGATGCGGGCGATCACGTGGATGATGCGCTCGCGTTGCGGCGCATCTTTCAAGGCCTCTTCGGCCATCGGGGCCACATCGCACTGCCCGGGTAACGGGTGATCCCCTTCCAGCAGGGCGCGGAAGCGCGCCAGAAACACCCATTGCAGCCAGGCGTTGAAGTCCATGCGATCGGCGCTGAACGGCACGGTGCTGAGAAAGGCTTCCGGTGGCGGTGGGGTGGCTTCCCAGAGACCGGCTTCGCGCAGGGTCTGTTCCAGTTCGGTCAGCAGGGCATACAGGTCGGTTCGCAGGGTGTCAGGCATCGAGCAGGGCCACCAGGTCACTGAGTTCATGCAGATTGTGGATGTGGTGGGGGTGGTCGGGCAAATCCAGGGGCCATTTCTGGTCGAGCAGGTTGGCCCAGACTGCATGGAAGCCGTGGCGGCGGGCGGCGTCGACGTCCTCAAGTGGATGATCGCCCACGTGTACGGCTTCTATGGCGCGCACGCGGGCGGAACGCAGGGCGGCGTCGAACATGTCGCGTTCCGGTTTGCGCCGGCCGACGCTCTCGGAGGAGTGCTGGAAGGCGAACAGGTCGGCGATGCCGATGCGGGCCAGGTCGGCGTTGCCGTTGGTCAGGGCGCCGAGCATGTAGGAGTCGGCCAGGGTTTCAAGGATGTCGAGGGCGCCGGGGAAGAAGACGACTTCGTTGCGGGCCTCGTGGAAGACCTCGAAGGCTTCGGCGGCCAGGCGGCCCGCTTCTTCCGCGCAATAGCCGGCGCTGCGGAAGCCGGCGGCCAGCGCGTCGCGGCGCAGGGCGGTCAGGTTGTGCAGGTAGCCGGGCTTCTCGCGCAGCAGTTGCTCGCGGATGTCGCGGACGCGGGCGACGGTCATGGCGGCGGCCGCATCGGGGTAACGTTCGCTGATCCAGTCCCGGCACTGGCGTTCCGCCCGGCGGATGACTTCATCCACCGGCCAGAGGGTGTTGTCCAGATCAAACGTGATCAGCTTGAGTCGGCTCATGCGGGCATCATAGCCTTCCCCCTGTATCAGGGAAATGACGGGGGTCAGTCTTCTTCGTTACGGCGCTTCTGCGCGCGCGGGTGGGCGGCGTCGTAGACGCGGGCCAGATGCTGGAAATCCAGGTGGGTATAGACCTGGGTGGTGCTCAGGTCAGCATGGCCGAGCAGTTCCTGTACTGCGCGCAGGTCGCCGCTGGATTCCAGCAGGTGGGTGGCAAAGGAGTGCCGCAGCATGTGGGGGTGCAGGTGCTGGTCCAGCCCCGCTTCGCGGGCGCGCAGGGCCAGGCGCTGTTCGATGGCGCGGCCACCCAGGCGGCGGCCGTGGCGGCCCACGAACAGGGCGCGCTCGGTGCTGTCGCTGACCAGGGTGGCGCGCGCCTTGAGCCAGGCGGCCAGTGCCTGCAGGGCGGGCTGGCCAACGGGCAGATGACGGGTCTTGCGGCCCTTGCCGGTGACCACCAGGCTGGCGTCGGCGCGGTCGATGCTGTCGAGATCCAGGCTGGCCAGTTCGGCCAGGCGCAGGCCAGAGGAGTAGAACAACTCCATCATGGCGCGGTCGCGCAGGCTCAGGGGATCGTCGTCGCGGGTCTGGTCCAGCAGCTGGTTGACGCTGTCGGCGTCCAGGGTCCGGGGCAGGCGGCGCGGGCGCTTGGGGGCGCG
>PNLU01000178.1 GCA_013823245.1 Alcanivorax sp.
TTGCCGTGGCCTTCCACGGGCAGCCACTGGCCGGGTCCGACATCGCCCACCGGACCGCTGAGATGCAGGCTCTCTCGTTGTTGCTGGCGATAGAAATCCGCATGCCCGACACGGCGGAAAACGCCGTCCAATGCGACACTCTCCATACCCTGGATAGCCCGTACTGCGCCGCTTTGGGCTCGCACCGTCAGCCCGGCTCGTTGCGCCCGACTGGCACCCTGATGACTGTCGGCGAGGACAACCACTTCGCCGTGCTCATCAGACTCGCTGCTGAACCAGATATCCGCGTGAGCCAGCAGGCGCTGCACAAAGGCCAGATCGGTTTCGCCGACCTGGGCGGTCCAGGGTTTGACGGGATAGTCGAGGGTCAGACGGTTATCGACGGCCAGGCCATGGTCACGAAGCACGTTTTCAACGATCTCCACCACGCTTTGCCGGTGAACAATGCGCCAGCGCTGGCGCAAAGAGAGCCGAATCAGGCTCGAGTGCATGTCAAACACCCACTGCTCGCGGCCATCGGGCAAGAGGGCTGTCTGGTCAATCCTGGTAACAATACCTGCGATGTCGCGGCCGAGGTGATCTCGGCTGTTCAGGGTGAGCTGGCCCGCTTTACCCATCAGGGCATCGCTGTGACTGCCTTGCGCCACCGCGCAGCAAACCCGGTAAACCGGCACCTGGCTCAGACCTTCTTCCAGCTCGATGGCGTAACCATCCAGCGGCAGGCCATCGACGGTGAAGGTGAAGTGCTCACCGCGGTGCGCAGGGTCTGCAACACCGTCAAGCAATCCCGCGACTTCTTCTGTGATATTCATCTATCGCCTCCCTGCGAATCAATTGCCGCCGATCTGTTGGCCATCGACCTTGATGCTATTGCCCGACAGCTCAATATTGGCCGCTTGAATAATCACATCTCCCGAGGGCGTAATTTCAATAGTGCCGCCACTTTGACCAATACGGATTGGCGCATTGCCCATTCCTTTGATCGTTACAGCGCCTTGCCCTTCAATTTCCAGGTCCCCGCCGTCTGCAATCAAAGAAAGGCTCCCTTCCTCGCTGGAAAGTGAAAAATCGGCCTGACTTTCCAGCATCAAATCTTGCGCCGAGCGCACGGTCACGTTCTGTGCTTCCGACCAGAGCGAGAAATTGTCTTCCGCCTTGAACGACAAATCGGTCCCTGCCTGTATCTCGATCTCGCCTTCCTCGGTCATCAGCCGCAGGTTTTCCGTGACGGTCACCGTTTTATCTTCCCCCACCGTTTCCGTCTGGCTGGCACCCACTTCTGTGGTCATATGACCACCGGCCCGAACGGCCATATCGCCTTCTACGCTTTCCAGCGTCACCTGATGCCCGCTGTCATGGGCATCCAGGCTCAAGCGATTCTTCCGGTCAGCGGTGAACAGTTCTATACGTTCTTCCCCGGCGCGATCTTCCATCAGCAGTTCGTTGCCGCCTCGGGTGCGCAGAATATGCTGGCTGGCATTTCTGGCCGTGACCGGCGTCGGGGTTTGCGGATTACTGATCGCCCCGAGAATCACGGGGCGGTCGATATCGCCATTAACGCAGCTGAGCAGCACTTCCGTCCCGGCGTGCAGCGGCAAATGCATCCCGCTATTGGGTCCGCCGTAGGGCTGCATCATTCGTACCGGCGGGGTGGCCTCACCTTCGGGACTGTCACCACCATCGAAGTGCAAACGTACGCGGTAGCGGCCCTGATCATCGAGATAGGCATAGTCACCGCCGTCGCCTTCCACCCGCGCCGAAAAACTGCCGTGCACCGGCTTGCGCTGCCAGGCGGCCGCGCAGCGGTAGGGCATTTCAAGCGGAATCAGGGTCAGTTCACTGAGCAGGCCGGGCCGATCGCTGTTCTGGCCAAAGGCATGCCCGGCGCGTTGGTCGCCCTGAATGGCGACAGCCACCACCAGCCAGTCACCGCTGTGTTCCGGGTGATTGGTCAGCGTCAGCGCCATGCCCGGCAGCAGCTGCGCGCTGTCGGTGCGAGCGGTAAGGGTGTGACGCTGCACGTCCAGCGCCTGAGCCCGAATGGTGGCTAGCTGGCAAGCCTGATCGCTGTCCTCCACTTGAGGCCCCCAGTGTTGCAGGTGGCCCTGCCCGCCCCGACACTGGGCCTCACCCAGCGGGGGGCGGTCCGGCGCTTGCGGGTTGTAGTCAGACAGGCTTACGCCCGCGCTCATCCAGCTCACTTTGCGGGAAAGCTGAAAGACGCGCTCGCCGCCCGCTGCCTGGCCACTCTCCGGATGAAAATCCAGGCGTGCGCCGCCAAGTGCCTCCGCCAGGTCACGACTGTCATCATAGAACAGGAAGGCGGCCCCCTGAGCGCCGGGCTTGACGGTGTAGAAGGCGCCATCCCGCGCCAGCAGCCGGGACAGGAAGTCCATGTCCGATTCTTCGTACTGAACCACCATCGCTCGCGCCGGCTGAGGCTGTTTGAAGCAGATATCAAGGTTGTCGGCGCTGAACTCGGCGTCGGTCATCACCTGCTGGATGATCTCTTCCAGCGTCCGATTGAGAAATACCCGGTTATGGCGTCGGCAAGCCAGCGCGTACAACGGGGACACCAGTTGCAGGCCAAGGCGGGCCCCCTCGGGGCTGGCTGGCAATTCCTGCACTGCACGCACCTGAAGCGCCAGCACGCTCTCCGTGCCGCCGACGCCGACGAGCCGAAGGCGGGCCGGGGCACCCGCCAGCGCGTCCAGATCCACGGGCGCCCGCACCAGGACGTTAACCTCAAACTCGCCGAGGCTGGAGAGGCCCACACCATGGCTATGGAAATGCTCTACCGAAAAGACGGACTCCCCCATCCCCGCGACGTCAATAAAAAAACGGCTCAACGGCGCATCCATGCTCTGGCTGGCCCGTGATGCCGCTTTCTTGACGGCAGAAGTGGCTGCATTCTTGAGTGTGTCAGCGTCCATGATGACGATCCTTTTTTTGTTGCGCTTCTTGTGCCGGAGGCGCTCAGGCGCGCAGTTGCTCCGGCGCCTCGGTATCCGCGAAAACGGCGCTCA
>PNLU01000179.1 GCA_013823245.1 Alcanivorax sp.
ATGGGCTGACGGTGCTGTGCGTGGACAACGATGCCACTATTCTGGCCGGGCTGGCGGCCCTGCTGGAAGACTGGGGCTGCCGGGTGCTCCAGGCCCGTTCGGAGGCCGAGGCCCATGCCCGGCTGGATCCGGATACGGTGCCGGATGCCATGCTGGTGGATTACCAGCTGGACGATGATGAAAACGGTTTCGATGTGATTGCCGCGCTGGATGGTCGCTGGGATGACGCCGTGCCCGCTGTACTGATGACCGCCAATCATGACCCCGCTGTGCGTCAGCGGGCTCTGGATGCGGGGCTGGTGTTCCTGCAGAAACCGATTGATGCCCGCACGCTGCATGACACCCTGACCAACCTGTGAGACAGGCGCTCCGGGTTCAGGAGGCGGGCGCTTCGATGGCAATATCGCGAAGCAACAGGACCGCCTGAGTCCGATTGCGCACACCGAGTTTGCGCAGTATGGCCGTCATATGTGCCTTGACGGTGGCCTCCGACACGTTCAGTTCGATGGCAATTACCTTGTTCGCCATGCCTTCCAGCAACATCCCGAGCACGCGGAACTGCTGTGGCGTCAGGCTGCTGATGCGACGCGCCAGTTCCTGTTCGCTGGCTGAAGCCGGGATGGCACTGCTGGTGCGCGCGGTCTCGGGCAGCCAGGTCTGACCGGACAGCACCTGATTGAGGGCATCGACCATGGTGTCCAGACTGGCGGATTTGGGAATGAAGCCGTTGGCACCAAAGCCCACTGCACGTTGCATGACGTCGGCTTCGTCACTGGCGGAAATCACCACCAGCGGCGTATCACGGTAGTGATCGCGCAGGTAGATCACCGCCGAGAAGCCGTGAGTGCCCGGCATGTGCAGATCCAGCAGCAACAGGCTGTATTGGCGCTGCTGTTCCACCAGGGTTTGCAAGGCGGGCAGGGAGTCGGCTTCTTCGATGGGGGTGTCCGGAAACGCCGCGCTGACCGCCTGGCGCAGTGCAGCCCGGAACAGGGGGTGATCATCGGCAATCAGTATCGGCTTCATGGCGACCTTATTGCTCTGCTGTTGTTGGAATGGTTCCCTGACGATGCCACAAAACGCCATGCAGGGAAAAAGAAAACGCCACCGGCCAGGGAGATGACCGGCGGCGCAAAGAGCCCGGAGGCGTTACGGGTGAGGCGCGGTCCGGGTTACTGCAGGGCTTACCTGATTCATGTGGGCCGGTTCATACGTGTTTCCACCAGCGCGGGCACCACGGCGGGTTCGGCCAGGGTCGACACATCACCCAGACTGTCGTGCTCGTTGGCGGCGATCTTGCGCAGGATGCGGCGCATGATCTTGCCGGAACGGGTTTTCGGCAGCCCCGGTGCCCAGTGGATCAGGTCGGGGGTGGCGATGGGGCCGATCTCCTTGCGCACCCAGTTGCGCAGCTCCGCGCGCAGAGTGTCGCTGGGCTCGCTGTCATGGGTCAGCGTGATGTACACATAGATGCCTTGCCCCTTGATGTCGTGCGGATAGCCCACCACGGCGGCCTCGGCCACTCTGGGGTGGGCCACCAGGGCCGATTCGATTTCGGCGGTGCCCATGCGGTGCCCGGACACGTTCAGCACGTCATCGACGCGGCCGGTGATCCAGTAATCGCCGTCGGCATCCCGTCGTGCGCCGTCCCCGGTGCAGTACATGCCCGGGAAGGTGGTGAAATAGGCCTCGCGGAAACGCTCATGGTCGCCCCACAGGGTCCGCATCTGGCCCGGCCAGCTGTCGAGGATAACCAGGTTGCCGTCCCCCGGGCCGTCCAGCAGGCGGCCTTCGTTGTCCACCAGCGCCGGGCGGATACCGAAGAAGGGCTTCATGGCGGCGCCGGGCTTGGCCGCCGTCGCACCGGGTAGGGGGGCGATCATGACGCCACCGGTCTCGGTCTGCCACCAGGTGTCGACCACGGCACATTGTTCCAGGCCGACCTGATCATGAAACCAGTGCCAGGCCGCCGGGTTGATCGGCTCGCCAGCGGTGGCCAGCAGTTTCAATGAACTTCGCTGGCTGGCGGACAGCGGGGCGTCGCCGTCGGCCATCAGCGCACGGATGGCGGTGGGTGCGGTGTAAACGATATTGACGTTGAACTTGTCGATGATCTGCCCGAGCCTGCCGGCATCGGGATAATTGGGCAGGCCCTCGCTCATGACGCTGGTGGCGCCGTTGGCCAGAGGGCCGTACACCAGATAGGTGTGTCCGGTAATCCAGCCCACATCGGCGGTGCACCAGTACACATCGCCCGGATGGTAGTCGAACACCATCTGGTGGGTCAGAGATGCGTAGGTCAGATAGCCCCCGCTGGTGTGCAGCACGCCCTTGGGTTTGCCGGTGGAACCGGAGGTATAGAGGATAAACAGGGGGTCCTCTGCGCCCATGCTCTCTGGCGGACAGACCTCACTGGCTTCAGCCATGGCGTCTTCGAAGCGCACATCCCGGCCGGTTTCCCAGTTGATGTCAGCGCCGGTGTGCGACACCACCAGCACCTTTTCCACCACGCAGGCCTCAGCGCGTTGCAGCGCCTGATCGACATTGTCTTTCAGGGGGACGGTGCGGCCGCCGCGCAGCCCGGCGTCCGCAGTAATCACAACACGGCTGCCACAGTCTGCGATCCGGCCTGCCAGCGCCTCTGGCGAAAAGCCGCCGAACACCACCGAGTGGATGGCGCCGATGCGGGCACAGGCGAGCATGGCAAACACGGCTTCCGGGATCATCGGCAGATACAGGGTCACGCGGTCGCCACGCCGCACGCCCAGTCCCTTGAGCACATTGCCCAGACGGCAGACTTCCCGGTGCAGGGTGGCGTATGTAATGGTGCGCGGGGCTCCGGGGCTGTCCGGTTCCCAGATAAGGGCGGGCGTGTTGGCCCGCTCCGGCAGGTGACGATCAATGCAGTTGACGCTCACATTCAGCTGGCCGTCGCCGAACCAGCGAATATGCAGGTCGTCGCTGTCGAAGGACACGTCGCGTATC
>PNLU01000180.1 GCA_013823245.1 Alcanivorax sp.
CGGGTGCGTGATTACGTGCGCCGCCTGCGGGAAATACCGGCCCATGCGCCGTTACGCCAGATCCCCGTCACGCTGATCCTGACCGGGACTGACGGCGCTCCGGTGGAAGGCCTGGAGTTGTTACCCGAATAGAACGCAAAAAAAACCGACCCCAAAAGGTCGGTATTGTGTTGACTCCCAGGACGACGTCGCCCGGTTCAGGGCCGCCTCCAGCGGCTTCGCTTCTCGCCCCCCGGCGCTTTTGATCAATCCCGACGCTGACCAGCGCAGTCAGGCGGCATTGATCTGAAGATTGCCAAGATCGAACGTGGCTCGATCGGCACGCAAGCATCCTGCCACAGCCAGTGGCCGTCCTTCTGCGTCCTGCTGCACATTCATGAGATCCACGATGCGAGGTCGCTCAAGCGGCTGCCCGGCACCATCGCGCACCACCATCACCTGCGGTCGCAAGCGACGGCTCGGATTCTGTGCCACCACCACGCCCACGTCTCCGGTGGAGAGTTCCACCGGCGTGCCGGTGGGATAGACGCCGATGGCCTGGATAAACTGTTCAACCAAGGTGGCCTGGAAGCCGGTATCCCGCAATTCATACAGGACCGATACGGCCTCGGTGGCGGTGCGGGCCCGCGCCCAGGGCCGCTCGCTGGTCACGGCATCGTAGGTGTCCACGATGCCGGCAATACGTGCCAGCAACGGAATCTCGGCGCCACTGAGTCCGAACGGGTAGCCGCTGCCATCGTGACGCTCATGGTGATACTGCACCACCGCCAGCATCTGATCGTTCACGCCACTGCTGTCCTGCAACAGGTCGACACCGTACTGCACATGCTCACGCATCAGCGCCCAATGCTCGGGGCCGAGCGGGTCCGGGCTGGTCAGCAAGCTGCGTGGCAGACGGGTCTTGCCGATATCCATCAGCAACACCCCGGTGGCCAGATTCTCGAGCACGTCTTTCGGCAACCCGACATGACGCCCGAATACGGTCGCCAGAATGGAGGCACGGATACTGTGGGCATAGCCGTAGCTGTCGCGATCACGCAAGCGCGCCAGCCATACCATGGCGTCGGGGTTGCGCAGGATGCTGTGCACCATCACGGATGCAGCCTTGCGGGCCACGCGCAGGTTCAGCCCCTTCTCGGCACGCAGGTCATTGAGCAGATGTACCACAGCCCGCGTGACTTCGCGGTGGTACAGGGTGGCGGAGACGACTTCCTGCTTGAGGGTCTGGGTGGCGGTGTAGCGCACCGGCGTGAACTTGCCGATACTGCCGCGCACCCGATGACGCGCCACCGGCGCGGAGACCGGCTCCAGCGGGCCGGTGCCCAGTTGCCGGTCGATGTAGACGTGCTTGCACCAGGCCTGCAACTGGCGAATGTCTTCATCGCTGCGGATATGAAAACCTTGCAGCGGGAACGGCGTCTCGATCCACGGGCGATCCAGCTCCGACACGTACATGCCGATGCTGAGGTCCTGTGTGACGATGCGCTCTGTTCTGACAGCCATGATGGGCACCAGCTTCTGATTTATAACCAGCTTCTAATACATTAGTACCAAGAATTAAAGCTTATTAAGCCTATAGTATGTGAAGCCGTCCACAACCGCCAGCCTCTCGGCACCAGCGGCCAGGCGCGCCGACGAACGGCCTGGCGCAGGGCTTGCGGCAGATTCAGGGCTGGAACAGGTCTCCCGGAGCGCGCAGCCAGAGCAGGCGTGCGCCAGCGATCGCCGGCACCTCGACTTCCAGGGCCGCCACCGCCCCCACCCCCATGGGCAGGCGCGCACCAGGCCCTTCACTGAGCTGGCCGACCAGGTGACCTACCAAAGGCATGTGGCTGACCAGCACCAGCGGCCCCTGATCATCGCGGGCCAGCAACCACTCGAACACCCGCTGCGGATGCCCGTCCGGCACCAGCAGTTCGCACGGGGCACCTGGCGTGAGCCCGCACTCGCCTGCAATTTCCTCGGCCGTTTGCCGTGCCCGCACATAAGGGCTGCTGATCAGCGTCGCTGGCCGTATGCCTTCCGCCACCAGTTGCCGCCACAGCTGACGGACCCCATCGCGGCCCGCCACCGTCAGCGCCCGCGCCTCGTCTGTCGTACGCTGCGCCTCGGCCTCTCCATGGCGCACCACATACAGGCGCATCAGCTCACCGCCCCCTGGACAAATTCCACGTCGTGGTTGTGCTCGCCACGCATCAGGGCATCAATCACCTGGTGCAGCGGGCGTTGATTGAACAGGATTTCGTAGAGACCGCTGGCCAGCGGCATGTAGATATCCATCTCCCGGGCCCGCTCGGCCACCAGGCGAATGGTATTCACGCCCTCTGCGGTCTGCCCGAGCTGGGCCACCGCCTCGTCCACCGTTTTGCCCTGGCCGATCAGATAACCCACCTGATAATTACGGGACAGGCTGGAGGAGCAGGTCACAATCAGGTCACCAACACCGGCCAGCCCGAGAAAGGTCATCGGGCTGCCGCCGAGGTGCGCCGCAAAACGGCTCATTTCCGCCAGACTGCGGGTAATCAGCAGCCCGCGGGTGTTATCGCCCACCCCCAGCGCGGCCGCCATGCCGGTGGCGATGGCATAGATATTCTTCAGCGCGCCGCCAAGCTCTACCCCGAACATGTCCTGGCTGTCGTAAACGCGGAAATACTCGCACGAGAGCGCATCCTGGATACGCTGGCAGACCGTCGCGTCCGGGCTGGCAATCACCGTCCCGGTGAACTTGCGCTCGACAATTTCCTTGGCCAGATTCGGCCCGCTGAGGACCCCCACACGGGCTTGCGGCCACTCACGCTGGAGCAACTGACTCATCAGCAGGAAGCCATCGGCGTGGATGCCCTTGGTGCAGCTGACCACGATGGTGCCCTCGGCCACATCATCACGCGCCTGGGACAGCACCTCGACAAACGCTTTGGAGGGCACCGCCATAAACACCAGCGTTGCGCCGCGCAGCACCTCACCCAGATC
>PNLU01000181.1 GCA_013823245.1 Alcanivorax sp.
GGCGCGGCCTACGCGCGTGGCCTCTTCCGGTGCCGCCGTGGCGGTCATCGGGCCCTTCACATTACCGTACATGAAGCCGGTTACCGGCATGTGAGCGGTTGCACAACCCGACAGGAAGACGGCTGCGAGTGCAGCCAGGAGAAATCGTTTCATTGTTGACCTCGTTTGTTGTTGTTATCCAGTTCAGAGCCGTTGCATCAGTTTGCGCAGGGCCGCTACATGCCGGCGGCTGACCACCAGCGGCTCATCCAGCCCGCGCAGCCGCAGCTGGTGATGCCCGCTGCTGGCCTGCTCCATCCCCTCGATGTAGCGAAGCGCCGCCAGAGCGTTGCGGTGCACACGCACGAACTGGTCACCGAATTCGGTTTCCAGATCCTTGAGGGTTTCATCAATCAGCACTTCACCGTCGCCGTAGCGCACAGTGATGTATTTCTGATCGGCAAGAAAATAACGGATATCGTCCACCGGCACCAGTTCCAGACCACGGTGGGTGCGCGCCGAGATATGCTGCCGCCTGCCGTCTGCGGAATGGCTTTCCGCTGCGCCTTTCAATGACCGCACACGCTCCAGGGCGGCGCTGAGGTCATCGCGGTTGACCGGTTTGAGCAGATAATCCAGCGCCTTGACCCGAAAGGCCTCCAGCGCATGCTCGTCGTAGGCCGTGCAGAAGATCAGTGAAGGGGGTTGTTCGGCCTGCGCCAGACACGCAGCCGCTTCGATACCATCCATATCCGGCATGCGGATATCCATCAGCACGACGTCAGGCCGCAGCCGCTCCGCCGTCTGCACAGCCTCACGACCATTGGCCGCCTCACCGGCCACTTCGATGCCATCCAGCGTGTTCACCAGGCGAACCAGCCGCTCCCGAGCCAGCGGTTCGTCGTCGCAGACGAGTACTCGCATTGCTTAAGCCCCCTGATCAGGCAAGTGGGTAACGCAGGGTCACCCTGTATTCGTTATTATTAGCCGCCGCCTCCACCCGGGCGCGGTCTCCGTACAAGGCCACCAACCGATAGCGGATATTGTCCAGCGCCATCCGGTTACCGTTGCCCCCCGATACGGGCGTTTCCGGCAGCGGGTTGGTGACCGCGATCTCCAGCATATCGCCATCCTCGGCAATACGCACCTGCACATCCCCACCTTCGGCGCGCGGCTGGATACCGTGATAAATGGCATTTTCCAGCAAGGGTTGCAAGGTCAGCAAGGGAATCATGTACTGGCCGGGGTCCTCGGGCAGTTGCCAGTGCACCCGCAGCCGGTCCCCCATGCGCAGGCCTTCGATGCGGGCGTAGCGCCGGCACAGGTCGAGCTCCTCACTCAACGGCACCTGCGTTGGCCCCTCCCGCAAGCTGGCCCGAAACAGCCGCGAGAGGTCCTCCACTGCCTGTTCCGCCGCGTCCGGCTTGACCGCTATCAGGCTGGAGATGATGTTCATGCTGTTGAACAGGAAGTGCGGGCGAATCCGCGATTGCAGGGCCTGAATACGGGCCTCCAGGGCAGCCTGGCCTTTGAGGCGCAACTGCTCCTGCACATAGAAATAACGCATCACCACCGAGGCAACGATAGCTGCAATGCCCACATTTACAGCAATGTCCGTGTCCCACAGGCCAGGCGCAGCCCCCGGGCTGACCCACACCGGCAGCCAGACCGCCACGGCGCTGCAGACCAGGGTGATCAACACCACCACCGCCACCACCGCCATGGCCGCCCAGGCCGAAGGCAGCCGGTTCAGCCAGCGCCGCACACCGCACAGCGCCGCCGCCGAGGTCAGTCCCACCCATTGCATGAAGAAAGAGGTCAGCCCCAGCCGCTCGAAACTGAAAGGCTCATAATAGGTGGCGGTCAGGGTCAGCACGATCGCCATCAGCTGCGCCACAACCACCACGACCAGCACCGCGCGACCGTCACACAGGTCCGGCACCAACGCGCCCGGCCCAGGCCCTTGCCTCTCTGCCATCATCCCTCCCGCTGTTCGCTGATTCTTATACCCCAGGGCTGCACGCCGGGCGACAGGGAGGTGCTATACTGCGCGCCTTTCCGGCCAGACGGTCGGCCCGGGCCGCTCACTGGTACCGCCGCCGGGAGGCCAACGCACCGTGATTCATGTGGCATGAGGTAAGTCCATGGCTGACAAGCAGAACACACTCTGGGGCGGTCGCTTCAGCGAGTCCACCGACGAGTTCGTGCAGGCGTTCACCGCCAGCGTCGATTTTGACCAGCGCATGTACGCCCAGGACATCCGTGGCTCCATCGCCCATGCCACCATGCTGGCAGAAGTCGGCGTGCTCAGCGAGAGCGAACGCGATGCGATCATCGAAGGACTGACCGCCATCCAGGGCGAGATCGAGCGCGGCGAGTTCCAGTGGTCCGTGGCGCTGGAAGACGTGCACATGAATATCGAGGCGCGCCTGACCGACCGCATCGGCATCACCGGCAAGAAGCTGCACACCGGCCGCAGCCGCAACGACCAGGTGGCCACCGACATCCGCCTGTGGCTGCGCGACCATATCGACCTGATCGACGGCGAGTTCAGCCGGTTGATGCAGGGGCTGCTGGGCCTGGCTGAGCGCGAGGCCGCCACCATCATGCCTGGCTTTACCCACCTGCAAACCGCCCAGCCGGTCACCTTCGGCCACCACCTGCTGGCCTGGTTCGAAATGCTGCGCCGCGACCGCGAGCGCCTGGCCGACTGCCGCAAGCGCGCCAATCGCATGCCGCTGGGCAGTGCCGCGCTGGCAGGCACCACCTATCCGATCAACCGCGAGCGGACCTGCGCGCTGCTGGGCTTTGATGAGGTGTGCTACAACTCGCTGGACGCCGTCAGCGACCGCGACTTTGCCATCGAATTCTGTGCCATGGCGGCGCTGGCCATGACCCACCTGTCGCGCATGAGCGAGGAACTGGTGCTCT
>PNLU01000182.1 GCA_013823245.1 Alcanivorax sp.
CCGAGGCGGTCACCCTGCATCGTCTGCTGGGGGCGGGCCGGGATGGTCGGCCGCGCTATCACGCCGGGCGGCTGTTGCCGGCGGATGTGGTGGTGGTGGATGAAGCCTCGATGATCGATCTTGGCCTGATGACACAACTGGTGTCGGCACTGCCCGAGCAGGCGGCGCTGTATCTGGTCGGGGACCGGGATCAGTTGGCCTCAGTGGAGGCCGGCAGTGTGTTTGCGGATCTGTGTGGCGACGACCCGGAAGCCGGGCATCGTTTTTCGCCCAACGTCTTCAGCCGTTTGCTTGGCGAGTCGCTGACCGGGTTGTCCCAGGACAGCCAGATGACGCTGCCCGACGATCAGGTGGTGCGGCTGGCGCAAGTGCACCGCTATGACGATGCGGCAGGCATCGGCCGCCTGGCCGACGCAGTGCGTCGCGGTGATATCGAGACCGTGCAGGCGCTGCGGGCATCGTCGCCGGATCAGCAAGACGACCTGACCTGGCTGGCACCGGATCGCAGCGCGCTGGTCAGCCGGGCGGTCTCGGCGTTGGCGCCGATGTTGACCCTGGCCCGCGAGGGCGCCGCGCCCGAAGCGGTCCTGGAAGCCTTTGGACGCTTCCGGTTGTTGTGCGCACAGCGTCGTGGCCCCTGGGGTGTGGAGGCTTTCAATATGCTGATCACCCGGGCGTTGCGTGCCTCGGGTCTGATCGGGCCTCAGCCCTGGTTCCCGGGGCGGGCGGTCCTGCTGACGCGCAACGACTGGAGCCAGGGCCTGTTCAACGGCGATGCCGGGGTGGCGCTGATCGACCCGGCCGATGGCCAGTTGAAGGTGGTGTTTGCGGCGGCCGACGGCAGTCTGCGCTGGGTGCCACCGGTGCGTCTGCCCGCGTTTGAAGACGCCTGGGCCATGACCATTCACAAGAGTCAGGGCAGCGAGTTCGATGAAGTGCTGGTGATTCTGCCGGAACATGACTCGCCGCTGCTCGGGCGCGAATTGCTCTACACCGGCCTGACGCGGGCGCGCCAGCGGGTGTCCGTGGTGGCCAGCGATGCCGTGCTCGAGTGGACGCTGGCGCGGCGTATCCAGCGTCGCTCCGGGCTGGCGGCGCGGCTGCGTGAGGAGCAGCCATGAAGACGCGTGTGTTCGTGTACGGCACACTGCTGCGCGGTGAAAGCAATCACCACTGGCTTGCCGGGGCGCACTACCTGGGGCCCTGGCGTACCCCGGCGCGTTTTCGCCTGTTCTCGCTGGGCAGTTACCCGGTGCTTTGTCCCGGTGGGCGCCAGGCGGTGCCGGGCGAAATCTATGCAGTGGACAGCGCCGGTCTCGCGGCCCTGGACCAGCTGGAAGAGTACCCGGCCTTTTATGACCGGATTCAGCTGACGTCTCCCTTTGGCCCCGTGTGGGTCTATGTGCAGCACCGTGCGCCCGCGCGGGCACGGCTGCTTCGCAGCGGCGACTGGCGGCGTCGGTCGGCGGGCGCGCAGGCGTTCCGTGGTGTCGCGGCCACGCAGGGTGCGGGTGGGTCCGACGAGTGATGGCGCCATGACCAGACTGCGTCTTCTGTTGATCCTGGTGCCCCTGACGCTGGCCGGGTGCGCCAGCCGTACCTCGTTGACCGGTGAACCTTTCCGTTTGAGCATGCCGACGCTGGAAACAGCGCTGGAGCATACCCGGGTGGAGGCCGTGCAGGTGGACGGCGCCCTGCGGCTCGGTTTCATCAATGACGATGAATACCTGTGGTTCGGTGTCAGCCCGCTGGATGTGCATGAAGAAGACGGAGTGGCCATCTGGCTGACCGAGCTGCGCACCCACGAGCGAATGCGGCGTCCGCCGCGCCGGGCGGTACCGGTGACGGTGCTGGACGATGACGAGGTCAGTGTCATCCTGCGCGACATGATTGGCTGGCTGACCCCCCATGAACCCTGGCAGGGTCTGGCGCTTCAGTTGCGGCGGCGAGAGATGGTGAGCTGGCGTGACGACGATGGCCAGCTGCACATCAATCCCTGGTCCGAGGTGCCCGGGGTCGTCACGCTGGTCGAGCGCATGGATGACCGGGAGCTGGCGGTGCGCATGCTGGCGCTGTTGCAAGACATGAACGCCAACAGTGAGGCGCCGTTGTTCGGGCCGATGCTGTTCACCTTGACCCCGGACCAGCCCGGCGCCCTGGGGTGGATCTTCGCTGACCCCGAGGCGGGCGAGCTGCTGTATGTGTTGTCGCCCGCAGAAGGGGATGAGTCGCGCGAGCCCATGTTGCGGGTATCGTTGAAAACCCTGGATCGGGTGGTGGTGCGCAGCCATTTTCTGACGTTCGTGAAAAACCCGGTGACCACAGTGCGGCGGCTGTTCGGGCACGTGGAAGATGCCGTGGTCAGCATGGCCCGGCGTGGGCCGGAGGCCGTTGATCCGCACGCCCCGTTGCACCAGGGGCCGGGCATGGATCTGGTGGCCTGGGAGCAGCGGCTGGATGTGCTGACCGGGCACCATCGTTACCCGGGCCAGTTGACGTTTCTGGTGGGTGGCGATGCCTTTTTTCCCGAGTTGATCGAGCGTATCCACAGCGCCCGCAAGGGTGTGGATATCCGCACCTATATTTTCGATAACGATGAATATGCCGTGCAGCTGGCGGACCTGCTGCGTGCCCGCAGCGGGGATATCCGTGTGCGGGTGATGATGGATGATCTGGGCTCGTTGATGGCGGGTCTGAATCCGCCGCCGGAAGGTTACGGCCCCGGCTTTCAGCCGCCCACCGATATGGTGCGTTACCTGCGCAGCGACTCGGCGGTGCAGGCGCGCCGTGTCGGTAACCCCTGGCTCACCGGCGATCATGCCAAGCTGACGCTGGTGGACCGTGAGGTGGCCTATGTGGGTGGCATGAATTATGGCGCCGAGTACCGTTACCACTGGCATGACATGATGG
>PNLU01000183.1 GCA_013823245.1 Alcanivorax sp.
CTGCCCCCCCTTGCACTTTCACGGCACTGGCCACACCATAAGCCTCGAACCACACGATCCATACAATAAATAATAACAACGGCCTGCGACCCGCCAAGCGAGGCGCAGCCCATCTATCAGGAACCCTGGGGGAAACGCCCGGCCTGATTCCATGACAACCAACGGCCGGTGAACGGCGCTCCCCCCCTTTGGCGTGCTACACACACTGACGATGGGGAGAACACTCATGGCTCGCTCTGCTCCAACACCCAAACCGCGCCCGGCGGTGGGTCCGCTGTTCCGTATTCTGCTGGCAACACAACGCTTCGTACCGCTGTTCATCAAGGTCCCGTTCGTGACCCACGTGCTTGGCCCACGCCGCACCGCCACGCTGGCTGTACATACGCCCGGCCCGGTGATGCTGCCGGTCACACAGCGGCTGGCACCGGCCTTCAATGCCGAGGTCACGCGCTATCTGGCTCCCAAGGAAATCCGTGATCTGCTGGATCACATGCCGAACGATGTCTGGATTGCCATCGCCCGGGCGCTGATGGACAAGGGGGAATTCGAGATCACGGCCGGATTTGCCGACCTGCTGACGGAGAACGAGATCCGTGCCTTTATAGTGACGCTGAATGATCCAGAGGGCGTGATGAATATCGCGCCGCATCTGGAAAATCCGGAGCGTGTGGTGAATATCGCGCGCCGTTTCTCGAACACGTATCTGGTCAGGCTCGGGCAGGCGGCCTGCGCGGGCGGCCATTACGATATTGCCGCGCGTGTCTGCACGGGATTATCCGCAGACCGGCAACAGATCGTGCTGGATGGCCTGAACCCGGCTGACCGCGAAAAGGTGCTTACACATCTTGCCGCCAGCAACACCCCGCCAGCCCAGTCACACAGTGCATGAAAATGATGTACGGCGAACGGCGCCCCGACAGCGACCAGACAGGTCATTGCCGGGGCGCGCTATTTCAGTCGCGGCTCTTTCAGTCTCGATACTGCTTCGCGATACCGCTGAACCGTTCTGCGGCGTCGTTGAACTCCTGTCGCAAACGCGCCGCCAGTTCACTCACCGGGGGTACATCGCGAATGTTACCGATGCCCTGGCCCGAGCCAAGAATGTCCTTCCAGACTTTCTTCTCGGTATTACCGCCCGAACCGAAATCCATCTTCGATGGATCTCCCTCCGGCAGCTTGTCCGGATCGTAGCCGGCCTCAGCAACAGACGCCTTGAGATAATTGCCATGCACCCCGGTAAACAGCGAACTGTACACCACGTCTTCGGCGCTGCCCTTCACCAGCATGTCCCGGTAACGCTGGTCGGAATTGGCTTCCTGTGTGGCGATGAAGCGCGTGCCCATGTAGGCCAGATCAGCACCCATGGCGATGGCCCCCGCCACCGAAGCGCCATCCGAAATGGCACCGGACAGAATCACTGTACCGTCGAACCAGGACTTCACTTCGCGCAGCAGTGCAAACGGACTCAGCGATCCGGCATGGCCGCCGGCCCCGGCACTGACCAGAATCAGGCCATCCACGCCCTGCTCTGCTGCCTTGCGGGCATGGCGCTGGTTGATGACATCGTGAAACACCAGGCCACCATAGGAATGTGCGGCCTCCACCAGCTCTGCCGGTGGGCGCAGGCTGGTAATGATGATCGGCACCTGCTCCTCGACACACACCTGCATATCGGCCTGCAAACGGTCGTTGCTGACATGACAGATCTGGTTGACGGCAAACGGCGCCACCGGCTTGTCCGGGTTGGCTTCGGCGAAGGCCGCCAGTTCAGTTTTGATTCGACGAATCCAGTCGCGCAGTGCCGATTGTGGCCGGGCATTGAGGGCCGGAAACGAGCCGATAATGCCGGCCTTGCATTGCTCGATCACCAGTTCCGGTCCGGAAACGATAAACATGGGGGATGCCAGTACCGGCAAGCTCAAACGGCCGGACAACATTTCAGGCAGGGCCATAACGCGATATCCTCACATAAACGGTCGCGCAAACCTTAGCAGGTCACTCCCCCGCAGGACAGATCACTGAAAGGATTGCACCATGACGCTAGTAGTACTCAATCTGGGCAGCACATCCGCCAGGTTCACCTGGTTCGAGGCGCGCACCGACGGCTGGCATCTGCAACGCCAACGCACTGATGCCCTGCCCACCCAGCCCAAATACCGCAATGCCGCCATCCTGGAACTGGTGGATGTACTGCCGCGCGAGGGCACCGTTCTCTACCGTGTGGTGCACGGCGACAGCCGCCGCAGCGCCGAGTTGGCCACCCACGAGTTACTCGACGACCTGGAGAACCTCACCCCGCTGGCACCACTGCACTTGCCTGCGGTGCTCGACACGCTGCGCCGCGCCCTGCAGAACCGCCCTGGCTGCCGCCATGTGGTGGTCTACGACACCCTGCCCCAGGCCCGGCTGCCCGAACCGTTGCGCCACTTCCCGTTACCGGAGTCGATCCGGCCTCCGTGGCCACTGCGACGCATGGGCTTCCACGGCTTTGCCCACCAGTCGTTGCACAACCAGTCCTCTATACCTCCGGACCCGCAGCGACGCCTGATCACATTGCAACTGGGCGGTGGCGTCTCACTGGCCGCCTGGCGCGGCGACCAGATGGTTGATACCTCCATGGGGGTCACCGCCCTGGAAGGACCGATGATGGGCACCCGCAGCGGTGATCTGGACCCGGGGCTGTTACTGGCCCTGATCAGCGAGGGCGTGGTCAGTGCCACGAACCTCGGCCATGTGTTGTATCAGGATAGCGGCCTGCTGGGCATGTCCGGCGGCCGCAATGATCGCCCGGATCGCCTGGATCTGTCCGGTGACCCGCGCGCCCAGCGCGCGCTGGAGGCCTACCACCATCGCCTGCATCGCTATCTGGGCGGTTTT
>PNLU01000184.1 GCA_013823245.1 Alcanivorax sp.
TCGGCCGGCGGCTCGACCTTGATGGTCTTGACGCGCGGTGCGAGATCAACGCTGACGTCAGCCGGCGTGATGGTCTCCAGCGGTTTCTTCTTCGCCTTCATGATGTTCGGCAGCGACGCATAACGCGGCTCGTTGAGGCGCAGGTCGGTGGTGACCACCGCCGGCAGCTTCAGCTCAACGGTCTGCAGACCACCGTCGATTTCACGGGTGACCTTGACCTTGCCTTCCTCGACATTCACTTCAGAGGCGAAGGTGCCCTGCGGCATGCCACACAGGGCAGCCAGCATCTGGCCGGTCTGGTTGTTGTCATCGTCGATCGCCTGCTTGCCGAGGATGACCAGATCCGGCTGCTCTTTCTCGACCAGCGCTTTCAGCACCTTGGCCACGCCCAGCGGCTGGGCCTGCTCTTCGGTTTCAACCAGGATGGAACGGTCGGCACCCAGGGCCATCGCCGTGCGCAGCTGCTCCTGAGCCGCTTTCGGGCCAACGGTAACCGCCACGATTTCGGTGACAACGCCTTTCTCTTTCAGGCGCACCGCTTCTTCCACTGCGATTTCGCAGAAGGGGTTCATGGCCATTTTCACGTTGGCGAGGTCAACACCGCTGTTGTCCGCCTTGACGCGGACCTTCACGTTGTAATCCACGACCCGCTTGATCGGTACAAGAACCTTCATAGGATCCTCGGAATAATTCCATTGGTGACAGGACAGGAGGTGTTCTGGCGCTTGCCCGAGCGACCCCCGCGCAAATGAGGCGGCTATGTTGACGGCTGGTTCCGCCGAGGTCAATAGCCTGAAATGACCGAACCTTTTGATTTTCCAGCAAATAGATTCCCGCGTTTTGACGCACCGGTCACGATCAGTCTGTATCGCACCGGTGCTTTTCCTTGTAAATCAAGGGCTTTCGGGGTGATAATTTAAACACTCGTTTGAATCAGCCCGCATGACTGGCCCTGCACCCCGTATCGGGTGTCACCTTCGGCCAACTCCCGCGACGCTGAGGCTGTGGTCACTCCGCAGGTGGCTCTATATACTGCGCGGCCTTGTGACTGTGTCTAAAGACCCACATCAGGTACCAAGAAGGAGACAGGCTGTGGAACGCGAAGCAATGGAAGTCGACGTCGTCATCGTTGGCGCAGGCCCTTCAGGGCTGGCAACTGCCTGCCGTCTCGGGCAGATCGCCCAGGAAACCGGCCAGGAAATCAGCGTCGTGGTGGTGGAAAAAGGCTCCGAAGTCGGCGCCCATATCCTCTCCGGTGCCGTACTGGAGCCGCGCGCTCTGAACGAACTGTTCCCGGACTGGAAAGACCGCGGCGCCCCGCTCAATACGCCGGTAACCGGCGACGACATCTTCTACCTGACCGGTGCCGAGAAAGGCATCAAGGTCCCCGGCCCCTTCGTGCCGAAAACCATGCACAACGAAGGCAACTATATTGTCTCGCTGGGCAACGTCTGCCGCTGGCTCGGTGAGCAGGCCGAGCAGCTGGGCATCGAAATCTTCCCGGGCTTCGCTGCAACAGAAGTGCTGTACGACGAGAACGGCGCAGTGCGCGGTATTGCCACCGGCGACTTCGGCATCGGTCACGACGGCGAGAAAAAGCCGAGCTACGCCCCGGGCATGGAACTGCATGCCAAGTACACCATCTTCTCTGAAGGCTGCCGTGGCCACCTGGGCAAGGAGCTGATGGAGAAGTACAACCTGCGCGAAGGCGTGGACCCGCAGCACTACGGTATCGGCATCAAGGAGCTGTGGGACATCGACCCGGCCAAGCACAAGCAGGGTCTGGTGATGCACAGCGCGGGCTGGCCCCTGACCGAATCCGGTTCCCTGGGCGGCGGTTTCCTGTATCACCTGGAAGGCAACCAGGTGGCTCTGGGCCTGATCACCGACCTGTGCTATTCCAACCCGCATGTCAGCCCGTTTGACGAAATGCAGCGCTGGAAGACCCACCCGGAAGTGAAGAAGTACCTGGAAGGCGGCAAGCGCGTCAGCTACGGCGCCCGCGCCATCGCCAAGGGCGGCCTGCAATCGCTGCCGAAGATGAGTTTCCCGGGTGGTTTGCTGGTGGGCTGTGATGCCGGCACCCTGAACTTTGCCAAGATCAAGGGCAGCCACACTGCCATGAAGTCCGGCATGATTGCCGCTGAGCTCATCGCCGAGGCCCTGAAAGCGGGCCGTGGCAACGACGAACTGAGCGAATACAAGGCCGCTTTCGAAAGCAGCTGGGTGTATGAAGAGCTGCACAAGCAGCGCAACTTCGGCGCCTACCAGCACAAGTTCGGCAACTTCATCGGCTCCGGTCTGGCCGTGCTCGACCTGAACTTCCTCGGCGGCAAGATGCCGTTTACCCTGCGCGACACCACGCCGGATCACGAGACGCTGAAACCGGCCGCGGAGTGCACCCCGATCACCTATCCCAAGCCGGACGGCAAGCTGACCTTCAACAAACTGGATTCGGTGTTCCTGTCCAACACCAACCACGAGGAAGATCAGCCCTGCCACCTGCAGCTGAAAGACCCGGAAGTGCCGATCAAGCTGAACCTGCCCAAGTGGAACGAGCCTGCGCAGCGCTATTGCCCGGCTGGCGTTTACGAGGTGGTGGACAACGACGACGGCTCCAAGCGCTTCCAGATCAACGCGCAGAACTGTGTGCATTGCAAGACCTGTGACATCAAGGACCCGACCCAGAACATCAACTGGGTGGCGCCGGAAGGCACTGGCGGCCCGAACTATCCGAACATGTAAGTGCGACGAGAGTCGCGCTTGCTAGTCGCAAGATGCTGTTTTAAT
>PNLU01000185.1 GCA_013823245.1 Alcanivorax sp.
CTTCGTCCCAGTTGAAAAGTGTCACCAGATCGGCCTGATCCAGGGCGTGGCGCGGCTGGAAATCAGCTTCGGGGGTGTGCTGCGCAAAGCGATTCCAGGGGCACATCAGCTGGCAGTCATCACAACCGAACACACGATTGCCCATCTTCGCACGCAGTTCCTCGGGAATATCACCGCTGTTTTCAATGGTGAGGTAACTGATACAACGCCGCGCATCCAGCTGGTACGGCGCGACGATGGCGTCGGTGGGGCAAACGGTGATGCAGGCCTTGCAATTCCCGCAGTGATCTTCCACCGGCGCGTCCACCGGCAGCGGCAGGTCGGTATAGATTTCGCCAAGAAAGAACCAGCTGCCCGCTTCGCGATTCAGGATCAGCGTATGCTTGCCCTGCCAGCCAAGCCCGGCCTTGGCGGCGAGCGGTTTTTCCATGACCGGTGCACTGTCGACAAAGGCGCGGCCCAGTTGCGAGGCGGGTGCTGCGTGGCGAATCTGCTCCGCCAGGCGTGCGAGGCGTTTGCGGATCACCTTGTGATAGTCGCGACCCAGTGCATAACGTGACACGTAGGCTTTTTCCGGTTGCTTGAGCCTCTGCACCGGGCGGGTATCCGGTGGCAGGTAATCCATGCGCACGGAAATCACGCGCAGCGTGCCCGGCTCCAGTTCGCCCGGCCGGGTGCGCTTGTGGCCGTGGGCCTGCATCCACGTCATGTCCGCCTGGTAGCCTTTGTCCAGCCACGCCTGCAGGCGGGCCTCGGCGGCACTCAGGTCGGTGTCCGCGATGCCGGCTTGCTGGAAGCCCAGCTCCCGGGCCCAGCGCTTGATATCGCGCGCAAGGTCCGCCAGAGCGGTGTCGGTAGTCGGGTCAGTCATCGAAGTCGCGTATACTCGCGGTATTGGTCTGCAGCACAGGAAAGCGTAGCCGTCATGCTAGCACAGCTCCCCCTTACCCCTGATCCGCACTGGTCGCGCCTGGACAGCGCCGAGGGCACGCGGTCGCTGGATCGCCATGCCATTCAGCAAGCGGGCATACCCGGCGCCACGCTGATGCAGCGCGCCGGGGAAGCCGCTTTTGCTTTGCTGCGACAGCGCTGGCCCGAAGCCCGACGCATCCTGATCTGCTGCGGGGGTGGCAATAACGGTGGCGATGGCTATGTGGTGGCGGCGCTGGCGCGCCAGGCAGGCTTGTCGCCGATGCTGCTGGCGATGACGCCGCAGGAATCGCTCAAGGGGGATGCGCGCACGATGTGTGAGCGCGCGGCGGATGTTCCGCAGGTCAATCAGGCGTCGCTGCCCGCCGCGTTGCGCGGCGCCGATCTGATTGTGGATGCGCTGCTGGGCACCGGTGCGGACAAGCCGGTGCGCGAGCCCCTGGCCGCCGTGATTGACGCTATCAACACCAGCAACCGCCCGGTGCTGGCGCTGGACCTGCCCAGCGGGCTGCATGCCGACACCGGTCAGCCGCTGGGCGTGGCCGTGCGCGCCACCGCCACGATCACGTTTATCGGCGTCAAGCAGGGCCTGTTGACCGGCGCGGGCCCGGACCTTGCCGGGGCCCTGTCGTTCGACCGGCTGGGTGTGCCGGTGTCGGTGTTCCAGCGGGTGCCGCCTGCGGTGATGAGTCCTAATCCGTCCTGGTTGTCCGCGCTGTTGCCGCCGCGTCTGCGCGCCGGGCACAAGGGCTTGTACGGTCATGTGCTGGTGATCGGCGGTGACCATGGCTATGCCGGCGCCGCCATGATGGCGGCCCAGGCCGCACTGCGCAGCGGCGCGGGGCTGGTCTCGGTGGCGACACGCGCCGCACATGTGGGTGCGTTTCTGACCCGCCAGCCGGAACTGATGGTGCGGGGTGTGGACACCCGCGATGCCCTTCAGCCGCTGCTCGACCAGGCCAGTGTGCTGGTGGTGGGGCCCGGTCTGGGGCAGGACAAATGGGGGCAATTGCTGCTGGAGACGGCGCTGGCTTCCGGGTTGCCCGCCGTGCTGGATGCGGACGCCATCAACCTGCTGGCCGCACAGGGCAATCCGGTGCAGCGCGCAGATGTGGTGTGGACGCCGCACCCGGGTGAAGCGGCGCGTCTGTTGCAGCAACCTACCGCTGAGGTGCAACGGGATCGCTTCGCGGCGCTGCGCACCCTGTGCCAGCACACCGCCGGTACAGTCCTGCTCAAGGGGGTGGGTACCGTGATTAATGATGCCGGCGATCAGGCGCCGATACTGATTCGCCAGGGCAATCCGGGCATGGCCAGTGGCGGCATGGGGGACGTGCTCAGCGGTATGATTGGCGCCTTGCTGGGCCAGGGGCTGACACCCCGGGAAGCGGCCGCCGGTGGCGCACTGCTGCACGCGCTGGCCGGTGACCGGGTGGCGGGCCGTCAGGGCGAGCGCGGTATGGCGGCGACGGATTTGCTGGCGGAACTGCCAGCGTTGATCAACGGACAGAGTATGGCGTGATGTCGACACAGCAGATCGCACAGGAGATGTATCTGGCCGATGATGCGGCCACCGAAGCGCTGGGCGCCACACTGGCTCGGGAATTTGCGCGCGGCGGTGTGGTCTTTCTTGAGGGTGACCTGGGTGCAGGCAAGACCACGCTGGTGCGGGGCTGGTTGCGGGCACTGGGTCATGCGGGGGCCGTCAAGAGCCCCACCTATACCATTGTGGAACCCTATGAACTGGGGGGGCTGGATGTCTATCATTTTGATCTGTACCGGCTGGCCGACCCCGAGGAACTGGAACTGATGGGTGTGCGCGATTATTTT
>PNLU01000186.1 GCA_013823245.1 Alcanivorax sp.
ACGCATGTTGTATGGCGCCTCACCGATGCCGGAGGCGGTACTGACCGAGGCCATGAAGCAGATGCCGAATGCAGCATTCGCGCAGGGCTACGGACAGACGGAAGCATCGCCGATTCTGACCGCTCTGGCGCCGGAGTTCCATGTGCCGGGTGGCGCGAAATTGCGCAGTGCTGGTCGTGCTGCATTGGGTGTCGAGGTGGTGATCATGGACAAGGATGATCGCGAGCTTCCTTGTGGTGAGGTTGGTGAGATCTGTGCTCGTGGAGAGAACGTCATGCTCGGCTACTGGGGAATGGAGCAGGCATCGGAAGAGACCTTGCGTAACGGGTGGCTCCATACCGGCGATCTCGGCTACATGGACGAGGATGGCTTTGTCTTTATCGTCGACCGGGCCAAAGACATGATCATCAGTGGCGGCGAGAATATCTTTTCTGTTGAAGTGGAAGGCGCGATCTACAGTCATCCCGCCGTACAGGAATGTGCAGTGGTTGGTATCCCTCACAAGGAGTGGGGGGAGATGGTGCATGCCATCGTTGTTCTTCGTGATGGTCATAGCCTGGAAGAAGAGGAACTGCTGGCGCATTGCCGGGCGCTCATTGCCAGCTACAAGCTGCCACGCAGCGTTGAATTCCGCCAGCAAGCGCTGCCAGTAAGTGGGGCCGGGAAAATCCTCAAGAATGAATTGCGTGCTCCTTATTGGGAGAAGATGGAGCGTGCCGTCAACTGATAGGCGGATTTTAAACCACTGACCGGATAAAGGTGTATTGCGTGAATCTTGAGTTTACTGATGAGGAAATCGCGTTCCGTGACATGGTGCGTGCATGGATGAAAGAGAATGTGTCTGACGACCTGCGCAGGGTGACGGCGCGCGGCGACATGACCAGCAAGGAGCAGCAGCAGCGTTGGGAAAAATGTCTGGGCGAAAAAGGCTGGCTCGCTCTCACCTGGCCCGAACAGTATGGCGGGCCGGGCTGGACCGCGACACAGCGCTATATCTTTGATCTTGAACGAGCCATGGCGGGCGCGCCACCGACCAGTCCTTTTGGCGTGTCGATGGTCGGCCCGGTGATTTATACGTTTGGTTCGGAGGCGCAAAAGCAACGCTGGCTGCCGGGCATTGTCAAGGGCGATACCTTGTGGTGTCAGGGCTACTCGGAACCCAATGCCGGCTCCGATCTTGCGTCCCTGAAAACCCGTGCCGAGCGCAAAGATGATCATTATCTGGTCAACGGCCAGAAGATATGGACTACGCAGGCCCACTGGGCAGACATGATTTTCTGTCTGGTGCGTACGGACAGTACCGTCAAGCAGCAACAGGGCATTTCGTTTCTGTTGATTGACATGAAAACGCCGGGGATCGAAGTTCGACCCATTTACACCATCGATGGGCATCATCACCTGAATGAGGTGTATTTTTCCGATGTTCAGGTGCCACTGGAGAATCTGGTGGGTACAGAAGGGATGGGCTGGACGATTGCCAAGTTTCTTCTCACCCATGAACGCACCACCATTGCCGGCGTCGCCGACAGCCATCATGCCATGGCCAGGCTGAAGGAGGCTCTGCATGCGGCGCCGCGTTTCGCCGTGCCAGCTCAGGCTCGTCGTCGTATTGCCGAGCTGGAAATCGAGCTGATGGCGCTGGAATACACCAATTTCCGAACCGTTGCCGCAACGGACGAGGGACGCCCGTTTGGCCCGGAGTCATCCGGGCTCAAGATCAAGGGCACCGAGTTGCAGCAGAAGCTGTCTCAGACCATGGTTGAGTTGGGTGGTTTGATGTCTCTCGTATGGGACAGTGAGGAGCCGGTTGGCAGTGATCAGTTCAACAATTCACCGCGTCGTTATAATTTCCTGCGCGCGTCGACCATCTACGGCGGATCGAACGAGATCCAGAAGAATGTTCTGGCAAAAATGTTGCTGGGTCTGTGAGGTAAGGCAATGGATTTCAAGCTCTCCGAAAATACGACAATGATAGCGGATACCGCCAAGCGCTATCTCAAAGATCAGTACAGCTTTGATATTTATAGAAGTGTTCTCGCTCAGACTAATCACCTTGAATCATCGCGCTGGGAGATGATCCAGGAGCTTGGCTGGTTTGGTCTGCCATTTTCTGAAGCGGTCGGCGGCTATGGTGGTGATCTCATCGACGTTGCCATGATTGTCAGTGAAATGGGCGCGTCGCTTTGTCTTGATCCCTACGTCGATATGGTGGTGGCGCCGGGGAAGCTTCTTGAGTCTGTTGATTCGGAGCCGGCAAGACAATTGCTGGCTTCAATCATCGATGGAAAATCGGCAGTGGCCTGCGGATTCTATGATATCCATAGTGGTTATGATGCGCTGAGCCCATCGTTGGTCATTGAAGGTAACAGGCTTTCCGGGCAGAAGAGTTTTGTCCCGGATAGCGGGTTTGCGCAAAGCGTTCTGGTGACGGCGCGCAGAGGGAAGGAGCTGGCGCTGGTGCATGTGCGTTTGTCAGACTGTGAAGTGAAT
>PNLU01000187.1 GCA_013823245.1 Alcanivorax sp.
CACCTACACCTGGCAGACGGCGGCCGCGCAGATGAAACCGTGGCTGCCGCGCACGCAGCGCTGGGGGCTGTCACTGCTGGACGGGTATCTCAATCGCGGGCCTTACCCGGCAGGCGGCAACCACAATACGCTGAACGTTGCCGGGTACCCGCTGGGGCGTGATTTCGGCGTACATTCGATTCCGGCCATGCGCATGGTGGTGGATTTCGCAGCAGAAGAGCCGCTGCAACTGGTCAACAGCGGTGGCCAGAGCGGTAACCCGGCCAGCCCTCATTATGACGACGGTATCGAGGTCTGGCTGGGTTGGGAAAACCGCACCCTGCCGTTCGGGCAGGAGGCGGTGGAAGCGCATTACCACCGGCTGCTGTGGTTGCACCCGGCCGACTGATTCAGCGCTCGGAGCGGGAGCGCCGCCGCCGCAGGGGCTGCACGTTGTCGCGATAATCCGGCACATCCCGGCGCGGCGGCATGCCGCGCGAGGCGCGTGATTCCGGTGTCATCTGGAACAACGTGTTGACGATGCTTTCGCTGAGTTTGGGCAGGCCCATGTACATGGCGGTGGCCACGTAGGCGGGCAGGCCCGCCACCCGCTTCTGCCGGGTGATGATGGCCTGGCAGATCCAGTCCACCGCCTGCGCCGGGGTCAGGGCCGGGGTGTAGCGATAGATTTCCGTGGGCGCGATCATCGGCGTGCGCACCAGCGGATAGTTGACCAGCGAGAAATGGATGCCCTCGTGGCTGAGCTCATTGCCCGCCACCTGGGTCCACATCTCCAGCGCACCCTTGGACGCGAGGTAGGCCGAGAATCGGGCTGGCAGGGTTTGTACGCCCAGCGTGGAAATGTTGATCACCTGGGCGCCGCCCTGCTCACGCATCCGTGGCAGCAGTGCCATGGTCAGTCGGATGGCGCCGAAGTAGTTGAGCTGCATGGTGCGTTCGAAATCGTGGAACCGGTCCAGCGAGTGCGCCACCGGGCGACGGATGGAGCGCCCGGCGTTGTTGACCAGAATATCCACCCGCGCGTGTTCGGACAGCACCTCGGCGGCCATCCGGTCGCAATCTTCCATGTTGGCGATATCGCAGGGATAGATATCCACCTTGCCGCCGTGGTCGCGAATGCGGCTGGCCACCTGCTCCAGTGTTTCGGTGCTGCGTGCCGACAGCAGGACATGGGCGCCCGCCTGGGCCAGCCGGTAGGCCAGGGTTTCACCGATCCCCATGCTGGCGCCGGTGATCAGTACGGTCTTGCCGGCGACCCGGCGGCGCAGGTTGAAGGCCGGGAACAGGGTGGCGTCCAGTCGGCGCACCAGGGTGCCAGCAAGTTCGCGGGCATTGGGGCGCAGGTCCGGCATGCGCAGCGGGAATTTTCTTGGCATGGCAGCTTCCTCAGCGATGATGCACAGACGTTACGCCGGTCCTGCGGTCATGCAAATGACCGAATGGGACCGGCGTGGGCACTGCGGCCAATAAACAAGCCATTTACCAGTGAATGCCCTTGAACAGCCGTGAGAAGGCGCGCTGTTCGCGACTGATGCGCTTGGGAGTGTCTTCCTTCTGACCCAGTGCGGCGGCCGAATCCGAGAACAGCTTGTAGCCGGTGTTCATGATCGTCTCGGTCACCTTCGGCGTCAGGAAGTGCATCACGGAACCGAGAATCCCCAGCTGGGTGGCGATGCGCTTCGGCTGGCGGATGATCGCGTCGCAGATCATGTCCGCTGCCTGATTCGGGCTGATGGTCGGTACGTGGTTGTAGATCTTGGTGGGCGCAAT
>PNLU01000188.1 GCA_013823245.1 Alcanivorax sp.
TGTAGGGCTCGCGGTCGGTGTCCGGATTGTAACGATAGATACTGACTTTCATTATTCCGGGCCTCCGTTAGTAAGTCCGAACCTTCGGCTGGAAGGTCTCGACGGTCTTCGGCGCGAAGTTCACCGCGCGCTTGCCGAGCTGCTTGGCCGCCGGGTCATAGATCGAGTGGCACAACCAGTTCTCGTCATCACGATCCGGGAAGTCATAGCGCGAGTGGGCGCCACGGCTCTCGGTGCGGCCTTCGGCGGCGATCGCCGTCGCTTCCGCCACTTCCAGCAGGTTGTCCAGCTCCAGCGCCTCCACCCGGGCGGTATTGAAGGCGCTGCTCTTGTCTACCAGGTGCGCACTGGCGATACGCTCGCGCAGGTCCGCCAGCTTCTTCACGCCCTCGGCCATCAGGTCGCCCTTGCGGAACACACCGAAGTGGTTCTGCATGGTCTGCTGCAGCTCGGCGCGCAACGCCGTGACAGCTTCGCCGCTGTTGCTCTCGTTCCAGCGGCGCTGACGCGAGAACGCCTGCTCGATGTCGTCGGAAGAGGGCTCTGCCTGCTCCATGCCCTGGCGCAGGGCGTCTTCGATATAGAGACCCGCAGCACGGCCGAACACCACCAGGTCGAGCAGCGAGTTGCCGCCCAGACGGTTGGCACCATGCACTGACACACACGCTACCTCGCCCACTGCGAAAAGGCCGTCAATGATCTGGTCGTCACCCTCGTGGCCACCGGACAGACGCAGCGCCTGGCCGTGAATATTGGCCGGCACACCGCCCATCATATAGTGGCAGGTGGGCACCACCGGCACCGGCTCCTTCACCGGGTCGGCATGCGCAAAGGTCTTGGACAGCTCGCAGATACCCGGCAGGCGACTGTGCAGCACTTCTTCACCCAGGTGATCCAGCTTCAGGTAGACATGGTCACCGTTCGGGCCACAACCGCGGCCGTCGAGGATTTCCATCATCATCGACCGGGCTACCACGTCGCGGCCCGCCAGGTCCTTCGCGTTCGGCGCGTAACGCTCCATGAAGCGCTCGCCATCCTTGTTCACCAGATAGCCACCCTCGCCCCGGCAGCCTTCGGTCACCAGCACACCGGCGCCGGCAATACCGGTCGGGTGGAACTGCCACATTTCCATGTCCTGGGCAGGCACCCCGGCGCGCAGGGCCATACCCATGCCGTCGCCAGTGTTGATCAGGGCATTGGTGGTGGAAGCGAAAATACGACCCGCGCCGCCGGTGGCGAACACCGTGGCCTTGGCCTTGAAGAACACCACTTCGCCGGTTTCGATGCACAGGGCAATCACACCGCACACCTGACCTTTGGCGTTCTTCACCAGATCCGTCGCCAGCCACTCGCTGTAGAACTGGGTGTTGTGCTTGACGTTCTGCTGGTAAAGGGTATGCAGCAGTGCGTGGCCGGTACGGTCGGCAGCGGCACAGGTCCGCGCAGCCTGACCACCTTCACCGAAGTTCTTGGACTGACCACCGAACGGACGCTGGTAGATACGGCCTTCCTCGGTACGCGAGAACGGCAGCCCCATGTGCTCCAGCTCGAACACGGTTTCCGGTCCCACCGAG
>PNLU01000189.1 GCA_013823245.1 Alcanivorax sp.
CGTTCGGCATCCATGCCTCTCGACAGTCCTGAAAAGCGGTACCCGACCCCGCAGGCCGTCACGTTTGGTGCATTAGAGAATATAGCGGCTGAGGTCCTCGTCGGCGGCCAGTTCGCCCAGATAGCGATCGACAGCCGCCGCATCCAGCACCAGTGCCTTGTCGTGGTACTGGGTTGCCAGATCATCGGCATCGAAACTGATTTCTTCCAGCAGTTTTTCCAGCACCGTGTGCAAGCGACGGGCGCCGATATTTTCGACCTTCTCGTTGACCTGCCATGCGACTTCGGCAATACGGCGAATACAGTCCTTGGTGAACTCCACTTTCAGGCCTTCGGTGGCCAGCAGGGCACGGTATTGTTCGGTCAGTGATGCATTCGGCTCGGTCAGGATGCACTCGAAATCCTCGACGCTGAGCGCAGACAGTTCCACGCGAATCGGCAGGCGGCCCTGCAACTCCGGGATCAGGTCAGACGGCTTGCTGAGGTGGAAGGCACCCGATGCAATGAACAGGATGTGGTCGGTTTTCACCATGCCGTACTTGGTGCTCACTGTGCTGCCTTCGATCAGCGGCAGCAGATCGCGCTGAACACCTTCGCGGCTGACATCGGTGCCGCTGGTTTCGCCGCGCTTGGCCACCTTGTCGATTTCATCGATGAAGACGATGCCGTTGTTTTCCACCAGGTCGACGGCACGGGTTTTCAGCTCGTCTTCGTTGACCAGTTTTGCGGCTTCTTCATCGCGCACCAGGCGGCGGGCGTCACGCACCTTGAGTTTGCGCGTCTTGCGTTTGGCGCCGCCCATGCGTGAAAACATCTGTTGCAGCTGGCTGGTCATTTCCTCCATGCCGGGCGGCGCCATGATCTCGACGCCCATCGGCTGGGCAGACAGCTCCATCTCGATTTCGCGGTCGTCCAGCTCGCCTTCGCGCAGTTTCTTGCGAAACAGCTGGCGGGTGCTGCTGTCGGCGGGCTGATCGCCCCGTGCCGGGGGCAGCAAGGCATCCAGCAGTCGCTCTTCGGCAGCGTCTTCGGCGCGCGACTGTTGCTTGCGCATTTCCTTTTCGCGCAGCAGTTTTACGCCCATTTCTACCAGGTCGCGAATGATGGATTCCACGTCGCGGCCGACGTAGCCGACTTCGGTGAATTTGGTCGCTTCAACCTTGATGAAGGGCGCGTCTGCCAGGCGTGCCAGGCGGCGGGCGATTTCGGTTTTGCCGACGCCGGTGGGACCGATCATGAGGATGTTCTTCGGTGCCACTTCGTTGCGCAGTTCCAGTGGCAGTTGCATGCGCCGCCAGCGGTTACGCAGGGCCAGGGCCACGGCCTTCTTGGCAGCATCCTGGCCAACAATATGGCGATTGAGCTCGGAAACAATTTCGCGGGGTGTCATTGCGGGCATAGGGGTCACCAGGACAATTCTTCAAAGGTGTGATTGTGGTTGGTGTAGATGCAGATATCGCCAGCGATGGCGAGGCTCTTGGCCACAATCTCCCGGGCGGGCAGTTCGGTATTTTCCAGCAGGGCGCGGGCGGCGGACTGGGCGAAGGGGCCGCCGGAGCCA
>PNLU01000190.1 GCA_013823245.1 Alcanivorax sp.
TGCCAACCTGCAACGGCTGCTCATGCATCCACACCAGGTGCGCCATGAAGGCATGGCCCATGTCCATGTCATCGTCGGCGGCCACCAGCATGTCGCCCCGGGAAATATCGATCTCGTCGTTCAGGGTCACGGTGATCGCCTGGCCCGGATGAGCCTCTGGCAGCTCCCCTTCCCAGGCCACGATGGACTTGACCGTCGAGGTCTTGCCTGACGGCAGTGCGCGCACGGCCTGGCCGGGCTTGAGCAGCCCCGCCGCCAGCGTGCCGCAGTAGCCACGGAAGTTCAGGTTCGGACGGTTCACGTACTGCACCGGCAGGCGCAGGCGGCCCAGCGGCTCGTCGCGGTCCACCGGCAGGTGATCGAGCAGCGTCAGCAGCGGCTCACCCTGGAACCAGGGCATCTTCTCGCTGGCATGCACCACGTTGTCGCCGGTCAGCGCCGACATCGGCACGTAGCGCACATCGGGCACGTTCAACTGCGCCACAAAGGCTTCGTACTCGCGCTTGATCTCTTCGTAGCGCGCCTGGCTGAAGTCCACCAGGTCCATCTTGTTGATGGCGATAACGAAATGACGAATGCCCAGCAGCGAGCAGATAAAGCTGTGGCGGCGGGTCTGCACCTGCACACCGTAGCGCGCGTCGATCAGCAGCACCGCCACTTGCGCCGTGGAGGCCCCGGTGGCCATGTTGCGGGTGTACTGCTCGTGCCCCGGCGTGTCCGCAATAATGTACTTGCGGTGATCGGTGGCAAAGAAACGGTACGCGACATCAATGGTGATGCCCTGCTCGCGCTCGGATTGCAGGCCATCCACCAGCAGCGCCAGATCCACCTGCTCGCCGGTGGTGCCGTGGCGGGTGCTGTCGCGGGTAATGGCCGCCAGCTGATCTTCAAAGATCATCTTGCTGTCGTGCAGCAGCCGACCAATCAGGGTCGATTTGCCATCGTCCACGCTGCCGCAGGTAATAAAGCGCAGCATGTCCTTCTGTTCATGCTGGCGCAGGTAATCTTCGATATTGTCGATTTTGGGGGCTTCGTATGACATCAGAAATAGCCCTCCCGCTTTTTCTTCTCCATGGAACCTGCTTCATCATGGTCGATGGCACGGCCAGAGCGCTCTGAGGTGCGCGCCACCAGCATTTCCTGAATGATTTCCGGCAGGGTGCGCGCGCTGGACGGCACGGCGCCGGTCAGCGGGTAGCAGCCCAGGGTGCGGAAGCGCACATCCATCTGCTTCGGCACTTCACCCTCGGCCAGCGGCAGGCGGTCGTCATCCACCATCACCAGCATGCCGTCACGCTCTACCACCGGGCGGGTGTCGGCGTAGTACAACGGCACGATGTCGATATTTTCCAGATAGATGTACTGCCAGATATCCAGCTCGGTCCAGTTGGACAGCGGGAACACGCGGATTGACTCGCCCTTGTTGATGCGGCCGTTGTACAGGTTCCACAGCTCCGGGCGCTGGTTTTTCGGGTCCCAGCGGTGGTGGCGGTCACGGAACGAATAGACCCGCTCCTTGGCACGGGACTTTTCTTCATCGCGACGGGCACCGCCGAAGGC
>PNLU01000191.1 GCA_013823245.1 Alcanivorax sp.
GCGAGGTATCCGTGAGTGCCGAGCCACCGATACTGCCCAGATCCAGGCGGATCACCCGGTGGCTGGCTGCCCCCTGGGCATGGGCGATGCGCTCCGCCGCGTGCAGTTCGGCGCGGTGCCGCTGGCCGTAATCGAACGCCAGGGTATGCACGGAAAACCCGGCCTTGCGCGCCAGCGCCAGGCAGGTGGCGGAGTCCAGTCCGCCGGAAAGCAGGACCACGGCGGCCCGATTGGCGTGTTCCATCCTGTCAGCCTCGCTGTCAGCGCCCGCGGGCGTCTTTCCAGAGCAGCTTGTGCAACTGCATCTGGAAGCGCACCGGCAGACGGTCTTCAAGTATCCAGCCCGCCAGATCGGCTGGGTCGAGCTGCCCCCAGACCGGGGAAAACAGCACATCCTGCACGCGCGCGGCCAGATCGTACTGGTCCACCTGCATCCGCGCCCAGTCGTAATCGCTGCGGTTGGCCAGCACAAACTTCACCTGGTCCATCGGTTTCAGCAGCGGGATATTGGCCAGGCGGTTGTTATGCCGCTCCCCGGAAGCCGGGGCCTTGAGGTCCATCACCACCACCACGCGCGGATCCACACCGGCAATGTCCATGGCGCCGCCCGTCTCCAGGCTGACCTCATAACCCGCGTCACACAGGGCGGTCAGCAGGGGCAGACAATTGGGCTGGGCCAGGGGCTCACCGCCGGTCACGGTCACATAGCGGGCGCCAAAGCCCGCGACGGTATCCAGCACTTCTTCCAGACTGCGCCGCTCGCCCCCCTGAAAGGCGTACTCGGTGTCACACCAGACACACCGCTGCGGGCAGCCGGTCAGGCGCACGAACACCGTCGGGCGGCCCACGGTACGGGCTTCGCCTTGCAGGGAATGGAAAATCTCGGTGATGCGCAGGTCCACAGTGAACTCGCCCGAACGCCAGCCAATACAGGGGCGGCGATTCTAGCACAGCTGCCACGACGGACCGAATCAGCAGACCGTCTCAGCTGTTGTCGCCGCCGAGCTGCTCCAGCATGCTGCGCGCCAGACGCGCTTCAGAGGAATCTTCGTACTGACGGATAATGCGGTTCAGGGTCACCCGGGCCCGGTTGGTATCACCGGTTTCGGCCTGCAGGGTGGCCAGCTTGTATAGCGCGGCGGGCACCTGGCTGTGATCCGGGTACTCATCCACGACAATACGGAATTGTTGCATCGCCTTGTTACGGTCAGGCGTGCTGCGGCTGCGGTAGATTTCACCCAGCCAGAAATGTGCGAAAGGCCGGAACTGCCCCTCGGGATAATCAGAAAGGTACTGCTCGAAGGCCTTGCCTGCCTCCTCGAACTGCCGACCCAGCAGCTTTTCGCGCGC
>PNLU01000192.1 GCA_013823245.1 Alcanivorax sp.
GTGCACGGAGCACGCGGCTTCGCACGATGCCGAAGATGCCGAGGCGCAGGACGACGAGGTGAGGGAAGAGGCGCACGAACGCGAGGTGCAGGAAGACGAGGCGTCACCGGCCCGATCGAAGGCGGAGGCCGCGCCCGGCGATAACACCGTGGAAGCCCCGGCGGGCGCGGAGCGCCTGCTCTTCGGCGTGACCCTGGAGCAGATGGACGAACTCGACCGCCTGCTCAACCTGATCTACGCCCATGGCGACGTGGTGCACAACTCGGAAGAGGTCGACATGGCGATCGGCACGGTGTCGGCGGTGGGCCATGCGATCTTCGACGATGCCATGGCGGCGCAGGAGATCATGGAACAGGTAACCGCGCAGCGACTCCCCTGGGCACCCAGGCTGTCGCCCCGCGTGCGCGAGGAGCCGGCGGTATACAACGCCGGTTTCGCGTCGCCGGCCGTGGAGCGCGCACCGGCAACGGTGGCGCCGATGATGTGGGCCCGGCACAAGGGCGGCCACCACCAGCCGTACGCAACCCGGCTCCATTGATCCCTAGTCGGGATCTGCGCCCGGGGCGGGATGCCGCCCCGCGGCGTTTGCTTGCGATGCGAAGTCCGGCCCCGGGTGCGGCCTTGGGCCTTACCCGGGCTACGCACATACGCCAGCCGGCGTAGCCCGGGTAAGCGCAGCGCACCCGGGGGGGGCTCGCCCGCGATGCAAGGTCTGCTTCCAACGCTCGACTCGACGCGACTGCTTGCTCGTGCCGCGCTTCGGACAGCACTTCGTGGCCATGCAAGTGCTTTGACTCGCCAACAGAATGGGTGACGGAGGGAGTGAACCCGGCGTAGTTCCCTCCGTTCCCTTTACTGCTATCTCGAGTCGAGGCGATCGACCACATCCTGCAGTTCAACATGGCCAATGCAGGAGCCATTGCCCCGATGCATTTCACCCTCTTCCAGGGCGGTCGCGAAGAGGACAGCGGGATCCGATTCGAGGCGGCTTCTCAGTGCGGCAAGTTTCGGCCAGCGGTTCCTGTTGGCTACGCGGTGATAGTCGAGCCAGCGCGCTACGCCAACAAGGAGGCCATCGGCCAGCGTAGGGTGGTCTGCGACCAGGAACCTGGTCTCGGGGATCATCTCCTCAAGCCTGTCGTGGCGTTCGACAACACGGGTGACGCCCCACTCGCGAAGCGCAGACTCCATCGGCGGATCTGGCGGCTCCAGATGGGACGCGGCCCAGAGCGGGTAGAACGCGGACGTGAAGCCCGTGTTGAGGAAGGCCATCAGCTGATGCATGCTATCCGCCTGCGATGAGAGCGGATCGAAACTTAT
>PNLU01000193.1 GCA_013823245.1 Alcanivorax sp.
GAAGTGCTCAGCCTGCCGGACGCCAGCGCCGATGACGCCCTGGCCCATCTGAGCGAATTGCCGCTCCCGCCGCCACTGGCGCCCGGCATGCGCGTCGATAACCTGACCATCGTGCATGAACTTCATGCCAGTGCCCGCAGCCATCTTTATCTGGTACGCGATTCTGCGGGCGAGTTGAGCGCGCTGAAGGCGCCGTCGGTGAACCTGGAAGACGACCCGGACGCCCTCACCCGCTTTGCACTGGAAGGCTGGATCGGTACGCGACTGCGCAGCCCGCACCTGCTGCGTCCGCTGCCCGCTGTCAGCCAGCAAAGTTGCCTGTATCAGCGGCTGGAATACATCGACGGCGTGACCTTGCGCCAGTGGCTGCGCGAACACCCGGATGCAGCCGTCGAGGAAAAGCTGTATCTGGCAGATCAACTGTTGAACGGATTACGCGCCCTGCACCGTGCCGATGTGATTCACGGTGATCTGAAACCGGACAACATCATGGTGGACCGGACCGGGCTGGTGAAGCTGGTTGATTTTGGCAGCTGCTACTGTCGCGGTCTGGACCAGCCGCCGCCACCGCGGCCCCTGGGCACACGGCATTACACCGCACGTCACGTCGCTGCCGGGGGCGTTCCGGATGAACGCAGCGACCTGTATGCGGCCGCGGTCATCATCCACGAAATGCTCACCGGCGCTCTGCCGGATACCGACAAACCCACGCTGCGGCTGCAACAGCACAATGCATTTGTACCCACCTGGCTGAACCAGGCGTTGCAGCGGGCCCTGCACCCCGACGCGATTCCCTATGCCGACGCCGCTGAATTCCGGGCCGCCCTGCGCAGCCCGGCAGGACAGCCTGCGGTCATTACCCGTCAGGAACGCAGCACCCTGCGCTGGTGGCAAGCCAGCACGGTATTGTTGCTGTTATTGCTGATGCTCAGCCTCGCCCTGCACGTCTGACCTACTGCTCTGTCCTTGCGCACGCTTTGCGCACTGATCGCCCGCCGCTGCACCGGGATAACGCAAACCCGGCAGCGGCGGCATGCTGGACAGGCCAACATGCCGACCTCCCTCACTCTTTTTGTTCCGACGCAACCCTCTGATAAAACTTGAATTTCTGACCACCACTCCCTCACCGCACGGGCATCATGCAAAAAGCTGGCACGCTTCCTGCTTTTATCCGGTTGTGCAGCAGGGTCAATGCGGGTCCTGTTTGCACTGGTCAATTTGTCGGGCAAT
>PNLU01000194.1 GCA_013823245.1 Alcanivorax sp.
GTCGGTCACCCTCAGATCATCGCGGTCATGCAGCAACAGCGTATCGCCCGCAACCGCGATCAGATGATCACCCGCCACCAGCAGCTTGCCAGGCAAACGGTTACCGTGATTGAAGGTCTGCAACGGCTGAGTCACGCCCGGCGCATGCTTTCTCAGCAGGCCGGTATCGCGCTCCAGCACATATTCGTGCCGGGCATCCGCCGCCACCGCTTCGACACTGACGGTAAACGGCTGCCCCAGCATCCGGGTTTGCCAACCGGCGTCGCCAGCATGCAGTCGTGCTGCGCCCGCCAGGCTACCCGCCAGCAGGAACTCACCGTCATGGGCCGCCGCCGCCACGGCGGTGTCAGGTAGCGACAGACTGGCCACCTGTGCCGGTGTACCGGGTTGCGCCAGGTGATAAAGCGCGGCCCCGGTGTAGAGACGATCACCATGCAAGGTCAGGGCACGCGGGGCTTCGCCAAGTGAATAACGGCCCAGGCCGTCGAGACGACCGGCAACGCCTGCTTCGAAGACACCCAGTGCCGCATCACCGGCATAGCTCACCAACAGATCCGTGCCGGCCAGCACCATATCCGTCACCACGCCATCGGTCATCACGCGCGTGGCGCCAAGGCGGTCCACCCGCGTCAGGCCGCCGAGGTCGTCGGCAATCAACAGGGCACCGCCGTAGCGCAGCATATGCCGCGCACCCGGCAGCGGCCGTTGCAGGCTGATCTG
>PNLU01000195.1 GCA_013823245.1 Alcanivorax sp.
GCGGCACGGGCCCAGGCGCTCAGTTGAGCGTCGTCGGGCAGGTCGGCGCCGCTCAGGTCTGCACCGGTCAGGGCGCGCTGTATCTCAACGCTCGGGTGTCTGGTCGCGTTCATGGCGTTCGTAGGCTTCCACAATGCGTTGTACCAGCGGGTGGCGCACCACATCGCGGCTGTCGAAACGGGTAATGCCGATGTCCTTTTCGCCGTCCAGCACGTCCAGGGCATGGACCAGGCCGGAGCGCTGGTGACGTGGCAGATCGACCTGCGTCATGTCGCCGGTGATCACGGCCTTCGAGCCGAAGCCCATACGGGTCAGGAACATCTTCATCTGTTCCATGGTGGTGTTCTGGCTTTCGTCCAGAATGATGAAGCTGCCGTTCAGCGTGCGGCCGCGCATGTAGGCCAGCGGCGCAACTTCGATGACGTTGCGCTCCATCAGCTTGGCGACCTGTTCGAAGCCGAGCATTTCATACAGGGCGTCATAAAGCGGGCGCAGGTAGGGATCGATCTTTTCCGCCAGATCGCCGGGCAGGAAGCCGAGCTTCTCGCCGGCTTCCACCGCCGGGCGCACCAGCATGATGCGCTGCACTTCACCGCGTTCCAGCGATTCCACGGCG
>PNLU01000196.1 GCA_013823245.1 Alcanivorax sp.
TTGATGGCCTGCGGGGGTCATGAGTTTGTGCTGGTGGCGGTTTTCACCAACAACTGGCCCGGGCTGGGTGGTGCAAGGCGCATAGCCCAGAATCAGGGGCTGGTCCGGGTCGTCATTCAGACAGGTCAGCAGGATATCCGCGCCATCGCGCAGCGGCCAGTCCCAGCCGGTGGGCTGGCCGTTGTGGGTAGGTGGGCCGCCGAAGGGTTGCAGTTGTCGCAGGGGCGGGCTGGCTTCGCCTGCCGCTTCGAGCTGTTCATCAAAGGCAATGCGGGCCTTGCGCAGGCCACTGCCGGTCAGTTGCGCGTAGGGCTCCGTGGATTCCACCCTGGCAGGAAACACCAGCGGCATGTCGGGTTTGGCCGGGATGGGCGGCAGAAACGGCTGGTTGAAGGCGATGGCTTCCGCTTCCCAGCGCAGCGGCTGGGGGTCGTTGCCCTGGTGCTCGCGGGGCAGCGCCAAGGTGGTTTTGCTGTGGATGATCAAACAG